>JBDLRJ010000311.1:0-18762 GCA_039800145.1 Pseudomonadota bacterium | reverse complement strand
GAGGAGGCGCGGCTGGGCCTCGCCCGGGTGCGGCTCGCGGACTTCGGGGACAACGCGCTCTTCTTCGGGCTGACGGGCGGAGATGCCCCTGCCGACGTGCTCGCGCGCTCGGTGGTCGAGGCGCTGGCGCGGCGGGGCGTGCGGAGGGCCGGTCCGCCGGTGCCGCCCTCCCGGGGGCGGGGCCCCGTGGCGAGCCTTGCGCCGCAGTGGCGTGGGCTCCGCACGGCGGACAGCCGGGCCCTCCGCGGCAAGCTGCGCGTGGACCGCCATCCCCTCGTCGGACAGCGCGTGCTGCTGCACTTCGAGCCGGGCGGGACGTGGCTCCTGGACGGAGACCGCCGGCTGCTCGAGTCCGTGGGCGAGACGATGGCGCGGTTGCAGACGCCCACGCTCCTGCTGGAGGCCGAGGGCGTGCTCGCGCCCGCGCAGCTGCCCTCGCTCCCGGACCGGCGGGCACGCTGGGTGCAGGCGGAGCTGCAGCGCGGCTTCCGGCTGCCCACGGACCGCTTCTCGCAGCTCGGCGAGGCCCCGCCCGGCGCGCTCCCGGAAGGAGAGGCGGCAGACGTGCTCTCCCTCACGCTGCAGGCGCGATAGCTTCTCCCATCCACCATGGCCACCCCCAACTACCGGCTCGCGGCGTTCTTCAACCTGCGCAACATCGCGTTCCTCTTCGCGGGAAGCACCGCCTGGGCCTTCACGGGCGCCAACCGCTGGGTGGGCCTGGCCGTGGTGGGCGCCGAGCTGCTCTGGCTCGCGGTGGCGCCCAACGTGCGGCCGTTCCGCTCGGCCCAGGACCGGAAGGCGGCAGACCGGGCGGTCCGGGAGTCCAGGCGGGAGGTGCAGCGCCAGGCTGCAGGCTTGCCCCAGGCGGACTGGGCGCGCGCGCAGGGGCTGGAGGATCTCCGCCGCGAGCTCGAGAAGGTGATGGCGCAGAACCCCACCTTCACGCGGATCGTGCTCGAGCCCGAGCTGCAGAAGCTGGACGAGCTCAACGCCGCCTTCGTGTCGCTCGCGGTGGCGGCCTCCCGCGCCGAGGCGCACGTGGCCTCGCCCGAGGCGAAGGGGCTCGAGGCCCAGCTGGAGGAGGCGCGGCGGGCGGTGGACGCGGCGGCGGACGAGACAGCGAAGGAGCTGGCCACCCAGAACGTGTCCGTGCTGGAGCGGCGGGTGCAGCGGCTCGGGGACGCGCGCACGTTCTCCACCCGCGCGCGGGCGCAGATGGCGCTCATCGAGAACTCGGTGCGACTGCTCAAGGACCAGGCGCTCACGCTGACCGACGTGTCGGAGGTCCGCGGCCAGCTGGACGACCTGCTGCACGGCGTGGACGCGCTCCAGAAGGTGGTGGAGGTGGACGAGGGGCTGCGCGGGCCCGCGTCCCCCGGGCGGGTGCGCACCTGATGGACTTGCCCGCGGTGCAGGCGCAGTCCGAGTCCCGGCTGGGCGCGTGGGGCCTCAAGGTGAACCCGCACCTCCCGCCGCAGGCGTGGAAGGGCACGCGGGACGCGGCCGAGGTGGGCAGGCGCGCGGTGGTGCTCGCGGCGCTCGCCGAGGTGGGAGAAGGCGCCCCGCCGGGCCTGGTGCAGCGTTGGACGTCCTTGCAGGGGTTGGAGGACGCGCTGACGCCGCGGGAGCGGGCGCTGTTGGCCGCACCCGGGCTCACGCCGCTGCAGCGGGACGACTTCCGCTGGGGACAGGAGGCGGCCTGGGCGCTCGCGTGGGCGATTGGGCGTGCCCCGGGTTTCGCCTGGGACGGCTGGGCAGGGGAGGTGCAGCCCCCGTGGCCGGGGCCGCGCCGCGCGGGACGGGTGGACGAGGCGCTCGCGGGGGTGGCCCTGCTGCCCGCCGAGCAGCTGCTCGCCGAGGGAGATCTCGCCTTGCGCCTTCACTGGGCCGCGGTGGACGCGGCGATGCTGGGCGAGCCCTTCCCGGTGGAACGCTTCCACCCGGACGCGGTGCTCGAGCGGCGGCGGGCGCTCACCTGGGTGCTGTCCCCCGGCACGGCGTGGGACGCGGTGGACCTGGGCGTCTAGTCGACCCGCGGTGTGCCCGCGGGGGCAGGGTCCACGATGTTGAACTCGGTGCGGCGGTTGAGCGCGCGGCCGGCGGCGGTCTGGTTGGGGGCGAGCGGCTTCGTCTCGCCGTAGCCCACCGCCTGCAGCCGGCCGGGGTCCACGCCCAGGCGGATGAGCTCCGCCATCACCGCGTCCGCGCGCGCCTGGCTCAGCTTGAGGTTCACCACGTCGTAGCCCTGCGAGTCGGTGTGGCCCTCCACGCGGATCCTCTTGATTTGCGGGTTGTCCCGCAGCGCCTGCGCCACCTCGCCCAGGACCACGAAGCTGTCCTGCCCGGTGATGCGCGCGGAGGCGGAGGCGAAGCGGATCTGCTGCTTGATCTCAATCCGGTCCTGCTTCACCTCCACCATCGCGTACTTGCGCGGGCAGCCCTTCTCTTCCACGGGGCCGGCCTGCAGCGGGCACGCGTCGGAGGCGTCCGGCACCCCGTCCGTGTCGTTGTCCAGGTCCGGGCAGCCGTCCGCGTCCTCGTGGCCGTCCTTGTCCTCCGGCTCGTCCGGGCAGGCGTCTGCAGGATCGTCCAGGCCGTCCGCGTCCCGGTCCCGCACGGGGCAGCCGAGCTGCGTGGGCGGGCCTGCCTCCTCGGGGCAGCGGTCCGCCGCGTCCAGCAGCCCGTCCGAGTCGTTGTCCAGCTCCGGGCAGCCGTCCTCGTCCTGGTAGCCGTCCCGGTCCTCGGGCTGCTCGAGGCAGCGGTCCAGCAGGTCCGGGATGCCGTCTGCGTCACGGTCCCTCGGCCGCTCCTCCGGGCAGCCCTGGTTCTCGGCGGGGCCGGCCTGCAGGGGGCAGCGGTCGGCCGGGTCGAGGACGCCGTCCGCGTCGTTGTCCATGTCCGGGCAGCCGTCCTCGTCCTCGAAGCCGTCCTTGTCCTCGGGCTGCTCGATGCAGCGGTCCTTCACGTCCGGGATGCCGTCCGAGTCCCCGTCCACCTCTTCCACGCGGACCACCACGGGACGGGCCTCCTGCTCGGCCGGACACTTCTGGCTCTGCTCCAGCGCGCGGCGCACCGCGAGCGTCGCCTCGTGGACGTGGTCCGCGGCGCGGTTGGACTGGCCCTGCGAGAGCTCCCCCTGCGCGAAGTCCAGGTGGGCGTCCGCGGCGGCGAGATCCACCGGCGCACACCGGTAGGCCCCGGCGCGCCGCGCGCGGTCCACCTCGGCCTGCAGGACCTCCACGTCCGCGCGCACCCGCGCCCCGCCGACGCACCCCGAGGCGCACGCGAGCACGACACCGAGCGCTGCAAGCCCGCGCGTCATGGCCTCGCGGGCGCCCCCTTCGCCACCTTGAGCGCGCGCTCCCGCGCCTCCTGCGCATGCCGCGTGGCCCGCCGCGCGTACTCCACGGCGAGCTCGTACTCGGAGTAGCCCAGCTCCTCGCGGGACTTGTGCAGGTACAGCTCCGCGGAGGCGAGCTCGTAGGGCGACCGCTCGGCGGCCCCGGCCGTGCGCGCCGAGTTGAGCGCCACCTCGGCGTCCATCATCCAGGCCGTGGTCTGGATGGGTCCGCAGCCCGCGGCGAGCAGGCACGTGGCGAACAGGGGAGCGAGGAGGCGGCGCATCATGGAAGGGGGCGGCAACGTAGGAGGGGAGCGCCGTGCTTGTCCACCTCCGCCGGTGGCCTAGGATGGGCCGCACCGTGCCCCGCCTGTTCGCCCTCGCCGCGTTGCTCCTCCTGGTGTCCGCCGCTCCCGCCACGGCGCAGAAGAAGGGGCGCGCGGAGGTGGACGCCGCGCTCGCGGACATCCTCCAGGGCCGGCGCGTCACCGCGGCCGTCTCCCGCCTCAAGTACCTGGGCGTGGGCACCTACGCGTGCGAGGTG
Source organism: Pseudomonadota bacterium (assembly GCA_039800145.1). Classification (GTDB taxonomy): domain Bacteria; phylum Myxococcota; class Myxococcia; order Myxococcales; family Myxococcaceae; genus VGRA01. Next base: position 14,875 of record JBDLRJ010000311.1, on the reverse strand, counting down.
CTCACGCGGTACGCGCGGAGCGGCGACGTGCGCCAGCGCCGGGACGTGGCAGAGGCGCTCTCGGACCTGGCGACCCCGTCGTGCGAGCCCACGCTCCGGGGAATGGCCACGGACCCGGAGACCTCCATCCGGGTGGCGAGCGCGCGGGGGTTGGGCCGGCTCGCCCGCACCTCGCCGGCACTGTGGCTGCTGCTCGCGGACAAGGCGAGCGGGGTCCGTCGCGAGGCGGCGAAGGCGCTCGGGTCCGCGCACTCGAAGGACTCCGGGCCGAGGCTCCTGGACGCGGCGGAGGCGGAGGGCGAACCGGAGGTGCGCGAGGCGATGATCGTCGCCGCGGCCGCCGTGCCCAACCCGAAGCTCGTCCCGCGGCTGGAGAAGTTCCTGAAGCAGAGCTCCGAGTCCACGCGGCTGGCCGCCGCCCGCGCGCTGTGCCTGCAGGGCGCACCGTCCGGGATCGCGGTGGCGAAGGCGAAGCTGCAGGGCACCACGCGGTACGAGCGCAGGGATGGCGTGCAGCTGCTGGACGGCGCCCCGCTCAAGGCCTCCGGGCCGCTGCTCCGCCCGCTGCTCGAGGTGCGCCCCGTGGATCCGTACGTGGCGGCCCCCGCGGCGCGCGTGCTCCACCGGGCCGGCGAGAAGAAGATGGTGGAGTGGCTGGTGGTCGAGGCCTCGGACGCGGCCGCGGACGCCCGCGGTCCCTTCGAGGAGGCGCTCGAGGCACTGCAGGTCACGGACGCAGAGCGCAAGAACATCCTCCGCGCGAGGTTGCTGGAATGACGATGACGACCCCAACGGCCCTGCTGCTCGCGGCACTCGTCGCTGCCCCGGCCGAGCCGCCGAACCCCTGGCGCGAGGGCGGAGAGGCGAGCCTGGATGCCGCGCTCACGGGGCTCGCCGGCAAGCCGCTCCCCGATCGACTGCGGCAGGTGAGCGACGGCTTCCTCGGCACGCCCTACGGCTTCTCTCCGCTCGGAGAGGGCGAGGGTGCCGTCCCGGACGGGGATCCCCTCTTCCGGCTGGACGTTCTGGACTGCCTCACCTTCGCGGAGGAGGTGATGGCGCTCGCGCTGTCGAAGGACGTGGCTTCCGCCAAACCGATGCTCGAGCGCATCCGGTACCGCGCGGACCGCCCGGCGGGCCCGGACTACGCGTGGCGCAACCACCTCATGGAGGCCGACTGGGTCCCCTCCAACGTGCAGCAGGGCTTCGTGCAGGACATCACGGACCGGGTGGGGGGCCGGGCGACCGTGGACGCGTCCATGGAGGTGAGCCCCGGGCACTGGGCGGGGAAGGTGGGTGCCCGGCTCGCGCTGCCGGCGTCCAGGCAGGTGGTGGGCCGCTTCCCGCTGCGCGTGCTCCCGGTGAAGCACGCGGCTGCGAAGCTGAAGGGCGCTCCCTCGGGGACGCTGATGTTGCTGGTGCGCGAAGCGAAGGCGGATCTCCCCACGCGGGTGAGCCACGTGGCCTGGCTGTTCCGCGACAAGGGGAAGGTCTTCGTGCGCCACGCCTCCTCGGATGCGCGGCGCGTGGTGGATGAACCGCTCGAGCGCTTCGTGGCGCGCGGGCTGCGCAAGAAGCAGTCGTGGCCGCTCGTGGGCTACGCGTTGTTCGAGGTGCGCGCCCCCTCGCCCTGAACCGAGGCCGACTCCTCCTCCGCCGCGCGCGCGTCCTCGTCTGCGTGCAAGGCGAGCGAGCGCCGCTCCTCCGCCACCACCTGCGCGGCACGCGTGCGCTCGGGCGCAGGCACCGCGAGCGCCCACCACGGGTGCGTGAGCCCATCCGTCAGCGCGGAGGCCGTGCCCCCCCAACGGTCGTTCACCAGCACCGGGATGCCCTCGAGCGCGAGCGCCTTGCGGAGGTGCTCCAGCTCCAGCGGATCATCCGTCTCGGCCACGGCCTCGAAAGGCACCTGCTCGCGTGTCATCCGACCCTCCCTCCCGTCCTGGCCCAACGGTGCGCACCGTTGCTGGAAAGGAGGAGGGGCCATGCGCGTGCTCATCAAGGGGGTCCACCTGGAGCTGTCGGACGCCTTGCGGCAGAGGGTGGAGGAACGGCTGGTGGCGCCGCTTGCACGGGTGGTCGGCAACCCGGCGGCGCTGCTGGAGTTGCACGTGGTGGACAACAACGGCCCCAAGGGGGGCGAAGACAAGGAAGTGCGCGCCACGCTGCACCTGCCGGGCACCCGCGCCATCCACGTCGAGCAGGCCGCCGCTGATGCCTACACCGCCCTGGACCTGCTCAAGACGCGCCTCGAGCGGGCGGTCAAGCGTGAGCTGGAGCGCATGCGGGAGCCCGCCCGGGGAATTCCCGGGGAGCCTTTCGGGACCCCGGAGTAAGGGCGGTGTATAACGGCCCCGCGGCGTCCAGCCGGGGGTGACCAACAAGATGAACCGCCTGAAGTTCGTGGTGTACGCGCTGCTCGCAGTGGGGCTCTGGGCAGGCCACGTGTGGCTGCTCTCCGGGAGCACCGGGCGGGCCGCGGAGGAACAGGCCATCGAGGCGCTCCGGCACGTGGAGCCCGCGGTGGCGCGCAGCGTGGAAGCCTCGCGGGTGGAACTGCTCGAGTACGTCGCGGCCCTCGCCTCGGACGCAGAGCTGGCCGCGGTGCTCGCGCCCCCGCCGGCCGTGGAAGATCCCTCGCTCGCGCCGCTGGCCACGCCGCCCACCGCGGCCGAGCGCTTCGAGAAGGCACGCGGCCGCGCCCAGGGGCTTGCCCCCGAGTCCCGCCGCGCCGAGATCCTCGTGGCGTGGAAGACCGGCTCGGAGCTGTTCCTCGCGAAGGGGGCCGAGGCCCCGGTGAAGGAGGGCGTGGACGCCGCGGCGCTGGAGGCGGTGGGGGTGGAGGGAGGCACCGTGAAGGCACTCGAGACCGAGTGGTCCGTGCGCCCGGTGAAGTTCCACGGCGCAGCCCCCACGCGGCTCTACGTGGGGCTCCCCGAGCGGCTGCCGGACCTCGCCCGAATCGCGTCGGAAGAGGGGTTCCTCGGCATGCTGCTGCTGCGCGACGGCACGGCCGTGGCGAGCGGCGGCAACGAGGGACAGGTGCTGGACAAGCTGCTCGCGCAGGTCCCGAAGGACGGAACCGGCGCCGTCGTGCAGCGCGGCACGGAGCTGAAGCTGGGGCCGCTCAAGTTCCCGCTCTTCACCCCCGGCAACACCTGGGGTGGCCAGTCCCCCGAGCGCGCGGCGGTGCGGCAGAAGGTGAACGGCACGCCCTGGGAGGTGGTGGTGATGGTGGAGGTCGCGGGGCTCGGGGAGTTCGCCAACGTGCAGATGCTGGGTCTGCTGGGTCTGCTGGGGCTCGTGCTGGTGACGGTGGGTTGGACCTTCCTCATCTCCAACGACGGTGGGAACGAGGGCGGCATCTCCATGCCGCAGCCGAAGGCGCCGCCCCCGCCCATGGGCATGCGCCGAAACTCCGGCATCGAGGCGCTGTCGCTCTCGTCGCTCGGGGGCGCCGCGGCCGCCGCGCCGCCTCCTCCCGAGCCCTCCGTCATCGTCAGCCCGGCGGTGGCAGCTGCCAGCCCCGCGCTGCCGGCATCCCGGAAGGTGACGGCGGAGCAGCCGCTGGTGCTCCCGCCCGAGCTGGCCGCGGCCCCCGAGGCGAGCCCGGACGACTTCGATCTCCCGTTCGGGACCTCGCCCGGCGTCTCCTCGCCGGCGGCCATCCCGGCGCCCGCGGACGAGTTCCCGTTCGCGGCCGAGCCGGTGCCGGAGCCCGTCCCCGTCGTCGCGCCCATCCCCGCGCCGGTCCGTGTTGCACCTCCGCCGCCTCCGCCTGCGCCGAGTGCCCCCCCGCCTCCCCCTCCGTTTGACGGCGGGTTCGGCATGGCGGACCGTCTGCCGCTGCCTGCCCCGCGCCGGGCCGGTGACCAGGAGACGCGGCCCAGCATCGTGGTGCCAACGGATCTCCTGAAGCGCGTGGCCGCGGAGGAGGCGGCTGCCGCCGCGGCCGCGGCGCCACCCCCGGCACCCGTCGCGGCGCCGGAGTCCCCTCCCGCCGCGGACCTTTCCGCCGCCGAGGCATTGCTCGAGGCCGCTGCCGCCGCCGTGGACGACGGGCCCAACCCGGACGATCCCGAGGAGGTCCACTGGTACGAGGTCTTCCAGGAGCTGCGCGCGAAGAAGCGCGAGTGCGGCGAGCCGGACGACGGCATGCCGTGGGCGAAGTTCCGCGGAAAGCTGGAGGCCACGCGCAACCAGGTGAAGCAGAAGCAGAACTGCCGCGGGGTGCGCTTCGCCGTCCAGGTCAAGGACGGCAAGGCAGGCCTCAAGGCGCTGCCCATCAAGTAGCGCGCGGCAACCCGGGGAGCCGGGGGGCGGCTGGGTTCACCGGCCGTCCTCGAGGAAGAAGTTCTCGGGGGCCACGGTGCCCGCGGGTGGCGCCTCTTCCGTGGGCTGTGTCCCCTCGAGGAACAGCTCCTCGCGGCCGGCCCCCTCGGGCGCGAGCAACCCGGTGGCCGGGTCCACGTGGACCGAGAGCACGCCCTTCGGCACGTCGAAGTCCGTGGATGGGCGCGTGCGCTCCGCCTCGCGCAGGGCCTCGAGCCAGATGGGCAGCGCGGCGCGTCCGCCGGTCTCGCCGCTGCCCAGGGGCGAGTGATCGTCGAACCCCACCCACGCGGTGCCCACGTGGTGCGCGGTGTAGCCGCTGAACCAGGCGTCGCGGGACTCGGACGCGGTGCCGGTCTTCCCCGCGGCGGGCCGCCCCAGCTCCTTCACCGCCACCGCCGTGCCTTCCTCCACCACGGACTGCATGAGCGACGTCGCCAGGTAGGCCACCGCGGGATCCACGCGCTGCTCGAAGGCCGGTGCATGGGCCTCGAGCACCTTGCCCTCCGCGTCCCTCACGCGCAGCAGCATGAGCGGCTCGGCCCAGCGGCCGCCGGCCTGCAGCGTGGCGTAGGCGTTGGCCAGCTCCAGCACCCCCACCTCGCCCGTCCCGAGCGCCAGCGTCAGGTTCTCCGGCAGCGGCGAGCGGATGCCCGCGCGGCGCGCGAAGTCAATGGCCACCTGCGGACCGAGCGCCTCGAGCAGCCGCACCGACACGGTGTTCTTGGAGCGCGTGAGCGCCGCGCGCAGCGTCATGGGCCCCTCGAACACGGCGCGCTCGAAGTTCTGCGGCTTCCAGGTCTTCCCCGTGGCCTCGTCCCGCACCGTCTCCGGCGCGTCGTTCACCACGGAGGAGGGCGTGTAGCGGTGGGACTCGAGCGCCGCCCCGTACACGAACGGCTTGAACGCGGAGCCGGGCTGGCGGCGCGCCTGCGTGGCCCGGTTGAACGCGGAGCGGCCCATGTCGTAGCCGCCCACCAGCGCCACCACGTGGCGGTTGGCCGCGTCCAGCAGCACGAACGCCCCCTCCGCTTCCGGCTCCTGGTCCAGCTGCAGCTCGAGCGGGGCCGGGACAGGGGGGGCCTTCACCACGCGCACCCGGACGAGCTCGCCCACGGCGACCGCGTCCGACACCTTCTTCGGCGCGGGGCCCAGCTTCCCGCCCTTCAGCCGCCGCCGCGCCCACGAGACGCCCGCGGGCTTCAGCTCGCCCTGCCTGCCCACGAAGTCCACGGTGGCCACCTGCCCGTCCACCGCGCGCACGAAGCCGGACAGCCGCAGGCCCTCGGCGAGCGGCCGGAGTGGCACCGCGCGGGCACGCTTCGCCTCGTCGTCCTCCGGCGCCTCGCCCTCGGGCGTCTCCGCCGGCGCCTCCTCCGTGCCCTCGTCCTCGGTTCCCTTGCGCGGCTCGGCCAGCGGCGCGAGGTCTGCCACCAGCTCCTCGTCCGGGCGCCGCCGCCCCGCCTCCGCGAGCCGCACCGCGAGCCGGGCCTTCAGCGCCTCGAAGCGCGCGCCGTCCAGCACGCCGGGCGCGCCGCGGTAGCCGTGGCGGCGGTCCAGCGCCTCGAGCCCCTCGCGCACCGCCTTCTCCGAGGCCGCCTGCAGCCGCGGCTCGAGCGCGATGTCCACCTTCAGCCCGCCGGACAGCAGCGCCTTCTCGCCGTAGCTGGCGAGCAGCTGGCGGCGGATCTCCTCCGCGTACCAGCTGCCCACGCGCGGCGGCCTCGGCCCGGCGAGGAGGATGGGGCGGTTCAACTCGCGCTCCATCACCTCGGCGGTGATGTGGCCGTGCCGCGCCATCTGCGTGAGCACGTACCGCTGGCGCGCGCGCGCCTTCACCATGCTGGTGACCGGGTTGATGCGCTCGGGCAGCTGCACCGTCCCGGCGAGCACCGCGGCCTCGCCCACCGAGAGCTCCTTCGCCCCGTGGCCGAAGTAGTAGAGCGCCGCCTCCTCCACGCCGTACCGCTGGTGCCCGAAGTAGACCTGGTTCAGGTACAGCTCGAGGATCTCCGCCTTCGAGAGCGCCTTCTCCATCCGGCGCGTGAGGACGATCTCCTTGAGCTTCCGCTCCACCGTGCGCTCGCGCGTCAGCAGCAGGTTGCGGCACGCCTGCTGGCTGATGGTGGAGGCGCCCTGGGGCCGGCCCGTCACCGTGCGCCACGCCGCGCGCAGCATGCCGGCGTAGTCCAGCCCCTCGTGCTCGTAGAAGTGGGCGTCCTCGGCGGAGACGAAGGCCGCCGTCACGTGCCGCGGCAGCGACGCGAGCGGCACCCACGTGCGCCGCTCCGCGTAGAACTCCGCGCAGGTGCTGCCGTCCGCGCACGTCACCTTCGTCACCTGCGGCGGGCGGTAGTGGCGCAGCCCCTCCACCGAGGGCAGGTCGTGGTCCACCGCCCACAGCGCGGCCGCGCCCCCGCCCAGGCCCAGCAGCCCCACGCCTCCCAGGGCGACGACGGTGTTGCGAATCCAGCGGGCAGCCATGGCGGTGGCGCGCTACCTTAGCCCGCGCATGCGCATCGTCACGTGGAACGTCAACTCCGTCCGCGCCCGCAAGGAGCGGCTGCTCAGCTGGCTCGCCTCCCGCCGCCCGGACGTCCTCTGCCTCCAGGAGCTCAAGTGCGTGGAGGCCGACTTCCCGGCCGAGGAGGTGCGCGCGCTCGGCTACCACGCGGCCGTGTACGGCCAGAAGAGCTGGAACGGCGTGGCCATCCTCTCGCTGCAGCCCGCCACGGACGTGGTGCAGGGACTCCAGGACGGCGTGGAGGATCCCCAGTGCCGCGTGCTCGCCGCCACCGTGCGCGGCGTGCGCGTCTACAGCCTCTACTGCCCCAACGGGCAGGAGGTGGGCAGCGAGGCCTTTCACTACAAGCTCGAGTGGTTCGCCCGGCTGCGGCGCGTGCTCGAGCAGCGCGAGCGGGGCTCGGCGCACCTCGCGCTGTGCGGGGACTTCAACATCGCCCCCACGGATCTCGACGTGCACGATCCCGCCGCGTGGGCGGGCCAGACGCTCTGCACCCCCGAGGAGCGCGCCCGCTTCGGGGAGCTGCTCGCGTTCGGGCTCGAGGACACCTTCCGCCGCCACCACCCGGACCAGGGGGGCCTCTTCTCCTGGTGGGATTACCGGATGCTCGGCTTCCCGAAGAACCGCGGCCTGCGCATCGACCACGTGCTCGCCTCGGCGCCGCTCGCCGCCGCGTGCACCGCCGCCGGCATCGACCGCGAGGAGCGCAAGGGCAAGCTCCCCTCGGACCACGCCCCGGCCTGGGCCGAGTTCCAGCTGCCCGCCTGATTCCGCGCCCGGAGGGTGGGTGCGTGTGGGAAAAGCGTTTGACGCCGCGCGCTTGGAGTGTGCTAGGAGCCCCGCGTCTTCAGGAGCTTCCCCATGAACACGTTCCTCGCCCGCTTCCTCCCCGCTACCGGCCTGTTGCTCGCGCTCGCTGCGTGCCCTCCCACCTACCCCAAGTGCGAGAGCGACTCGCACTGCAAGGACAAGGGCGAGGTCTGCGTCATGGGCCAGTGCCAGGAGTGCGCCACGGACGTGCAGTGCAAGAGCGGCTTCGTCTGCGAGGCCAACCGCTGCATCCCCAAGCCCGAGTGCCGCGCGGACGCCGAGTGCCGCGCCGGCCAGAAGTGCAAGGGCGAGAAGTGCGTGACGTGGGAGTGCGAGGACGACGCGGCCTGCGGCCCCGGCAAGAAGTGCCAGGGGAACCGCTGCATCGTCCCGCCCTGCGCCGGTGACGCGGACTGCGCCGCGGGCGAGTCCTGCCGCGCGGGCGTCTGCCAGAAGCCGCCCCCGGTGGACGAGACGCCCACCTCGAAGTGCGACTTCAGCCCCATCCGCTTCGGCTTCAACGACTACTTGCTGGACGCCGCCACCCGCGAGCGCCTGGCGGAGCTGGCCCGGTGCATCACGAAGGAGAACCGCCGCGTCATCCTCGAGGGGCACGCCGACGAGCGCGGCACCGAGGAGTACAACCTGCAGCTCTCCAACAAGCGCGCCAACTCGGTGAAGCAGTACCTCGTGGACCTGCGCGTCCGCGAGGACCTGCTGGACACCGTGGGCTACGGGGAGAACCGCCCCGTGAACGAGGGCCACGACGAGGGCGCCTGGGGGCAGAACCGCCGCGTGGAGTTCGTCCGCAAGTAGCCCATGCGCGCGCTCCCTGCTGCCGCACGCTGGTTGCCGCTCGCCCTGCTCGCGAGCGGCTGCTTCTTCCCGAAAGAGCGCGGAGACCGCCTCACCCGCCGGGTGGAGGACCTCGCGGCGGACCAGGAGAAGACCCGCGCCGAGCTCGCCGCCGAGCGCGAGCGCACGGATCTCCTCCTGCGCGAGAAGATCTCGGCGATCGATGACCGCATCAAGCGGCTGGACGAAGCGGCCAACCTCGAGGACGCGCGGCTGAAGGAGCGGCTCCGCAGCGCGGTGGAAGAGGCGAGCGCGGTGCGTGGACGTCTCGAGGAGGTGGAGCACCAGCTGCAGCAGCTCCGCAAGGAGCTCGAGGCCACGCAGGCGGCCAACGACCAGAAGCTGCTCGCGCTGAAAGGCGAGCAGGCCCGCTCGGAGGCCGAGGCGCGCCGCCGCGCAGAGGACTCGAGCCACCCGTCGGACAAGAAGGGCTGGCTGGCTGCTGCGCGTGAGAAGGCCGCCGCGGACCCGGCCCTGGGCCGCAAGTGGCTCGCGGACTGGCTCAAGAAGTGGCCGAAGGACGAGCTCGCCGGCGAGGCCTACTTCGCACTGGGGGAGAGCTACGCCTCCGAGGGCAACTGCCGCGAGGCCACGCCCGAGTTCGGCAGCCTCCTCCGAGGCTTCCCGAAGAGCCGGTACGCGGCACCGGGGCTCATGAAGTCCTACGAGTGCTTCAAGGAGCTGAAGATGCCGGAGGAGGCCCGGTTCGCGCTCGAGACGCTCGTGGACGGCTACCCGGACACCGCCGAGGCGAAGCAGGCCCGCGTGCGCCTGGACGAGCTGGACCGCGCCGCGAAGAAGAAGAAGAAGGACGGAAAGAAGTGATCCGCGGGCTGCTGGGGGCGCTGCTGCTCGCAGCCTCCGTGGCCTCCGGCGCGCCGCGCGGGCCGGTGGTGCTGCTCTTCACGGGAGACAACGGGGGCGAAGTCGCCCCCTGTGGGTGAGCGCACAACCCGTCGGGCGGTCTGGCCCGTCGAAAGACGCTCTACGCGGACGCCCGGAAGAAGGGCCCCACGCTCGCGCTGGACGCGGGCAACGCGCTGTTCCGCTTTGCCGGGCCGGACGAGAAGTCCGCGCGGGACCGGGCCCGCTTCGTCCTCTCCGCCATGGGGCGCGTGCGCACGGACGCCTTCGCCGTCGGCGCGAGGGATCTCAACGCCGGCGTGGCCTGGCTCGCCCAGCAGGCGAAGGCCGCGAACGTCCCCGCGCTCGCCGCCAACCTCGAGTCGCCGGACGGCACGCGGCCCTTCCCCGGCTCGCGGGTGCTCTCTGCCGGCGGCTGGAAGCTGGGCGTGGTGGGCGTCCTCGCGCCGGGCGCCTACACCGGCGGCACCGCCCGGCCACCGCTCGAGCCGGTCCGCGCAGAGGTGAAATCCCTGCGGGGCCGGGGCGTGGACGCGGTGGTGGTGCTGGCTGCCGTGGCCTACCCGGACGCGCTCGCGCTCTCGAAGGCGCTCGGGGCCGAGGTGGACCTCGTCCTGCAGTCCCACGACGGGCGCGGGGCCGGGAGCGCCCAGGCCGTGGGTGGCACGTGGCTGCTCCCCGCGGGCGAGCGCGGCAGGGCGGTGGGGCGGGTGGAGCTGCGGCTGGACGGCCAGGGGCCGCTCCGCGACTCGGGGGAAGGGATGCGCCGCCAGAAGCAGCTCGAGCACCTCGACGCGCAGGTGGCGGAGGTCACCCGCCGCCTCGCCGCGGCGAAGGCCCCGGACGTGAAGGGCTCGCTGAAGCAGGCGCTGGAGGGCTTCGAGAAGCGGCGCGCGGAGCTCAAGGCCGAGTCTGGCAAGCAGCAGGCCGGGCGCTCGTTTGATCTCACCTGGGTGCCGCTGGGACCGGACATCCCTTCGGACGCGGGGTTGGCCGCCGAGGCGGGGAAGCTTGAGATCCCGCCGGGAGTCCACTAAGAGCCGCCGCTCTACACTGAGCCTCCGCCAGACCTCCGGCCTGCGAATGGTCGCACCGGTGCAAGGCAGGCCAAGACGTCAGGACGCGTCACCATGAAGCCGGACATCCACCCGCTCTACCCCGCCGCCCGCATCCACTGCGCCTGCGGAAACACCATCGAGACCAAGTCGACTCGCGGCTCGTTCAACGTGGAAGTGTGCGCCAACTGCCACCCCTTCTTCACCGGCAAGTACAAGCTGCTGGACACCGAGGGCCGCGTGGAGAAGTTCCGCAAGAAGTACGAGGCGAAGGCCGTCGGCGCGAAGAAGTAGTTCGCAGCCACGCCCGGTCGTCGCGGGCAACGGGCAGGGTGGGCGGCCAGGGTTCCCGGCCGGCTCCCTGCCCGTCCTCTTTCTGGGCTTCTTCCGGGCGGAAAATTAGACGGCGGATCCCCCGCATCTACCTTCCGGTGGCGACTTCACGCCCGGAGAGAAGATGCCGTCTGCCAAGACCCTGCGGTCCGCCGCCCCTGCTGCAACGTCCCTCGAGGCGGCCACCTACGCCCGCGGTGACCGGTACCGCCTCTACAAGGGGGACTCGCTGCAGCTCATGCGCGAGCTGCCGGACCAGGGGTTCGATCTCATCTTCGCGGACCCGCCCTACTTCCTCTCCAACGGCGGCTACACCTGCAAGGGCGGGCGCCGGGCCGCGGTGGACAAGGGCGGCTGGGACGTGTCGCAGGGCGTGGACCGCGACTTTGCCTTCACGCGCGACTGGCTCGCCCAGTGCCAGCGGCTGCTCAAGCCCACCGGCACCCTGTGGGTGAGCGGCACGCAACACGTCATCTTCAGCGTGGGCTTCGCCCTGCAGCAGCTGGGCTTCAAGCTCCTCAACACCGTCACCTGGTTCAAGCCCAACGCCGCCCCCAACCTGGCGTGCCGCTACTTCACCCACTCCACGGAGCTGCTCATCTGGGCCAGCCCCGGCGGGAAGGGGAAGCTGCGCCACACCTTCAACTACGCGGACATGAAGGCGGAGAACGGCGGCAAGCAGATGCGGGACGCGTGGGTGCTCCCGCCCACCGGCGAGGAGGAGCTCACGGACGACGGGCTCGGGCGGCTGTGGACGATGACGAGCCCCCGCAAGTCCGAGAAGGCGCTCGGTGGCCACCCCACGCAGAAGCCCGTGTCGCTGCTGGACCGCGTGCTGCGCGCCTCCACGAACGAGGACGCGCTGGTGCTGGATCCCTTCAACGGCAGCGGCACCACCGGCGTCGCCGCGCTGCAGCTGGGCCGGCGCTACGTGGGGATCGATCTCTCCGACGAGTACCTGTCCCTGGCGAAGCGCCGCCTGGACGCGGTGGGCTGAGCGCTACACCGCCGCCTTCTTCAGCATCCCCTCCAGCACCTGCCGCGCGATGGGGTGGTACCCATCCTTGAAGCGCTCGAACCACGCGCGCGCCGTGCGCACGTAGCGCTCGTTGGCCAGCAGCGCCGCGTACAGGGGCTTCAAGTACTTCATCCGGCCGATGGTGGAGACCAGCGCCTCGCCCTCTGCGAGCGCGTCGCCCCGCCCGGACGCGAGTGACAGCGCCACCCAGCTCACCCGCACCTCCGGGTTGTTGGACAGTCTTGCAGGCAGCAGCGGCTCGAGCGCGGCGAGCGCCTCGGCGGACTGCGGGCGCGGCAGCCGCTCCAGGTACAGCTGCCACTCGGTGGGGCCCCAGCCCTCCACCTGGGCGGGGGAGGGGAGGGTGCTGCCCAGCCCGAGCAGCGCCTCCAGCTTTGCGGACGTCGCCCGCGGCGCGTGCGCGGGGATGCCCGGCTGGTGCAGGTAGTCGTCTGCCTTCACCGCCGCGAGTGCGCCCGGGAGCTCCGCCTCGCAGAAGCTGCAGAACTCCTCCGTCGTCAGCGAGCCGAAGCGGAAGCGCGCCATGTACGCCTTCGCGAACGCGTCGAACCGCGGGCGCCCCACGTGCTCCTCCAGCGCGCGCAGCAGCAGGTAGCCCTTCTCGTACGGCACCTGGCTGAAGGCCTCGTCCGGGTCCACGCCTGCGAGGTGCGTCCGCAGCTTCGTGAGCCCCGGGTGCGCCTTGAAGTTCTGCACCGCCTGCTCGAGCGCACGCCGCCCGAGCGCCGCGTGGAGCTCCGCTGCCTCGCGCCCCTCCAGCCGCTCGAGGATCCGCCGCTCGGCCCACACCGTCCACCCCTCGTTCAGCCAGAAGTGCTCCGCGTGCGTGTTGGTGACCAGGTTTCCCGTCCAGCTGTGCGCCAGCTCGTGCGCCACCACGTTCACGAGCGAGCGGTCCTTCGTGAGCAGCGTGGGGGTGAGGAAGGTGAGCCGCGGGTTCTCCATGCCGCCGTAGGGGAAGGAGGGCGGCAGCGTGAGAAGATCAAACCGCTCCCAGTCGTACGGGCCGAAGAGCGCCTCGGCCTCCGCGAGCATGCGGTCCACGCCGGCGAACTCCCACGCCGCCGCCTCCACCACGCCCGGCTCGGCCCAGGCGCGGGACCTCGCCCCGAGCTCGCGCGACGCGAGCTCTCCCACCGCGAGCGCCAGCAGGTAGGGCGGGATGGGCTGCGGCATGGTGAAGCGCTCGCGCGCCACGCCGCCCTCCTCGGTCCGCCCGTCGCTGCGCGCCGCCATCACCGCGCGCAGGGCCACGGGGACCTCCAGCTCCGCGGTGTAGGTCACGCGCTGTCCCGGCGTGTCCTGCAGCGGCACCACCGAGCGGGCGTGGAGGGCCTGGCACTGGCTGAAGAGGAACGGGTGGCGCTTGCCGTGCGTCTGCGAGGGCGACAGCCACTGCAGGGCGCTGGCCGCGGGCGAGGTGTCGTACCGGATGGAGACCCCGGTCGTCCCCGCCGGGAGCAGCACCCGCAGCCGCTGGCCGAGCACCGCGTCCCCGGGGCCGAGCTCGTACGGCAGCCCCTGGCCGCCCGCGTCCGTCACCGCGTGCAGCGAGAGCCCGCGCGTATCGAGGTCCAGGGGGCCTTCCCCCGCGCGCGAGAGGCGCAGGTCCACGGTGCACCGGAGCACGCGCGCCTCGAAGTCCACCTTCGCGTGCCAGTGGAAGGAGGTGACGGAGGGCTGGGAGGCGTCTGCGTGGGAGTGCGGATCGGTGCGTGCCATGGGCAGGGGCACCTCTACACCGGAATGCCCGCCAGCCGCATGACCCGCAGCGCGTTGGTGGTGTCCACCACGCCCTCGCGCAGCCGGTAGTCGAACCGCATCTGGCCGTCCACCACCTCGTCCCGGAAGTGGACGTTGCGGACCTTGTACGCGGGGTCCTCGGCGAGGGTTGCCAGGGCGAGGTCGTGCGTGGAGACGCCGCCCACCGCGCCGTGGCCGAGCAGCAGCTTCAGCACCTCGCGCGAGGCGAGCTGCCGCTCCCGCGCGTTGGTGCCGAGGAGGATCTCGTCGAGCAGGAACAGCCCCGTGCCGGGCCGCGCCGAGGCCACGTCCAGCAGCAGCTTCAGCCGCTGCACCTCCGCGTAGAAGTAGCTCACCCCGCGCTCGAGCGAGTCCTTCACCCGCATGCTGGTGAGCACCTGCAGCGGGGACAGGCGCAGCGCCTCCGCGCAGACCGGGCCGCCTGCGAGCGCGAGCACCGCGTTGAGCCCCACCGCCCGCAGGAGCGTCGTCTTGCCGCTCATGTTGGAGCCCGTCACCACCCACGCCGTCCCGCGCCCGGACAGCGACACGTCGTTCGTCACCGGCCGGTCGAGCAGCACGTGCCCGAGCCCCCGCGCCTCGAACTCCGGCCCCTCGTCCACCACCTCCGGGAAGGCGTGGTCCGGCCGGTCGTGCGAGAGCCCCGCGAGGCTGCACAGCGCCTCCAGCTCCGCGAGCGCGTCGAACCAGCGGTCCACCTGCGCGCCGTGCTGCTTCCGCCACGACTCCAGCCGGAACCCCGTGGCCACGTCCCACAGCAGCAGCAGGTGCAGCACCGGCCCCAGCTGGTTGCGCCGCACCTCGGCGAGCGACAGCCGCGTCCCGAAGTCCCCGAGCGCCTCCGAGGGACGCACGCCGCCTCCGCCCAGCGGAGCGAGCAGCCCGCGCAGCCGCGCTCCCTCGAAGCGCTGCGCCTCCACCGCGGCGAACAGCGGGGCAAAGCGCAGGAAGCCCTGCTCACCCGGGGAGATGGCCGCGTGCAGCCGCTGGAGGTGCCGCCGCGTGGCCACCACCACGCCCAGCTGCACGAAGAGCCCCGGCCAGTGGAGCCACGGCGGCACGAGCCCCTCCCGCCCGGCGAGCCACAGTCCAACGGTGAGGGGAGGCAGGACGTAGGGGAGAAGCCTCGCCCAGCGGATGGGGGCGAGGAGATCTCCGCCGTGTGCCCAGGCGCGCAGGGGCGTTGGATCCAACCGCGCCGACTCCACCTCCGTCCCCGCCGCGATGAGCCCGTGGCGGAAGTCCAGCAGCGGCGCCAGCTCCTTCACCGCCGCCTGCCGCGCCCGCACCTCGGCGGCT
>JBDLRJ010000310.1:0-6627 GCA_039800145.1 Pseudomonadota bacterium | reverse complement strand
TCCTCCATGGCGGGGAGCGGGTCGAGCGACGGGAAGGACTGGGAGGTCGGCGGGGCATCCAGGCCCGGCAGCTCCTCCATGGGCGGCAGCTCCCCGAGGTCGGCGAGCGGATCCAGCTCGGGCACCGGCGGCGGGGCCGGCCTCTCCACGGGGCGCGCGTTGGAGGGAACTGCCACCGGGAGCGGGGCGCGCGCTTTCGGAGCCGCCGCGGGCGCGGGCTTCGCTGCGGGGACGGGCGGGGGCGGGGCGAGGTCTTCCAGGCCCGGCAGCTCGTCGTCGTCGTCCATGCTGGTGGCGGCGGGGCCGGAGGGCAGCTCGATCTCGTCCTCCTCCTCGTCCTCGCTCGGCAGCATCATGGTGGCGCCCTCGTTGGCAATGTGCGCCAACTGCGCCGCGGAGAGCTTGGGGCGCGCGGGGGCGCCGGTAGACGGGGCGGCGACGCCGGGCGAAGGCGACTTCGGGGCGGGGGCCGGTTCAACGGGGGGCGGCGGCGCGGCAGGGGGCGTAGCGGTCCGGGGGACGACCGACCCCGGCTGCGTCGTCCGGCTCCCCACGGCCTGTTTCGGGGCGGAGGGGGCCCGCGCCGGTGCCGGCGTGCCGGCAGCTGCGGCCGGCGCGCGGGCCGGGGCGGGCGTATTGCCGGACGCGCCCGTGGGGGCCTTGCCCGGCAACGGCGTGTGCTGGGCGCCCGGGGGCGCCCTGGCCGGGGCTTGCGCGGTGGCCGCGGACGCGGGCGCCTTCACGTCTCCCGCGGTGCCGGCATGCCCCGGACGTGCGGCCGGGCTGCTGCCGGTGGGACGCGCCGGGGTGGGTGGACGAATGGCAGGCATGGCCCCCGTGGGCGCGCGGCCCACCGGGGTCCGGCCCGTGGGATCCGGCGCCTTCACCGAGGCGTAGTCGACGAGACGCAGCCGCTCGCGCTCCACCTCCTCGGCGAAGAGGGTGCGCATGTAGCCCGCCATCTCCTTGGGACCGAAGAGGCTGCCGGTGCCCTGCAGGAACGCGTCCAGGTCATCCGCGAGCTCGCTCGCGAACTGGTACCGCGTGTTGATGTCCCTCGAGAGCGCCCTCAGCGTGATGCGGTCCAGCTCCGGGGGGACGCGCGGGTTGTGCTTGCTCGGGGGCGGCACCTCGGCCTTCCGGACCTTCTCGAGCACCGCGAAGTCGCTGTCGCCCACGAAGAGTCTCTGGTTGGTGAGCAGTTCCCACAGCACGACGCCGATGGCGAAGATGTCCGCGCGCCGGTCGATGTCTCCCCCGAGGATCTGCTCCGGGGCCATGTAGCCGAACTTGCCCTTGAGGATGCCGGCCTGGGTGCGGCTCGCCTTGTTGGCCGCCTTGGCAATGCCGAAGTCGATGACCTTGACCATCCCCTCGAACGAGACGAGGCAGTTCTGGGGGGAGATGTCCCGGTGGACGATGTTGAGATCGTTGCCCTGCAGATCCTTCTTCCGGTGGGCGTGGTCCAACCCCGCGCTCATGCGCGAGACGGAGTACGCCACCATGGGGACCGGCGGCGGCTCGTTGGCCTTCTTGGCCTTGTCGAAGATGGCCCGGAGATCCTTCCCCGGGATGTACTCCATGGCGATGAAGTAGCTGCCGCCGATGTTCCCGAGGTCGAACAGCTGGCAGATGTTCTCGTGCGTCAGCTGGACGCTGATCTTCGCCTCGTCGATGAACATCGTGATGAACTCTTCGTCCTCAGCGATGTTCGGCAGGATCCGCTTGATGGCGACGATGCGATCCGTCCCGTCCCCGGCGAACTGCTTGCCGCGCCAGACCTCAGCCATACCGCCCACGTTGACGCGGTCGAGCAGGAGGTACTTGCCGAAAGGGATCGGCTGACGCTTCAGGCCCTGGGGAACGTTCGGGGGGTTGGACACGGGAGAGGAAGCGTAGTGATCCACCCGCGAGGGGGTCAATTTCCCTGTGCCGCGCCCTCGGGCCCCAGGGGCTCCCCGGATTCCGGCTCGCGGGCCGGCCGAGGGGGCGCAGGGGTGACGCGGGCGGTGATGAGCCCGCCCTGCCGGGTGAAGGCCGCGGCGGCCCCCGAGACGCTCTCGACGGGGAGCGCCTGGGCGGAGATCCACGCCTGCTGTCCCCCCACCTCCACGCAGTACAGCAGCGTGCCCACGGCGGAACCGGCGGGGGGCGGGCGCGGGCCCGAGCACCCGGTCTGGATCTCCAGCCGGAAGCCCTGCACGGGCTCGCCGCGCACCAGGTAGGCGGGGCGGCCCAACTCGCCCAGGAGGGCCTGAAGCTCCCGCGCATCTTCCAGCACCCGCTGCTCGCCCGAGCCGTGGGTGGCGGCCTCCGCCAGGGCCTGCAACTGCGCATGGAGCTTCTCGTCCGAGGGCATCCGGTCCGCGTCCCCGTGGAGGACGAACAGGTCGAGGAACAGCGCGAGGACCGCGAGGATGGGCAGCAGCCGGTAGCCGCGCCACGACGGGCCGAGCCGCCGCGCGAGACCGAAGACGGCCGCCCCTGCCCCGCACGCGAGCAGCCCCAGCACCCCCACGGCGAACGGGAGCACCGGTGGAGCGGCGACCGCGTAGACCTCCGCGGCCTGGATCCGCACGTGCTCGACCACGTCCCCCCCGTAGAGGAGCGCGAGCAGCCCGCCCGCCGCGGCGTTGCCAGCCCAGGCCTTGCGCGCGTCCGGCGTCATCCGGCGAGCGTCCTCGCAGGGTCCACGCGGGCCGCCGCTGCGCTCGGCCACCAGGCCCCCGCCACGGCGGCCAGCAGCCCCAGTCCCACCCCGGCCGCCCACAGCCACGTGGGGAAGAGGAAATAGGAGGGGGGCTGGAACGGGAACGGCGGGAGGACCTGGGAGGCGAGCCGATCCACGGCGCGCGCGAGCCCCACGGCCGCTGCCGTCCCGAGCACGCCGCCGCACAGGCCCAGGACGGCGGCCTCGCCGAGGAAGAGCGTCCGGACGTCCCGGCGCGTGGCCCCCAGCGCCCGCAGCACGCCGATCTCCCGCTCGCGCGCGCGCACCGCCGCGGTGCTCGCGTGGGCGATGTTGAACGCGGCGAGCGCGCAGATGAGCAGCGACAGCAGCGCGAGCGCCCCCGTCACGAGGGCCACGGCGCCCCCGGCCGCCTCCGCGGCGCCCTTCTCGCGCTCGTCCAGCTGCAGCCCCATGTCCCGGGTGGCCTCCGTGATGCGTGGCACGGCCCCCGGATCCTCGGCCACCAGCACCACCGAGGTAAAGGACTCCGCGTCGTGGCCGCGCTCGCGGTTGAGCCGCGCGGCGGTGACGAGCGGCACCGCGACGCCCTCGAGCGGGGCCGCCGGCGACATCCCCGCCACGCGCGCCCGCACCTGGGAGACGGCCTCCTCCGTCCGCGCCATGAAGCTGCGCCCGAGCTGAACGGGGAACTCGAACCCGGCGAGCATCCCCGGCCCGAGCCGGGGCAGCTTGCGCGTGGGGGCGAAGCTCTTGTTGTAGAGCTCGAGCAGCCGCGTGGAGACGAGCACGGGCAGCGGCTCGCCCGGCTTCGGATCCTCGAATTCCCCCACCGCCACGTCCCCTTCCACCAGCCTGCGGTCCACGCCCACCATGAAGACGTCGAAGCCGGCCCGCAGCCTGTGGCCGAAGAAGTCCCCGTCGTACCAGCAGGCCGCGGGCACCTGGACCACCATCTTCCGGTGCACGGCCTGGACGCCCGGCAACGCCCGCAGCCGCGCCACGGCCGCCTCGTCCAGGCGCGCCGGGGCCAGCAGCCCTCCCAGCGAGAACGCGGGGGGGATCACCTCCAGCCTGCGCGCGTCCTGCGGAAAGACGTCGTGGCGCACCACGTGCCCCACGCCCAGCCCCAGCGCCACGAAGAACACGAGCGACCCCACGCCGAGCCCCACGCCGAGCGCGGACAGCCAGGGCCCCAGCCGCTCCCGCCGGAGGGACGCCCCCACCAGCCCCGCCCAGTCCCCTGCCCTCACCGCCGCACCTCCGAGAGCCGCCCGGCCTCGAGCCGCAGCTCGCGCGGGGCCGCGGCGGCCATGGCCGCGTCGTGCGTCACCACCACCACCGTCTGCCCCTCTCCGTGGAGCGACTGCAGGAGCGTGCGCAGCGCCCCGCCGCTCGCCGCGTCCAGGTTCCCGGTGGGCTCGTCGCAGAGCAGAAGCGGCGGACGCAGCAGCAGCGCCCGCGCCACCGCCACCCTCTGCCGCTCGCCGCCGGAGAGCTCCGAAGGTCTTCTGCGTTCCTTCCCCGCGAGCCCCACGCGCCCCAGCGCCTCCGCCGCGCGCTCCCGGACATCTGCCACCGGGGCCGGTGCGAACCGGGCAGGGAGCGCGACGTTGGCGAGCGCATCCAGGTGCGGCACCAGGTGAAAGGACTGGAAGACGAACCCGAGCGCCGCGTTGCGGAACCGCGAGAGCGCGCGGTCGTCCAGCCCGCGCAGGGACTGGCCTGCCACGCGGAGCTCCCCCTCGAACGCACGGTCCAGGCCCCCGAGCACGTGCAGCAGCGTGGACTTGCCGGAGCCGGACGGCCCGGTGATGGCCACGAACTCCCCGGCACCCACCTCGAGCGAGACGTCCGCGAGCACCGGCGCACCCTCCGCGCCGGGCCCCTCCCACCGCTTGGCGAGCGCGCGCGCGGAGATCACGGCCGCCCCAGGCCGAGCGACAGGTGCAGCTGCAGCCTGCCTTCCTGCGCCCGCGCGCCGGCGAGCACCCAGGAGAGATCGTCCGTGCCATCCAGCCAGCGCACCCAGCCGGCCTTCACGAACGAGCCCCCCGGCCCCCACGCGTCCCCGGGCAGCGCGCGCACCGCTGCGGCGAGCCGGTGCAGGTCCACCACCACCGCGAGGGGCCAGCGCTGCGCCTCCTGCTGGGCAGGGGCCGGCATCCCGGTGCCTGCCTGAGCTCCCGCCTGCCCCGCCCCGCCGAGCGCCTCGAGCAGCCGGGACTCGGGCGAGGCGGCGATCACCCTGCCCTCGTGCACGGCGAGGTGCAGCCCCTCGCCCTGCGAGTAGCTGCTGAGCAGCACGGCACGTCCGGCGCGCTGCGCCCTCTCCATCCGGGCCCCGAAGGAGGGAGCCACCCCCGGCAGCACCTCCAGGAGGCGCTCGACGGCCGGTGCGTCCTTCACCCGCGCCGCGCCCACCACGTGCACGTACCGGAACGGGTTGGTGCGCCGCACGTCGAGCTCGGGCACGGCGCCGAACTGGATGGACGGCGCCACGGAGAGCGACGCCGCGAGCCCCGGGTGGACGCTGCCGAGCAGGCCGCTCTCCAGCTGCACGGAGGCAGCTTCGAGCGCGCGGCGCCCCCGTTCCCCGAGGAGCGTCTCTGCAAGAACCTTCAACCGTGTGGGATCTCCCCCGTACCAGGCCCAGGCGACCGCGTCCCGCGGGAGCGCCGCGAACGGCGGCTGCGCGCCCCCGGCGGCGGCAAGCGCGGCCGCGTCCCAGCCTGCCGGCACGGCGTCCAACTCGACTTCGACCGAGAGGCTGTCGGCGGAGGCCCGAAGCGCCGCCGTCATCCCCGGCACCTCGGCGGCGCGCGGCTCTCCCCAGCGCGTGCCGGGCGGCACCCGGGCCCACGCGAGCGCGGTGCCCCCGAGCCGCTTGCACGCGGAGGCGAACGCGGCGTCCCGGGCGAGCGACTGCTCGGCGGGCAGGCGGCCCCAGCCCTCCAGCCGGGTTGCCGCGGTGCCGGACGCCACGAGCCCCGCCCCCTCCACCTGCAGCAGGCCCAGCACCGGGGCGCCGTCCGCCCGGGACCAGGTGGTGAGCGCGCCGGACTTCACCGGCGCGGACGCACCGAGCCGGGAGCGGGCGAGCTTGCCGAGCAGCGCCTCGAGCTTCGCCGCGTCCTGCACCGCCACCGCGAGCACCGCGCCGTCCGGGGACCAGGCCGCCGCGGCCCCGCGGGAGGCGTCCACGCCGGCGGCGACGAGCGCCTCGCGCGAGCGCAGGTCCAGCCCCACCTGCCCGAGGAAGCCCCCCACCCACTCCTGTGCCGTGCCGAACCCCTGCAGCTGCGCGGCGAACCCCGCCACCTTCAGCCCCTCGAGCGCGCGGAGGCGATCTCCGAGCGCGCCGAGGTCCGGGACGACGACCGCGCCCTCCGCTGCGGCAGGGAGCCAGCGGGCGGGCGGAGGCAGGGGTGTCGCGGAGGGAAGGGGCTCCCGGCGTCCGCAGCGGCAGGCACCGAGCGCGGCGGCGGCGAGGAGGGCAGCGGCGAGGAGCAGACGGTGGGGGCGCATGCGGTGGAGAGGACGGTCCACGTCCGGGGCTCATTCACGCCGGCCGGCGAGCCCGGGACCCGCGGTGCCGGCAACGTACTTGAGGGGGCCGAGCTCGCGCGTGTCCTCGGCGGCGCTCGCACGGCCACCGGGCGAGAGCTTCTCGTACAGGGCCGAGGCGCTCTCGTAGAGCTCGTCGTACGTGACGGGGGCCTCTCCCTGCAGGCCGAAGAACGAGAGGTTCTCCTTGAGATCCGCCGGCGGCGCCGTGGCCACCGCGCCGGCCGGATCACCGAGGTAGGGGGCGGTCTCCACGAGCAGCCGCGCCCCGGCGGCGGCGTCCCGGTTCACCAGGGCCGCGGCCTCGAGCTGTCCCCGCAGCACGCGCCGCACCGCGTCCGGGAAGCGCGCGGAGAACTCCCCGCGCACCA
>JBDLRJ010000309.1:0-4418 GCA_039800145.1 Pseudomonadota bacterium | reverse complement strand
GCGTCCGGCGGCGGCGGAGCTCCCGGTTCCGGCGCGCTGGCCTGCTCACCGGAGACGTCCCGCAGTGGGGTCCGCGCGGGCCGCGGAGCCGAAGGTGGCGTCGCCCCCGGCACGTCGGCTGCGGGCACCTTCTCCGTGGCCGCCTCGACGAGCTCCCCTGGGAGATCCTCCGCGAACAGCCAGAACTCCTGCGTCACGTAGGACGTGACGGCGAACAGCGCACTCCACGGCACGGCCACCTGGAACCGGCTCCCGGAAAACGACAGCGTGGAGCGGACGCCCCAGCTGCTCACGGAGAGATCCGGCGGATCGAACCGGTAGCTCAGGTTGAGCCGGAGGTGGTGCTCGGAGCGCAGGTGCGTGGGCACGAGCACGCCGGGGCGGCGGGCGTCCAGGTGGATCATCACCATGCCCTGGTCCAGGGCCGCGAGCAGGCGCTCCTTCTTGTCCGGTGGCTGGTTCTCCACGTGTGCTCCCTCTCTCCGACGGCTACTTGCGCCGGACCACCCGGTCCAGTTCGCGCCGGGTGTCCCGCTCCTTGATGTCCTGGCGGCGGTCCTCGTGCGTCTTGCCGCGGCACAGCCCGAGCTCCACCTTGGCCCGGCCATTCTTGAAGTACAGGCTGAGCGGGATGATGGAGTAGCCGCGCTCGGTCACCTTCGCGCTCCAACGGTCCAGTTCCGCCCGGTGCATGAGCAGCTTCCGCTTCCGCAGCGGCTCGTGGCCGAACACCGTGGACGGCTTGTAGGGGCCGATGTGGGCGTGCAGCAGGAACAGCTCCTTGCCCTGCGGCAGCGCGTAGGCGTCGTTGAGGTTGGCCGTCCCCTCGCGGAGCGACTTCACCTCGGACCCCACCAGCTGCAGTCCGGCCTCGAGCGTGTCCTCGACCGTGTAGTCGAAGCGCGCGCGGCGGTTCTGCGCCACCACCTTCACTGCCCCCTTGCCCTGCTTCTCGTTCGCCATGGTGCGCGCCCCGTGCTCAGCCCGAAAGCGCGACGTTGTCGATGAGCCGCGTGCGCCCGAGGAACCCCGCCACCAGCATGCGTGCCTCGGTGCCGGGCGCAACCGACCGCAGCGGCGCGAGCGACTGCGCGTCGACCACCTCCACGTAGTCCTCGCGGATGTCCGCCGCGCGCAACTGCGCGCGGACCCGCTCGCACAGCACCGCGGCCTCGCGCACGCCGGCAGCCAGCTGCCGCTGCGCCTCGAACAGTCCCCGGCTCAGCGCGAGCGCCCGGCCCCGCTCGTCCCCGGACAGGTAGGCGTTGCGCGAGCTCAGGGCCAACCCGTCCAGCTCGCGCACGGTGGGCATGCCCACCACGTCGACCCCGAACAGGAGATCCCGGTTCAGGGCCCGGATGACCTGCAGCTGCTGCCAGTCCTTCTCGCCGAACAGCGCCACGTCCGGGCGCACCAGGGCGAAGAGCTTGGCGACGACGGTGGCCACGCCGCGGAAGTGTCCTGGCCGGCGGTCGCCGCAGAGCCCACGGCTCACCTCCGTGGCTTCCACCCACGTCTGGGCCCCTTCCGGGTACAGCTCCGCCGCCTCGGGGAGGAACAGCCCGTCCACGCCCGCGGACTCGCACGCGGTCCGGTCCCGGTCCAGGTCCCGCGGGTAGCGCGAGAGATCCTCGTTGGGGCCGAACTGCGTGGGGTTCACGAACACGCTCGCCACGCAGGTGGCCGCGAGCCGCTTCCCCTCCCGCATGAGCGAGACGTGGCCCTCGTGCAGGTAGCCCATGGTGGGCACGAAGGCCACGCTGCCGCGCCCCCGCGCCTCCCCCAGGAAACGCCTCAACTGCCCCGCCGTGCGAAGGAGCTCCATGACCGCTCAGACCGGCACGCCGTACACCGCGCCGAGCTTTTCGCCCGGCTCGTCGGCGTCCGCCTTGCCCACGCCCGGCACCAGCCGCACCGGCCGGGCCTGCACCGGGGCGCTGAAGCTGTGGGCCGCGTCCGGGAACGTGCCCGCGCGGACCTCCTCCAGGTACGTGCCCACTGCGCCCGTGATGACGCCGTGCAGGTCCGCGTAGCGCTTGACGAACTTCGGTTTGAAGTCCGGGTTCATGCCCAGCAGATCGTAGCAGACGAGCACCTGGCCATCGCAGTGCACCCCCGCCCCGATGCCGATGGTGGGGATCTCCAGCCGCTCGGACACCTGCTTCGCGAGCTCCAGCGGGACGGCTTCCAGCACCAGCGCGTAGATGCCGGCGTCCTGCAGCAGCAGCGCGTCCGCGAGGATCCGCTCCGCGGCCTCCTCGCTCTTGCCCTGCACCGTGTAGCCGCCGAGCTTGTGCACGGACTGGGGCGTGAGACCCAGGTGGCCCATCACGGGGATGGAGGCCCTCCCAAGCGCCTTCACCACGTCCAGGAACTCCCGGCCGCCCTCGAGCTTGACGCTCCCCACGCCGCCCTCGGCCACGAGCCGCCCGGCGTTGCGGACCGCGTCCTCCACCCCGGCCTGGTAGCTCATGAAGGGGAGATCCCCCACCACGTGCGCCCGCCGCGCCCCGCGGCTCACCGCGCGGCAGTGGTAGACCATCTGGTCCATGGTGACGGGGAGCGTGGACTCGTGCCCCTGGATGACCATGCCGAGGCTGTCGCCCACCAGCAGCACGTCCGCGCCGGCCTCGTCCACGAGGTGCGCGAACGTGGCGTCATAGGCCGTGACCATGCCGATCTTGCGGCCCTCGGCCTTGTACTTCCTCAGCGTGTGGATGGTGACCTTGTCCTTCACGGTTCACCTCCTCCTTCTGGCTGGCGTCCCCGCATGCGTGGCCCCCGGTCGAGCTGCCTTCGCCGCCCGCAGGGGGTCGCCGTGGCACCGGGAGCGCTGCCGTGGGCGCGCCGCCTGTATGTGGAACACCGCGATGATTACCGGGATGTGCCCCCGGCCGCCAGCCTTCCCTGCCTGCTCAACCGTTCTTCACGGGGATGTAGTGCTGCGTCCCGGCCTTCGTGCGGCGGATCACGTTGAGGAGGTTGTGCAGGTCTCCCTCGTCGTTCACGAAGTCGATGTCCGAGGTGTTCACCACCAGCAACGGCGTGTCGTTGTAGTGGAAGAAGAAGTCGTTGTACGCGCGGCAGAGCTCCTCGAGGTAGCCGGTGTCGAACTTGCGCTCGAACTCGCGGCCGCGGCGCTTGATGCGGTGAACCAGGACGTCCATCCGCGCCTGCAGGTAGATGACCAGGTCCGGCTTCATCACCCGCGTCCCGAGCGCGTCGAACACCCGATCGTAGAGCCCCAGTTCGTTGGGGTCCAGCGTCAGGAGCGCGAAGATGCGGTCCTTCGCGAACAGGTAATCGGACACCGTGTTGGTGCGGAACAGGTCCTGCTGGAAGAGCTCCTGCTGCTGCTTGAAGCGCGACAGCAGGAAGAACATCTGCGTCTGGAACGCGTACTTGGCCCGGTCCGAGTAGAAGCTCGCCAGGAACGGGTTCTCCTCCACCACCTCCATCACCCGCCGCGCGTTCATCCGCTCGGCGAGGATGTTGGTCAGGCTGGATTTGCCGACCCCGATGGGTCCTTCCACGACGATGTAGCGGTGGTCCATTCCGGCCGGCCTTCCAGGAGCTCCCAAGACGTGTCCAAGGCCGATTTACCGGCCCGCGCAAGGGTTGGGCATACAACCATCCAGCCGCCCCCGAGCGCAACGCGGAAGTGGGTGCGCTTTGGAAATTCAATGGGTTTGACGCCCTCATGTGTGGTCACGTAGTGTCACGCGCCCGGTTTTCCGAGGGGGTTTCCACGTGACGCGGCGTCGCAGTGCGGTGGCCATCAGCCTGGAGCAGAAGCGCGCCGAGCGGGCAGCCGTCCCGGAAGGGGCGGAGGCGCTCTACGGCGTGGCACTGCTGAAGCTCGCCCTGGAGCTGAAGAAGCCCGGCGCCCCCGCGCTCGAAGCGCTCGTTCCCGGCGTGGTGAAGCGGCTCGGGTTGGACGAGTCCGCGTTTCGGGCCTGGCTCTCGGCCAATGGCGGGATGCTGCGCAGCGCGTCCGGACGGGGGAAGTGATGGGCCGCACCCGGCTCCCACGCGAGGTGCTGGTGCGCGCCCGGGCCGAGGCGTCGCGCGCGGAGGCGAAGGCACCGTCGCAGGCGCGTTCAGCTTCCACCCCGGCTGCGCCCTCGGAGACGCGGCCGAGCGCCCAGGGTAAGCGGGAGAAGATCGTCCGCGCCCTGCGGAAGCTGCACCCCATGGACTGACGGGCTGGGTCAGCCCGCCAACGCGCGCTCCACCGCAGCGAACTCGGGGACCGAGAGCGTCTCCGCGCGGCGGGTGGCATCGATGCCCGCACGCGCGAGCGCCGCGGACAGCGTGGCTCCGTCCCCGAGCGAAGGATCGCTCTTGAGGGAGTTGAGCAACGTCTTGCGCCGCTGGGCGAACGCCGCCTTCACCACCTTGCGGAAGTGCGCCTCGTC
>JBDLRJ010000308.1:0-38183 GCA_039800145.1 Pseudomonadota bacterium | reverse complement strand
GGAATAGAACTCGTCCATGAGCAGCGCGCAGTCCTGCTCGCGCGCGACGTGGACCCAGCGCTGCAGCTCCTCGCCGCCCACGAGCTTCCCGGTGGGGTTGCAGGGGTTGCTGAGCAGCACGGCGGAGAGGCCGCGGCCTTGTATCTCCTTGCGCAGGTCCTCCGCGGTGAATGCGTAGCCGCGCTCGCCGTCCAGGAGGATGGGGATGGGGGTGAAGGCCTTGAAGACGTCCAGCAGTTCCTCGTACGCGGTGTAGTCCGGGAGGAAGTGGCCGAGGTTGACGTGGCCGAGCGCGGCGGCGGCGCGGGTGAGCGCGGCGCGGCCCCCGCCGGAGATGGAGACGTTCTCGGCGGTGTACTGGCTCTTCATGCCGCGCCGGTAGAGGCGGTTGTAGAGGGACGCCACGGCCTCGCGGAGCTCCGGGAGGCCGGCGACGGGGGCGTACTCCTGGTCGTCGAGCGCGATGTCCACGCTGCCGATGCGCGGTGGCGCGCCGGGCACGTCGCCGGTCTCCGGCTGGCCCTGGCCGAGGTTGCACCAGTCGGGGTCGCCGGTGCGGAAGCCGAGTTTGCCTGCCTCGGTGGTGACGTAGATGACGCCGGTGCGGGGAACGGCGCGGAAGGCGGAGACGGCGGACTCGTCGGACATGGGTGGGTGCCGTCATAGCAGGGTGTGTGCTAGGGGAGCGCCCCATCCATGAGCACGGACGCCGCAGAAGCCCCTCCCGCAGCAGAGGTCCCTCCCAGCCAGTCCCCCGGGCGGAAGGCGTGGATCGCCATCGGGGTTTTCCTCGTGCTCATCAACCTGCCGGTCATCCACCGCTTCCTCATCCGGGGACGCCAGCCGGTGGTGGCGACGGTGCCGTACCAGGACGACTTCTCCTCGGACGCGACCCTCGCGAAAAACTACTGGACCACGGGCGGCCTCTGGCGGACGCGCAACGGGGAGCTCTACTCGCCCGGCGTGAAGAACAACCCGCTGTGGCTGCAGGCGAGCCTGCCGCGGGACGTGGCGGTGGAGTTCGACGTGCGGAGCGAGTCCCCCGAGGGGGACATCAAGGTGGAGATCTTCGGAGACGGGCTGAACCACTCGTCCGGGTACGTGCTCATCCACGGCGGGTGGAACAACTCCATCTCCATCATCTCGCGGCTGGACGAGCACGGGACGTCGCTGGCCGCGCTGGAGACGAAGGCGGCGAAGCTCGCGAAGGAGAAGGGGCTGGCCCAATCCGACGTGGTGTCCACGGGCGTGTTCAAGAAGGACACGCGGATGCGCAAGGAGGGGAACCCGTTCCCGGTGCAGGTGGGGAAGACGTACCACTGGCGCATCGAGCGGAAGGGGGCGCGGCTCTCGTGGTCCATCGACGGGCAGCCGTTCATGGACTTCGAGGATCCGTTCCCGCTGGAGGGGCCGGACCACGACCGGTTCGGCTTCTCCTCGTGGGAGGCGAACCTGTTCTTCGACAACCTGGTCGTGACGCCGCTGTAGGACGTTCTCGAGCCGTGGCGGACAAGCGCAGGTTTGATCTCTTCGCGGAGCTGTTGGTCCAGCGCTTCCCCGGCGCGCTGCGCGTCTACGACGTGGCCGGCGGGATGGGGAAGCTGAACGAGGCACTGACGAACCGCGGGCGCACGTGCACGACGTGGGACTGCCGCCACAAGCGGCTGCCGGGGCTGCGTTACGAGGAGCGGCTCTTCACGCTGGACGAGCCGTGCGAGGCGGACCTGGTGGTGGGGATGCACGCGGACGGGGCCACTCGGCTCATCGTGGAGTACGCGGGGAAGCACGGCATCCCGTTCGCGGTGGTGCCGTGCTGCTCGGACAACTCCATGCCTTACAAGCCGTGGATGCGGCACCTGAGGGAGCTGGGCGAGTCGCTCGGGATGCAGGTCGAGGAGGTCAAGCTACCCATGGAGGGACGGGCGCGGGTGCTCCTTGGACAACCTTGCACGCGCTGAGCTGCCGGCCGTAAAAGACAGGGCTTCATGCTCTCCCTTCGTCAGATGTTGGCGGTGTCTTGCGTCGTCAGCGCGGCAGCGTGCGCGCCCTCCCAGGCCACCGCAGTGTCTCCCGGACCAGCGGCTTCTCCGAGCGCGCTCGTCACGGGCGTGGCCCCTTCACCGGCCTACCTGGTCAAGGATCTCCAGCAGAAGCCCCTGGGCTCTGCACCCCGCGACTTCACGGTCTCGGGGGGAAGCACCTACTTCGTGGCGAAGGACGGTGCGCGGGGTGACGTGCTCTGGAAGGTGACCGCCGGCGCGGCGCCGGAGTTCGTGGCAGCCCCCTACCCCGGCGGCTCCAACCCGCGCTTCCTCACGGACGTGAACGGCACCCTCTACTTCATGGCTAGGACGTCCGCGACGGAGGAGGGGCTCTACAAGACGGACGGGACCCCGGCGGGCACGGTGCGCGTCTTCCCGGTGACAGCGCCCCGAGCCCTGATGAACGTGAACGGCACGCTCTTCTTCGCGAGCACGGACGCGGTCCTCGGGAGCGAGCTCTGGAAGTCGGACGGCACCACGCAGGGCACGGTGCTGGTCAAGGACATCAACCCGTCCGGCGGCTCCTTCCCTGGCGGGTTCACGGCGGTGGGCGGCACGCTCCTGTTCACCGCGGACGACGGCGTCCACGGGCTCGAGCTCTGGAAGACGGACGGGACCGAGCCGGGGACGGTGCTGGTGAAGGACATCTACCCCGGGGTTACGTCCGGGAGCGCCTTTGAGTTCAAGGTCGTGGGCAACGTCGCCTACTTCAAGGCACTGGGCGGGCCGGCAGCCTCGCTGGGGTTCGAACCCTGGAAGACGGACGGCACCGAGCAGGGCACCGTGATGGTCAAGGACATCAACCCCACCGGCGGCTCCTTCCCCTCCTGGTTCACCGCGGTGGGCAACACCGTCTTCTTCACCGCCACGCTGGGTTCCTCCCGGTTCGGCCTGTTCAAGACAGACGGCACCGAGGCGGGAACCGAGCTGGTCTACGCGGGCGACCCCGTTGGAAACGGGTTGAACCCGCAGGGTCTCGTGGAACTCAACGGAAAGCTGCTGTTCACCGGCGCTGACCAGGCCAACGGCCGCGAGCTGTGGACGTCAGACGGCACCACGGCGGGAACTGCGCCACTCAAGCCCGTTGCCACGGCAGACGTCACCACGAAGCCGGTCGTCTACGGCGGGCGAGCCTACTTCGCCATGAACGACGGGCAGTCTGGCACCGAGCTCTGGGTGACGGATGGCACCGCGCCTGGCACGCAGCTGCTCAAGGACATTGCAGTGGGCGCTGCGGGCAGCAACCCGGTCCCGGCGTTTGCCACGGGCGGGCGCGTGTACCTGGTGGCGGACGACGGCGTGCACGGCGCGGAGCCGTGGGTGACGGACGGCACGGCCAACGCGACGGCCCTGCTCGGAGACCTGCACAGCGGGACGGACGACAACGAGGTGTCGGACATCGTCCGCGCGGGGAGCACGACCTACTTCGTGGCGTACGGCACGGGCGACAGCGCGGCCTCGCTCTGGAAGACGGACGGCACGGCCGCGGGGACCGTGCGGCTGCTCCAGGGCACCGTGGCCTCGCCGCGGGGCCTCGCCGCGGGGCCGGGTGGGACGTTGCTCTTCTCTTTCAATGACGGCGTCCACGGCACCGAGCCCTGGGTGAGCGACGGCACGGCCGCCGGCACGGTGCTCCTCAAGGACGTCCACCCGGGCGCGGGACACTCGGCGCCGGAGTCCTTCCGGGCGCTCGGCAACGCCGCCTATTTCAAGGCGAGCGACGGCGTGCACGGCGTGGAGCTGTGGAAGACGGATGGGACCGCGCAGGGGACCTCGCTCGTCGTGGACTTCGACACGGACGGCAATGAGTCCGCGGACGCCATGGAGTTGGTGGCCACGAACGGGAAGCTGTTCTTCACGCGCAGCGGCTTGAACAACTGGACGGGGTTGGTGGTCAGCAATGGCACGGCCGCCGGCACGGTGGCAGTCCCCGCCCCGCTGCCGTCCGGCGAGGACACGTACGTGGTGGGCGTGATGAACGGCGCGGCCTACGTCACGGTGTACAACGTCAATGGCTTCGAGCTGTGGAAGACGGATGGCACCACGAGCACCTTCCTCGCCAACGTCCGTGGGAGCTTGGGCCTCGATGCAGGCGGGCTGCTGTACTTCAGCGGGGACGACGGGGTGAACGGGAGCGAGCCGTGGCGGACGGACGGCACGCCGCAGGGCACCCGCATGCTCAAGGACATCTACCCAGGTCACAACTCGGACCCGTGGGGATTCACCGCGCTCAACGGCATGGTCTATTTCTCGGCGTGGGCGCAGGGCAGCGGGACGGAGCTCTGGAAGACGGACGGCACCGAGCAGGGCACCGTGCTCTTCATGGACCTCGAGCCCGGTGCGGACAGTGGCGATCCCCACATCCACTTCGCCAACGACGGGCTGTTGGTGTTCACCGCCTCGACGAGCACGGGCGGCACGGAGCTGTGGCGCACCGACGGCACGCCGCAGGGGACGGCGCAGGTGGCAGACATTGCCCCGGGGCAGCTGGATGCCATGAACTCGGAGACGGCCGTGCTCTCCGGGGACACGATCTTCTTCGAGGCCACCGACCGCCAACACGGCGAAGAGCTCTGGGCGGTGAAGACGGGGGACCTGTGGGCGCCGGTCATCACCTGCCCGGCCCCTGCGCCCGTGGAGGCCACGGCAGCGTCCACGCCGGTGACGTTCAGCGCCATGGCCACGGCGCCGCGCGGCACTGACCCGGTGATTGCGTACTCGGTGCAGCCCGGCAGCGGCTTCCCCGTGGGCACCACCCGCGTGGAGGCCACGGCCACGTACCCGGACGGCGGGGGCTCTTTGTGCGCGTTCGACGTGACGGTGGTGGACACCACGGCGCCCGCCGTCTCGCACGCGGACATGACGGTGGAGGCCACGGGCGCAGGCGGCGCGGAGGTGACGTTCCAGGCCGAGGCGACGGACGCGGTGGACGGGACGCTGCAGGCCACCTGCACGCCGGTGTCCGGCAGCACCTTCGCCCTGGGCTCCGCGACGACGGTGACCTGCAGCGCCACGGACGCGCACGGCAACGCTGGGAGCGGCACCTTCACGGTGCAGGTGTTGGACACCACGGCGCCGGTGCTGACGTGCCCATCCGACGTGGTGATCACGGACGCGGAGGCTGCAGGTGCCCCGGTGCAGCTGCCCGCACCGAGCGTCACGGACGCCGTCACGGCGTCCCCTACCCTCACCGTCAGCCACGACTCGGGGCTGTTCCCGGTGGGGACCACGAACGTGAACGTGTCCGCGGCGGACGCGGCCGGGAATACCGCGCAGTGCACGTACAAGATCACCGTGGAGCCGAAGGTGATCTCGCCGAGCCCCGGCGGCTGCGGGTGCCAGGCGGGTTCCTCCAGCGAGCTGCCGTGGATGGCGCTGCTCGGGCTGGGGATGCTGCCGCTGCTCCGCAGGCTGCGGCGGGTGGCGGCGTAGCGCGGGCATGGCCGGTCCGCCGGGGCCTCACGGGTCCGCGGCGGACGGCCCCGAACCTTGTCTGTTTTTGCTGAACGGCCCTTTCCCGATTCGCCGCGGGGCGCGCTCCGGCGCGAGAAATCGGAAAACAGAAATCAGGATTTCAGAAGCCGGGTCGCTACACGGATGAAACTTCACCTACTGCGCACAACGAAACCCGTAGTAGTCGAGCCGGCGCGATGGGTCGAGCCTGAAACGGAACGACGCCCGGAGGTACTCCTCTCTGACATCGTCCCAGACGCCCCCCCGGACTTCCTTGCCGCCGCCGTAGTCGTTCGCCATCCACTCCGACACGTTCCCCGAGAGGTCCTGGATGCCGCTCTGCGTGGCGCCTGCCGGGAAGCTGCCGACCGGCGCCGTGCCGTCACTCGAGTTCCACTTCGCGCGCGTCGCGTCCGGGCTCGAGTCCCCCCAGGGGAACTGCGTCCGCCCGCCATTGCTCGCCGCGAACTGCCACTCCGCCTGGTCCGGCAGCCGCTTCCCCTGCGCCTTGCAGTACGCGTCCGCCTGCATCCAGTCCACGCAGTTGATGGGGTGTTGCTCCTTCCCGCCCTGACGCCAATTGCAATTGCCGCCCGTTTTCGGCTCGGTGCACTTCCCCGCCTTCACGCACGCGCCGTACGCCGCCACCGTCACCTCCGTCGCGTCCAGCTTGAACGACCCCACACTGCCTCCGCCGGCAATCGACACCATCAGAACGGGCCGCTCCGCCCCCGAACCAACCGGTTGTCCAAAGACCCAGCCAATAGCGCCCGCGAGCAGGAGAGAAACCGACGCTGTAAGAACCCACGCGAGTTTCCTGCCTCCACGCGCGCTCGGTGTTGCTTTCAGTGACGTGATCTGCGGCGGCGGTTCCGCGCGGCTCATCAAACTGCTCTCGAACTCCGCGCATGACTGGAATCTCGCCTCGGGCGCCACCCGCAGCGCCCTCTCGATGCACCGCGCCACCGCTGCGTCCACCTCCGGCGTGAGCTCGCGGACGGGCCGGACCCTTCCCTCGTCAATCGCCTTCAGCACCTGGAGATCGCTCTTCCCCTCGAACGCCCGCTGGCCGGTAACCAGTTCGTACAAAATTGCGCCCAGCGAGAAGATGTCCGACCGCGCGTCGGCGGCCTCCGCCCCCTGCACCTGCTCGGGGCTCATGTAGTGGAGCGTCCCCATCCGCGCGCCGGTGCGGGTCAACCGCGAACCTTCCGCCGCCACGCGCGCGATGCCGAAGTCCGTCACCCGCGGCCACGGGCGCCCCCTCGCGTTCCGCCCGAGGATGACGTTCTCCGGCTTCAGGTCCCTGTGCACCACGCCGTGGCGGTGCGCCTCGCCCACCGCCTCCAGCACCGGGAGGAACAGCTCCAGCACCTCCTCCTTCGTCTTCGCCCGACCGTTCACGGACAACCAGTCCGCCAGCGTCCCGCCCTCCACGTACTCCATCACCAGGCCGGCAACCGGTGACGTGACGATCTCCGTCACCGCCACCACGTTCGGGTGCTTCAGCTGCGCCTGGATGCGCCCCTCCGCGAGGAACCGCTTCAACACCTCCGCGTTGGACGACAGCTCCGACGCCAGTACCTTCAACGCGTGCGTGCTGCCCAGCCCCGCGTGCTTCACCTCGTAAACCGTGGCCATGCCTCCCTGCCCGAGGCACCGCACGACTTCGTACCGTCCATCCAGAAGCGTTCCCGGCGGGAGAAGCATCGACATGGGGCCGGGATACCACGCACACCGCCCCGGGCTGTACGACCGGCATGGAACCTTTCGTCTCTCACCTCCGCAGGCTAGAAGCCGCACGTCCGGCGGGGGAGTTGCTGCCGGAGGAGACGCGTGATGTCGACGATCGCCGCAGGGACGGTCCTGGATGGCCGGTACGAGGTGGTCCGGGAGCTCGGCGAGGGCGGCATGGCCACGGTCTACCTCGTGCGCCACCTCGGCCTTCACAGCGAGCACGCGCTCAAGGTCCTCAACCCGGAGCACTCCGCCCGCCAGGAGGTCCGCGCGCGCTTCCTGGCCGAGGGGCGCATCCAGGCGAGGGTGCGCCACCCCAACATCGTCGCGGTGACGGAGATCGTGACGCAGCCCGTGGCGGGGCTCGTCATGGACTACGTGCCCGGGGCCACGCTGGGAGAGCACCTCCGCAAGAAGGGGGCGTTCACGGATCTCTCCGAGTTGACGCGGCTGTTCCTCGAGGTGCTCGAGGCGGTGGGCGAGGCGCACCGCCACGGCGTGGTCCACCGGGACCTGAAGCCGGAGAACATCATCCTCGGGCGCAACTCCCGCGGGCAGTTCCAGGCACGGGTGACCGACTTCGGCGTCGCGCGCGTCACGGAGGTGGACGACCGGCGCACCCGCTTCGGCTCGCACCTGGGGACGCCCCAGTACATGAGCCCCGAGCAGATCCGCGGCGCCGAGAACGCGGATCCACGCTCGGACATCTTCTCGCTCGGGGCCATCCTGTACGAGATGGTCACGGGACAGGTGGCCTTCTCCGCAGACAGCGATTTCAACACGCTCCAGGCGGTGATGACCGGGACCTACGTGCCGCCCGAGCGGTTGGTGGATGGGCTCCCGCCCGCGCTGGGCCGCAGCATCCAGCGGGCCCTCTCCGTGAGGCCGGAGGAGCGATTCCAGACGTGCGACGAGTTTGCCGCGGCGCTGGGTGGCCTGCCCGCCGTGCAGCAGCCCGGGACGGGACGTCCCGGCCCCCCGTCGCCACGCGTGACGAACCCTTCTTTTCCGAGCGTGCCGGCAGCGGGAGCGCCGCAGCCCTGGCTGTGGCAGCTCATGCGGGGGGCGATGCTCCTCAGCGCGCCGTACTGGCTGATGGTCTGGTGGCAATCCCCCCGGCGCTCCGGCTTCACCTTCGAGAGCGTGGTGGTGATGACGCTCCTCTCGGGCGCGGTGCTCGGCGCCACGGCGGCCATCACCCGGTCCCTGCCGCCGCGCCCCTCGCTCCCGTTCGTCCTCGGGTGGA
Organism: Pseudomonadota bacterium; assembly: GCA_039800145.1. Classification (GTDB taxonomy): domain Bacteria; phylum Myxococcota; class Myxococcia; order Myxococcales; family Myxococcaceae; genus VGRA01. The sequence goes on along the minus strand of JBDLRJ010000308.1, from coordinate 29,705 downwards.
GCGCCCTCTGGTGGCCCGCCGTCACCCTTCCCGTCAGCCTCTTCCTCCAGGAGCAGACGGAAGGGTTGGCCCGGACGCCCCTGGCGATGGCCTGGGCATGGCTCGTCCCCTTCGCGCTCTCGGTGTGGGTCCGTGCCGAGGCAACGCAGGGAAGAATGGCCCACCCCGCCTGGTTGGCGGCAACCGTCCTCGTCCACGGGTTCGCGGTGGCACCACCGGGGACGCTGACCCACGGCGAGAGCCAGCAGTTGTTCGCCTCCACGGCACTCTTTGCAATCTGGACCGTGGGCATGTCTGCGCTGACGGAGAGCGCACTGGCCTCCCGAGTGGACCCGAGAGGAGACTCGAACTGGTTTCCAGCCGTTGGACCGAGCTGGAAGAAATACACCTGGGCCGCGGCGCTGGGGTACGGCGCCCTGCTGCTCTGGGGACTGACGCTGGTGCGCTGACGGCGTGACGGGGACGGGTGGTGCCCCTAACGCCCCTTCAACCTCACGCGCTCCCCCACCCTCTCCACCTCCCCTCGTTCGACCAACCGCGCGAGTGCTGCTTCCAGCAGCGGCAGCAACTTCGCGCCGAGCCTCCGGACGTTGAACACCCCCGCCGTCTCCCGGAGCAGCGCCTCCTCTTCGAGCGACAGGTCCCGCTCCAGCACGTGGACCATGGCCCGGTCGAGTTCCTCCGGGGCCACGTGGCCCAGCTCGCGGGAGGTCCCGTCCTCGGCGGGGCCGCGCAGCACCCACTGCCCCTCCGACGGGTCCACGCGCCAGGCGAACTTCCCGCGGCGAACCACCTTCTCCTGGCGGAGCAGCACGGCAAGCTGCGACACCAGGCGGGACCGGATGCGCGTGCCCACGCGCTCCACTCCCCAGGCGTCTGCGACGCGCCGGAACAGGAGGTCCTCGTGGATGGGCGCCTCTGCCTCCACGACCGCGAGGAGTTGGTCCCTGACCTCCGGGTCCACCATCAACTGCTCGGCCCCCCCACGGCGCCGGGGCAGGGCCGCAGCGACATACGGGCGAACCCGTGGCTCGACCTCCTCCTGCTCGAGCGGCGCCTCCTCCGCCCAGGAGACCTCCTCGGCAGGCAGCTCGACGGGCACGGGCGCCACCGGCGCCTCGCTTCGCGGGGCGGCGGCGAACGCGGCCTTCACCTCCCGCAGCAACGTCTCGAGTTGCACCTCTCTCCCGGACACCCACGCCGGCGTGGAGACGCGGTGGAGCCGCCAGCCCAGCCCCTCGAGGACCTCGCGCCGCAGGCGGTCCCGGTCACGGGCGGTGGGCGCAGAGACGTAGTGCGCTCCGTCCAGTTCAATTCCGAGCGCGTACTCACCGGGCCGGTCCGGGTGGACCACCGCGAGCGCCACCCGGTAGCTGCCTGCGCCTACCTCCGCGTGCACCTCGTGGCCGCGCGCCCGCAGCGCCTCCGCGATGTCCCGCGCCAGTGCGTCCGCGGGTTCCGACTCCGGCTTCCACGACGTGCTCCCCTGCCGCTCCACGAACTCGAGGAACGCCTTGAGCAGCTGCGCCCCCTTCGCGCGGCTTCGCCGCAGGTCCACCTGCTCCGCCTTGAGCGTGGAGAAGACGCGCAGCTGCCGCCGGGCGCGGGTGATGGCCACGTTGAGGCGCCGTTCTCCCCCGCTCGCGCTCAGCGGCCCGAAGTGCATGCGCAGCTTGCCCGCCGCGTCCGGTGCGTAGCCCACGCTGAAGAGGATCTCGTCCCGCTCGTCCCCCTGCACGTTCTCCAGGTTTTTCACGAACACCGCTTCGCTGCCCCTGAAGTGCGGCTCCAGCGACGGGTCCTTGCCACGCTCCTCGTCCAGGAGCTCCTGCACGAGCTGCTGCTGCGACGCCGCAAAGGTGACGACGCCGAAGGTCCGCTCTCCCGGACGCGTGGCGCGCAGTGACTCCAGGAGGTGTGCCACCAGCACCGTGGCCTCGCGCCGGTTGACGCGGGCACCGGGTTGGTACGCGCCGTCGGGAACGGGGTGCCACTGGAGCCCGAGCCCCCGGGCCGCGCGCTGGGCCGCCGGAAACACCTGCAGCTGGTCGTCGTAGAAATGCCGGTTGCTGAAGGCAATCAGCGCGTCGTGGCGGCTGCGGTAGTGCCACTGGAGCATCTGCTGTGGCAGCTCGCAGGCCAGCGCCTCGCCGAGCACGCTCTCGAGGTCCACCACGTCGTCCTCTGCGGGCGGCGTCTCGCCCTCGGTGCCACGCTGGAAGAACGTGGTGGGTGGGAGCTGCTTGGAGTCCCCCACGATGACCACCTGCCGCCCCCTCGCCATGGCGCCCACCGCGTCGTGGGTGCCGATCTGCGAGGCCTCGTCGAACACCACGAGATCGAACGGCGCGCTGTCCGGCGGGAGGTACTGGGCCACGGACAACGGGCTCATCAGGAGGCAGGGCTTCAGCCTCGGCCACACCCCGGGGATGGCGGAGAGGAGCTTGCGCACCGGGAGGTGACGGGAGCGCTTCCCCAGTTCGTGCTTCAGCGTCGCCATCTCGCTCCCGGCGGAGCCCTCCCGCGGCAAGCGTGCCTCGAGCGCACGCACCACCTCCAGGCGCGCCAGGGCCACCAGCCCCGCGTCTCTCGCCGCGAAGCGCTCCACCTTCTCGGCGTGTTCCCCCGCGTCCAGCAGCGCGCGCCCGCGCTCGTCCGCGTAGACCGCGTCGAGCCACGCGCAGAGAAAGGACCGCTCGAACGTCGCCTCGAGCTGCTCGCCGGCCACCGCGCCGCTCTCCCACCCGCGGACCAGCGCCTCCAGCCCCCTCCCGCGGACGCTCGCCGCGGCCGCGTGGGCCAGGCACCAATCGCGGAAGCCTGCGCGGACCGCGGCCTCCCACGAGCGGAGCACCTGGAGCATCTGCGACCGGTGCTCGACCGACGCAGGCGAGGGCCACGGAGCGCTGCCTGCGCGCAATGCCAACTGCAGCGCGAGTGACGCCTCCAGCGGGGCGAAGGCCTCCGTGGCGGACTGGAGCGCTTTCGCCGCTGGCACCAGTTCCGACCGCACCGCCTCGTCCACGGTCGGCGAGGCAGGGACGCCGGGGCCCTGACCGAGCTGCGCCCACGCGGCCGCCGCCTCCTGCCCCCTCCCGAGCGCGCCACGCAGGCCGTCCAGGTCCGAGACATCCACCTTCCAGCCGCCCCCGAGCGACTTCTCCGTGGCGGCTGCGCGCCGCTCGAGGTCCCGCCGCTCCTCCTGGAGCGAAGCGGCTTCGGCCAGGTCCTCCAAAAGCTCCGCGTTCCCCGGCGGGAGGGGCCGGGCCCAGGCGGCGAGCTGTTCGCGGTAGACGAGCGCGTGCTGCTCGGCGAGCGACAGTGCCTGCTGCGCGGCGACGACCTCGTCCAGCGCGGAAGCCAGCAGCGGACGGCCCGCCGGGGTGATGCGCGGCACGCCCGCCCCCTGCCATCCGCCCATCCAGCCGTCGTGCGCGGCCCGGCCCCTCGCGAGCGTCCGCTCCAGCGAGGTCACCCCCTCCTCCAGGCCGGACCATCCTCCCTGCAGCATCCCCGCGAGCTGCTGGGCGGCGCGCGCCGCGCGCTCCGCCTGATCCCGGATGGCGAGTGCCTCGTCGAGATCCGCGACGAGTTGCTCCGTCGTGCTGACCGCGCCGCTGCAGAGTGCAGCGAGTTCGACACGGACCTCCTTCACCTCTGCGCGGGCGGCATCGTGCTCGGCGGCAGCGCTGCGCACGGCGGACACGAGCCGCGGCAACTCTTCCCTGGGCCCACGCACCTCGGGACGGGGAGGAAACGCCTCGAGCTTCCGGAGTTCGGACCAGGCCTCGGATGCACGCCCGCCTCGCGCGAGCGCTGCGTCCAGCCCGTCCGGCCCCGCGGGTGGGCTCCAGCCCGCCCCGAGTGCGCGCTGGATCCCCTCCGCCCGCTGCGTCAACGAGGGGAGTTCCTCGCCCAACGACAGCGCCTCGCGGAGATCCACGGCGAGTTCCCTGAAGCCTGACAACCTTCCCACCGCGTGCGCCCGGAGCGACCAGCGGGCCCACCCCAGCCGCAGCCAGGCGACGACGAGGGAAGAGCCCGCCCACCGCTCGAACTTCTGCACGAGGGGTTGGAGCGCCTGCTCGAACAGTGACGGCGCCCACCGGGCCAGCAGCGCACCTCTCCGCGTGGCGTGCGTGCGGAGGACCCGCGGGAAGTCCCGAGCCGAGGCCTCGGCCTCCGCCCACTGCGCCGAGTAGGCGCTGCTCGGGACTTCGCCCGCCGCCTCTGCCTCGGCGACCGCCACCTGCGCGCGGAGCGCTTCCCGGTCCGGTGCCACGGGCAGCCCGAGCGCAGCTGCGAGTTCCGAAGAGGTCTCCTGTTCCGCGCGCTGCGCCGCGTCCCAGCGTGCGAAGGCCGCGCGCCACCGCTCGAGCGGTCCCGAGATGACACCGGGGCGCCAACGTTGGAGCAGGCGGTCGACGCGGCGCGAGCGGTCATGGAGTGCCGTCGCGAGTGCACGTCCGGAGACCTCCACGGACGACCACGCGGACGTGTACGCCGCCCCGGGGACGGTCCCCGCGGCCTCCTCACGCCCCAGCGCCACGAGGGCGGTGCACGCCGCGGGGCCGGGCGGGTGCAGCGGCGGCGAGAGCTTGAGGAGCCCGCATGCCCGCGCCACGGCGGCAGTCAGGCGCTGCCGGGCATCCGACCAGGGGACGAAGCCCGCTGCGAGCGGGGCGAGGTTCACCTCGAGGACTGCAGGCGCCCAGCGCGCGAGCAGCTTCTCTCTCCGGACGGCATGTGCGGCCATGGCCGCCAGCAGCTCCACCCCGGCGGAGGATGCGACCGCCCACTGGCTTCCAAAGGCAGACAGCGGAACCGGGCCACGCCCCTCGGCCGTCCCGAGCGCACACAGCGCAGGAAGCAGCGTGCTCGCGGGGGCCGGCACCCCGAGCAGCGAGGCGAGCCGCTGCGCAGCCACGTCCACCGCCGCGAGCGCACCGGACGCGGAGCGGAGCAACTCGCCGCGGGAGGCCTCGAGCTGCGCAGACCACTCCACCGGTACCCACTGCGCGAGCGGATGCTGTCCGGGTGCTCCCACGCGCCTGGCCAGCGCCGCGAACGCGCCCACGGGTGCGGCGAGGGCGTCCAGCTGGGCCCGGGGGGTGGAAGCGCCGCCGGGCAACGGCACGGCCACGCGGGGGCCCTCGCCGAGTTGGGCCACGCGCTCCTGTGCTGCGTAGAGACTGAAGCCGAGGGGCCGCGGCCGGTGCAGTGCGTCCACGTGCGCGTTGAGCGCGTCTCGGGAGGCATCCCGGTGGGCGCAAGCCTCTGCCCAGGGAGAGAGGCTGGGCCGCCGGCCCCGGTCCACCACGCGGCGGAAGGACTCGAGCACGTCCTTCTTGTTGGTCTTCTTGCTGTGGAGTTCCAGGCAGAAGGGGCCGAGCTTCGCCTCCTCGAGCCGGCGCGCCACCACCTGCAGCGCGGCCAGCTTCTCGGAGACGAAGAGCACGGTCCTGCCCTCGGCGAGCGCGGCGCCGATGAGGTTGGTGATGGTCTGGGACTTGCCCGTCCCGGGCGGTCCCTGCAGGACGAAGCTCCTGCCGGCCAGCGCGGAGGAGATGGCGGCCACCTGGCTCGAGTCCGCGTCGAGCACCAGGGGTACAGACGACGAGCGGCGCGCGTCCACCTCCAGCGGCGTCACGGCAGGCGGCTGGCCCGCGGTGGCCGGTGCCTGGAGCGCCATCTGGCGGACCACGGGGTTGGAGAGGAAGGGATCCCGGTGCTCGCGGAGATCCTTCCACATGAGGAACTTCGTGAAGGGGAACAGGCCGAGGTGTGCCTCGTCCCGCACGCACCAACCCGGGATCTCGTGGACGGCGCTGCGCACCGCGGCGAGCAGGCGCGGGACGTCCACGCCGTGTTCGTCCTGCTCGAGCTGCTCGAGCACGGAGACGTCCAGCTGGAACTCCCGGCCGAGCTTCTCGACGAGCGTCTCGTTGGGACGAGGGTCCTCGCCCGACCTCCGGAAGCGCGCCTGTTTCCGGGCCCGGTCGAGTTCGATCGTGACCGGGTACAGCAAGAGGGGAGCGAGCCGCGGCTGCCCCTCCTTGTCCACCCACTGCAGCCATCCGACGCCCACGAACAGCGTGGTGGCACCGCCCTCCTCGAGCGCGGTGCGCTCCTCCTGGGCCAGCCGCCGCTCCCGCTTCCAGAGCTCCGCCTCGTCCAGCGCCACGGACAGTGTCCCCGGCGCAGGCTTCTTCGGAGAGGCGGCTCGAAGCTCGAAGGACTTCCCGTCCGCGAGCTGGTCTTCGAAACTGGAGAGGTCCTCCACGGTGAGCGGGAGCGCCGTGGCGGCGTCCGGGCGGAAGTTGAGCAGCCGGTTGTGGAGGGTGAGATCCAGCAACTGGTCTTCCCAGCGCTCGAAGCGGCGCAGCTCGCGCGCCCCGAGGGGCTGGGCCGGGGCAGTGTTCGGGGCCGTGGGGTCCACCAGCGGGGCACCGGGGACGCGCGGGCGTACCTGCGAGCGTAGCGCAAGGACGTCCAACGCAAAGCAGAAGTCCCCCTCTTCGAGCTGGGCGTCCAGGTCGGGACCGGGTCCCCCGGAGGGGACGAGTGCCCGGCGGGCGAGCGCGGCACGGAGGGGCTCCGGGTCCTCGACGAGCCCCGACCTGAAGGACTCGTCCGACACCCAGGCGAGCACGCTGCTCGATCTCTGGGCGACGAGGAGCACGGGCCGCAGCCCAGCGCTCTCGGCGGCCGCGGCGAGCAGGACGGAGCGCTCGAGATCGTGGGCGCGGGCGGATTCGACCAGCGCGTCATAGGGCCGGAGCGTGAGCCCCGTCTCGATGGAGCCCACGCGGGAGACCGGCGCGAGCCGGAGACCGCCCACCCGCTCCGCCAGTTGGCGGATCCGAGCGAACACCATGCCGGTGGTGGACTCGGCGGCGAGTCCGCGCGCGAGTGGATCCCCCGGGCAGATGAAGGCGCAGAGCTGCTCCGGTGCAGCGGAAGACCCCGCCCACGTGTCCGCGGGATGAAGCCGAAGGGACCACTGGCCCGAGCCGGCGGCCTTGCCCTCCTCGGTGGAGACCTCCCACTCCAGCACCACGGTCCGGGGGGCCTGGAGGGTCGCGAGCAGGTCGAGCGGGATGAACTCGGCGGGCACGGGGAGCTGGTGCCTGGAGCCGCGCGCGAGCGTGGGCAGCGCGAGGCGCAGCGAGCACTCGGGATGGCCGGCGAGGCGAAGCGAGAGCGAGGCGAGCTTCAGCGTTGCCCCGCCGAGGTGGCGGACGGCGACGGAGTCGAGCGCGCGCTGACCGGCCAGCGCGGCGGCGAGGCCGAGGACGCCGGTGCCGAGGAAGTCGAGCGAGAGCCGCGGGGGCCGTGGATCATCCTCGGCGGCCACCACCTCCGGGGCGGAGAGGCCGGCAGACTTCTCCAGGTCCCGGTGGAACTCGGCGCAGTTCGCGTAGCGGTCCGCGGGCGAGGTGGCGAGCGCGCGTCGCAGGCACGGGGCGAGCACGTGGCTGGAGCCGCCGGGGAGTGGAAGTCGGCGGTCCTCGAGGATGCGCCTTCGCGTGGCCTCCAGACCCACGTCGTCGAAGGGATGCCGTCCCGTGACGAGGAACTGGAGGATGGCGCCGAGCGCAAAGATGTCCGACCGGGCATCCATGGCACCGCCCAGCGCCTGCTCCGGGCTCATGTAAAGGGGCGTGCCGACGGGGGGACCCGGCGGGAGCGTCTCCTCGCCGGCCTGCAGCCGCTGCGCGATGCCGAAATCGGTCACCTTGGGGACGAGGCGTCCGCGGCTGTCCTGCGCGAGGAGGATGTTGGCGGGCTTGAGATCCCTGTGGATGACGCGCTCGCGGTGGACGACGGTCATGGCCTCCAGCACGGGCAGGAACAGCCTTGCCGCTTCATCGGGTGGGAGCGGGCCGCGCTTGCTCACCCACTCCTCGAGCGACTCGCCGTTCACGTACTCGAGCACGAGCCCGTTGACGGGATGGGTGACGATCTCGGTGACGGCCGTCAGGTGAGGGTGCTTGAGCGTGGCCTGGATCCGGCCTTCCTCGAGGAACCAGCGAAGGACATCCGGGTGCTGGGCGGCTTCCGCGTTGAGCACCTTGAGTGCGTGCAGGCTCTCCAGGCCTGCGTGGCGCACCACGTACACGCGCGCCATGGCCCCTTCGCCCAACTGGCGAATGACCTCGTAACGTCCATCAAGCACTTCACCCGGCTGGAGCACCGACATCTGACTTGCAGGTCCTAGCAAGTAACGGGCGTGGCTGCGCGACAGGTGACGCGCATGGTAGGTCACCGGACATGGCGACGATTGCCGCAGGCACGGTGCTGGATGGCCGCTACGAGGTGCTCCGCGCGCTGGGCGAGGGCGGCATGGCGACCGTCTACCTGGTGCGCCACCTGGGGCTTCACAGCGAGCACGCGCTGAAGGTGCTGAACCCGGAGCTGTACGTCTACGAGGACGTGAAGGCGCGGTTTCTCTCCGAGGGGCGCATCCAGGCGAAGGTGCGCCACCCGAACATCGTGGCGGTCACGGAGATCGTCACGCAGCCGGTCGCCGGACTCGTGATGGACTACGTGCCGGGGCCGACACTCGGAGCCCACTTGCGGGAGCAGGGGGCGTTTCGGGACCTCGGCGAGGCGACGCGGCTGTTCCTGGAGATTCTCGAAGCACTCGGAGAGGCGCACCGGCACGGCGTGGTCCACCGGGACTTGAAGCCGGACAACATCATCCTCGGCCGCAATTCCCTGGGACAGCTGCAGGCGCGGGTGACCGATTTCGGGATTGCCCGCGTCGGCGAGTCGGGTGACGGACCGAGGACCCGAACCGGAGCGCGAATGGGGACACCGCAATACATGAGCCCCGAGCAGGTTCGCGGCGCGGAGAACGCAGACGCTCGCTCAGACATCTTTTCGCTGGGCGCCATCCTCTACGAGATGGTGACCGGGAGGGTGGCCTTCCCCGGCAAGAGCGATTTCGACGTCATGCAGGCCGTGGTGAGCGGGAACTTCGTGTCGCCGGAGCGGGTCGTGACGGGGCTGCCGCCGAGCATACAACAGGCAATCGCGCGTGCACTCGTGCCGGCCCCGGAGAACCGGTTCCAATCCTGCGGGGAGTTTGCGGCCGCGGTTCGTGTACCTGCGGCTGGCTGGGTGACAGCCCCGCGCCCGCGCGTCGCCGTGGAAGTCACACCCTCCCCGCTGTTCTCAGGGATCATACAGGCGGACGAGGTGCCGCTACTCCCGACAGTCCTGAGCTTGCTCTTCCCAGGACTGGGCCAAATGGTTCGAAAGGACGTCGTCGGCACAGTTCTATTTGCTGGTAGCGCCGTCGCAATCGCCATGCTGGAGGCCTGGTGGTTGCTTCCCGTCCTGTCCGTGGTCTCGTCCGCTGCGGCGTATCTCGCCTCCGCAAAGGCAGCACGGATACCCCGCTGGTCACCGGAACATATTCACGCGACCACCGTCGAGGCGCTCCACCGTCAGACCGGAAGGGCTCTCTCCGACATCCACAGGCACACGTCGCTGCAGAATGATCTTCATCTCTCCCCCTTGGAGCTCGTCCAGGTCATGGGGATTCTTGAACTGCAGATGGATGTGTCGATCAACTACGACCGCGCGAGCAGTTTCGAGACCGTCGCCGACCTCGTCGACCACCTCAACGCGCTCACGCAGTAGCGACCGCGCGGAGGGGTGACATGATAGGCCCCCGACATGGCGACGATTGCCGCAGGCACGGTGCTGGACGGCCGCTACGAGGTGCTCCGCGTGCTGGGCGAGGGCGGCATGGCGACCGTCTACCTGGTGCGCCACCTGGGGCTGCACAGCGAGCACGCGCTGAAGGTGCTGAACCCGGAGCTGTACGTCTACGAGGACGTGAAGGCGCGGTTCCTCTCCGAGGGGCGCATCCAGGCGAAAGTGCGCCACCCGAACATCGTGGCGGTCACGGAGATCGTCACCCAGCCGGTCGCCGGCCTCGTGATGGACTACGTGCCGGGGCCGACGCTCGGAGCCCACTTGCGGGAGCGGGGAGCGTTTCGGGACCTCGGCGAGGCGACGCGGCTGTTCCTGGAGATTCTCGAAGCACTCGGAGAGGCGCACCGGCACGGCGTGGTCCACAGGGACTTGAAGCCTGACAACGTCATCCTCGGCCGCAATTCCCTGGGACAGCTGCAGGCGCGGGTGACCGATTTCGGGATTGCCCGCGTCGGCGAGTCGGGCGACGGACCGAGGACCCGCACCGGCGCGCGCATGGGCACGCCGCAGTACATGAGCCCCGAGCAGGTTCGCGGCGCGGAGAACGCAGACGCTCGGTCAGACATCTTTTCGCTGGGCGCCATCCTCTACGAGATGGTGACCGGGAGGGTGGCCTTCCCCGGCAAGAGCGATTTCGACGTCATGCAGGCCGTGGTGAGCGGGAGGTACATCAGCCCTGAACGGATCGCCGTTGGGTTGCCAGGCAACATCCGAAACTCGATCGCGGAGGCCCTGGCACCGAATCCAGACAATCGCTTTCAGTCTTGCGGGGACTTTGCGGCGGCGCTTCTCTCTGAACGTGAAAGAAGGGTTGGTCACGCCCAGGCTGCATTGGCAGTTACGGGGGCGGTCGAACCAGGTGACGATGATGAGTCTGAAGACCTGGACGAATCGGATGATTTCGATGATTCGGATGAACTGGTTGAACTGGAAGAAGCGAGCGAGTCAGACACCTCGCCGGGGCTAAGTCCGGTGGTGCCAGCACTGTTGAGCTTGCTCATTCCTGGGTGTGGCCAATTGGTGAATGGGCAGATCCTGTACGCCTTTGGGCACTTCCTTGCCCTGATGTTCACTCTTGGCCTTGGCGTGATCCACTTCTGGCCCGTGGTCGCCGTGAAATCAGCCCACGGAGCATGGGTCGAAGCCAAGAAGAGGGCGCGGTAGCCCCCAATCGGCCGATGCCCCCCTGTCAGACATCCCCTGACCAAGCGTCCACAGGGCACAGCCCACTTGCCGACTACTCCCTTGGTCTCCCACAGCGCCTCCGATAGACTTCTGTCCCCCTATGCAATGTCCGAATTCCCAGTGCCGGGCTGAGACCCCCGCAGGTCCGTATTGTGAGCACTGCGGCGAGCCGCTCTCCGGGGCCTCGCCCGCCATGCCAGCGGCCGGCGGCGTTGCCCGCAAGAACAAGACCCAGTTCGACAACAGCCCAGCCCCCGCGGGCTTCGCGCCTGCCCCCGCCCCTGCCCCCCACGCGGCGGCACCGCAGGCGGACGGCTGGGGCAACATCGGCAACTTTGCCCGCCCGGTGTTCAACCCGAGCGATCCCTTCGGCTTCGGTTCACCACCCTCCCCCGCCCCGGCCTACGCCCCGCCCCAGTTCCCGCAGGCACAGGACGCACGCAGCGGCGGGAGCAAGACCCTCTTCCAGCCCTCGGGTTCTCACCCCGCCGCCGCCCAGGGCCCCCGCGTCCGCGCTGCGCTCATCGAGTTCCGCGGCAGCGGAGATCCCGGCCGCATCCACGCCGTGCGCGAGGGGCGCAACATCCTCGGCAGGGATCCCGACTGCGGCGTCCGGCTCGAGGACGGCCGTGCCAGCGGCAAGCACGGCTACCTCATGCTCCGCGAGAACGACGCCCTCTTCACGGACATCTCCACCAACGGCACCATCGTGGATGGGCGGATCCTCCAGGGAGACCAGGCCCCGCTCACGCACGGCACGAGGCTGGAGATCGGCGGCTCCGTCCTGGTCTTTCTCTTCCTCCCCGCCTCCGCACTGCCCCGCTGAGGAGCCTCCATGCGCCTGCACCTGACGCTGCTCGCCGCGGCCCTCCCCTGCCTCGCCTTCGCAGCCCCCGCGTCGCAGGGGCTCCTCGTCACCGCCCCGCCCTATGCTTCCGGCGACCGCGTCCGGCTGCAGGTGGAGCTGACGGACGCAGCGGCGCAGCAGTCGCTCCAGGGATCCGCGGGCTCTCCTTCCAGCGCGCTGCGCGCCTCCGCCTCGAACGGCAGCTTCACCGCGCAGAAGGTGACCTCGCTCGCAGCCGCGGCCCAGGGCGGGGCTTCCGTCCTCGCGTTTGACCAGTCCGGCTCCTTCGCCCCGTACTGGGCAAAGTCCATCCAGCTCGCCCGCACATGGGCCGCGGCGCAACCCGGCATCGGCGCCCGGACCCTCCACTTCTTTGCCTTCGGCAAGACGCGCGTCGACTGCGGGCTGGCGCCGGGTGAAGACGCCACCACCTGCCTCTCCCGCTTCGAGACGCTGCGCGCCTCCCAGTCCATCACCCGCCTCAAGTCCTACATCCAGGACGCCGTGCGCCACGCGTCGCAGCGCAAGCCGCTGGCCTCCGGCGGTTCGCGCGAGGTCATCGTCTTCACGGACGCGGGGGACGAGTCCACCACCTTGACCGTGGACGCACTGGCCGAGGAGGCCCACTCGCTCGGCGTCCGCGTGCACGTGGTCTGTTTTGCCGGGGCTGCCCGCTCCACCGCCCAGGCCACCCGCCTGGACGACATGAAGAAGCTCGCGCTCGCCACCGGGGGCCGCTACCTGCAGGTGGAGGACCTGCCCAACCCCGAGGCGGAGCTGCGCGCGCTCGCCCAGAGCTCCGCCAACCTCTTCGAGCTGGAGTTCTCCACCTGCGGCGCCCCCAGCTCCGCGCAGGCGGACACGCTGAACCTCGACGTGGGGCCCTCCGGGCAGCGGCTCGCGTGGGCCAAGGATCTCCCCTTCAAGCACGCGGGCCACCCGGACGCCGCCAAGGCCTGCCCGGCCCCCGCAGCCGCCCCCGAGCCCGCGGCGGCCACGGCCCCGCAGCAGCCCGGCACCACCCCTCCCGCGAAGGGCCCCCCCTGGCCCTACCTGGTCATCGGCGCGCTGTTGCTCGCCGGGCTGATCGCCTGGGCCCTTCGAAGGGCCAACAAGACGCCCGAGGTCCCCGTTGCCCCGCTCGCGCCGGCCCCTCCGCCCCCGGCCGCACTCGAGGCCCCGCCACCGCCCGTGGCCGCTGCACCGACCGTGGCGGACCCGCTGGTGCAGGGACTCCCCGAGACGCACCTCCGGCTCGTCTCCGCGCCGCCCGGCGGCAACGTCCTCGCCGTGTACCGCATCCACAAGTCCCCCTTCACCGTGGGCACCGAGGCAGGGAGCGACCTGCGGCTCTCGGTGGGACAGGTGAGCAGCACGCACGCACGGCTGGAGCTCTTCAAGGCGGGGAAGGTCTTCATCACGGACCTGGGCTCCACCAATGGCACGTACGTGGACGGACTGCAGCTGACGCCCCAGCAGCGGCGCCCGCTCCAGCCCGGCGACAGGGTCTCGTTCTCCAGGCAGGTCACCTTCGTGCTCGAGCAGCCGGCCGCGGGCGCCACGCCGCAGCCCCAGGTGCAGGCCGCCGCCGCGGGCGCGCCTGCAGACGGACGCCTCTCCCCGCGAACCGTCTTCTCACCCGCGGGGACACCTGCCGCCGGGAGCAACGCCGCGAAGGGCTCCAACGAGGACGGCAACGCGCGCCCCTCGGCGAAGACGATCTTCTCCCCCGCGGGTGACAAGAAATGAGCGGGTTCGTCGCGCACGGCCGCACCGACCCGGGCAGGGTCCGCGAGCAGAACGAGGACGCCTTCAGGGTGTCCCAGCTCCCGGACGGCTCCACGCTGCTCGTCGTCTGCGACGGGATGGGCGGGCACGGCGGCGGGCAGCTCGCGAGCGCCGCGGCCGTGGAACGAATTTGCAGGTCCGTGGCGGAGGCCCCGGCCGGGCAGGACGCGCGGCGCGTGCTCTACGACGCGCTCGTGCAGGCCCACGCGGCGGTGCTCTCCGCGGCCGCCTCCATGGGCGACTCGCAGATGGGCACCACCGCGGTGGTGGCGTGGGTGCGCGGGGCGCAGTGCTTCGTGGGCTACGTGGGGGACAGCCGCCTGTACCAGCTGCGCAACGGCGCGGTGGTGGAGCGGACGCGGGACCACACCCGCGTGGAGCTCCTGGTGCAGGCCGGACAGCTGACCCCGGAGCAGGCGCGCGAGCACCCGGACGCGCACGTGCTGGCGCGCACCATCGGCGCGGCGGTGGCCGCGGGGACGCTCAACCCGGAGGTGTGGCGCGAGCCGCTCGCGCTCCAGCCGGGAGACGGGCTGCTGCTGTGCAGCGACGGGCTGCACGACTACCTGCAGGACGCGGAGCTCTTCGGGCTCGGCGAGAAGCTGGACGTGAAGGCGGCCGTGGACCGGTTCGTCTCGGAGGCCAACCAGCGCGGCGGCGCCGACAACATCACCGTCGCGCTCGGCATCTTCGGCGACACGGCGCTGCGGCGGCACGCCCCCCCTGCCCGGACGATCCTGGACCTTCCCTCCGTCCCGGCGAGTCCGGGAGTTCCCGCGGCGGCACCGGCACCCACTGAGACCGGGCGCACGCCCGCGTGGCTCGTCCCCGCGGTGGTGGCGGGCGTCGTGGCGCTGGTGCTGGGTGCGCTCGGCGGGTGGCTGGTGCGCGGGAAGGCCTCGGCGCAGGCCGCGCCCCCCGTTCCCACCGTGTCGGTGGACGCGGGGACCCCGGATGCAGGGGCGCCCGCAGCCGCGGCGGCCGCACCGGATGCAGGAGAGCCCGCGGACGGAGGCACCGCGGGAGCCGTACCCGCGCCCGCCGTGGATGCCGGCACCGCCGCGCCCGCGGCGAAGTCCGCGCCGAAGGCGCCGGCGAAGACCTCGAAGTCCGAGGGCAAGCAGGGCAAGGCGAAGAAGTGAATGCCGGGGCGCTGCGGCTCGCGGTGCTGCTGCTGGCCGCGTGCGCGGCCACCTCGGCGCTCGCCGGCTCCAACACCTACGCGGTGTGCGGGTACACCGGGGTGCCGCCGCGAATCGTCACGCCGTGCGCGCAGCCTCGGATCACGTCCCAGCATTTCCTGTGGCACTTCCATTTCTTCGTCACGGACGGGCGCGAGTGCGCCGTGTGCTTCGACGAGGAGGACGCCACCTGCAACACGGTCTTCATCGCGAACAGCTCTACCTACCGCGCCGCTGAAGATCATGAGTGCGCGCGCCTGGGGGAGATGCACTCCAACAAGGTCATCGCCCACGTGGTGGACGGCGTGGCGGTGGTGGCACCTCCCCCGCCGCCGCTTTCCCTCGCGAGCGTGGTGGACAGCGTGGGGCCTGGTCCCTACACCGCGGGGGACACGGTGAAGCTCGAGGGCTCGGTGCGCGCCCCGGACGGCTCCATCCACGCGGTGAAGGGCGGCAGCTTCACCGTCACGCTCGCGGACGGCAGCACGCAGTCGGTCCCCGCCCGCAGGCTCGCGGACGGTCGCTTCGCCGGGGAGTTCCAGCTGCCGCCCACGTCTGGGGCGAAGGTGCAGTTCGTGGCGGATGGAGCGGGGCTCGCGCAGAACGAGCGGCTGGACTCGCCCACCTCCGCGGACACGGTGCTGAAGGTGGAGGCCTGCACCTACCGGGCGCGGGTGATCTCCCCGTCGGACGGCGAGTCGCTCGCCTCGGGGCAGCAGGTGGAGCTCCGCGCGGAGCTCCTGGACGGGAAGACGGGGCAGCCGCTCGGGGCCATTCCGGCGGGACTGGCGCTCTCCTTCTCCGCGACGGTGGGCAGCGGCCAGGCGACGCAGCTCCCCGCGGCCCCCGGCGCGCTCACGGCCCAGTGGGTTCCCCCGTCCACGCCCGCGCCGACCCAGGTGAAGGTCAGCGCGGGGGGATCCGCCGGGCCGCTCGCGGTGTGCCCCGCCGGAGAGGTGGCCGCCCCGCTCAGTGAGCTCGGCCTGTCCTTCGACGTGAAGGGCCCTGCCACCTGCTACGTGGGGCTCCCGTGTGAAGGCAGCATCCGCGTGAAGCGGCCGGCCCCGGGGCCTTCGCGCGCGCGGCTGGACTCGCTGCTCGCGGCACCGGGGCTCGAGTGGGTGCTGACGGACACCGGGCGCGAGGCGTGGCGCGGTGCGCTGCCGCCGTCCGACGAGGTGCCGGTGCGCGTGACGTACGATCGGCTGGGCGCCGGAAGCTGGAAGCTCTCCGCGCAGCTGCCGGGAGGTGCAGTGTCCTCGGTGCCGCACCAGGTGAAGGTCCGGCCCGCGCTGGAGCTGCGGCTCGCCTCGTCGCTGGACTTCGGTGAGATCGAAGCAGGGTCGGCCACGAACACCGTGTGCCAGCAGCTGGACTTCTCGAAGTCCACGGCAGTCGAGGAGCACAAGTGGACGCTGAAGGCGGCGGTGGGAAGCGCGCTCTCGGTGCCGATGCTCCAATACCTAACCACTTTCGGCTACCCCGACCATCAGTCGCTGCTCGGCAAGGTGCCCGTGGACGAGCTGGACCCCGTGGCCCGCTTCATCACCGTGTGCCTGGACGTGCCGGCGTGCGCGGGCGACGAGTCCCCTTCGGAAGCGAACCTCGAGGTGACCCCGCTCACCCCCGAGTTCGCGAACCAGGCGCGCACGGTGGCGCTGCGTTGGAAGGTGCGGCCGCTGTCCTGGTTCCGCTGCCACCGGGGCTGGGTGCTGCCCGCCGCGGCGGTGCTGCTGGGGCTGTTCGTGCTCGGCGGACTGGTGCGCCCGGCGCGCTTCCCGCTCTCTGCGGCGGTGCGCGTCTCCGGGAGCGAGAAGGAGCTTCGGCGCGCCATCCCCCAGGTGCTCCGCGAGTGCCCCGGGGCGGCGGCGGGCTTCTACCGGGACGCGCGGCTGGGGCTGAGCGGTGACGGGGACCTGAGCGGAAAGGTTGCCGGCTGCGCGGTCCGCTTCCGCGCGGTGCGGGGAGAGGGCTGGGTGATCCAGGGGACCGGCCCGCTGGAGTTCCAGGACCGCCGCACGCGCGCGTGGATGCCGGTGACGGACCTGGAGCCGGGACACGTCCCGCTTCCCGGCATCACCTACCGCCAGGGCTCGACGTACTTCGTGGTGGAGTCCTGATGGTGCTGCCGCTCCTGTTGACACTCCTGGTGTCGGCCTCGCCCACGGCGCCGGGCAGCGAGGTGGTGCTGGTGCTGGACAACAGCGCCTCCATGGGCGTGGGGGCCACGGCCACCACCGGGCGCCGAATCCCCGCGAACGATCCCGAGCGCGCGGCGGTGCTCGGCGCGCTGCTGCTGGAGGGGCTGACGCGCAACTCGCAGGACGGCTTCACGGTCATCTCCTTCGGACCGACGCCCACGAGCGCGCCGGGCGTGTCGCGCACGGCCGCGGAGCTGCTCGCCATGCCGTACATCGGGGGGACGTTCTTCAAGCGCCCCCTGGAGGAGGCGCGGCGGGTGCTCGAGGGCTCGGCGCGCAGGCGGCGGATGCTGCTCTTCTTCACGGATGGCTCCCCGTCCCAGGGAGACGTCCAAAGCCCGGCCGAGGGGCCGGCGCTGCTCAACATGGACAGCCACCTCTTCGAGACCCGCGTCGTGGGGCTGTACGGCACGGCGGAGGCGCGGCAGTCCGGCGAGCCGTTCTTGAAGGCGCTCGCGCGCACCCCGGAGGACCTGCTGGTGGTGGAGAAGCCGCGGGAGGTGGTGGGCGCCTTCACGCGCGGCTTTGCCACGGCGCTCGGCTCCCGGCCGCTCACCGGCGTGCTCAGGCCCGGCGAGAAGCGGGCGCTGCAGGTGGACAAGTACGTCACGGAGGTGCTGGTGGCGCTGGCCTCCGCGGACCGGGGCGAGCCGTTCCAGGCGGCGCTCGAGGGGCCGGGCGGTCCGGTTCCCGCGAGCGCCTCGGGGGACAACCGCTGCACCTTCCCCGCGCAGATCGCGGACGCACCGCCGGAGCTGTGCGCGGCCCCGTACCGCACCTACCAGGCGTTCCGCGCCGCGAATGATCCCGAGCGCGCGAGCCAATGGACGCTCTCGCTGCCGCAGGCGCCGGGCGCCGTCGATTTCGGCGCCATCCTCCGCTACGACCTCGCGGCGGAGCTCACCGCGCCCGCCACCGCGCGCGTGGGCGAGCCGGTGACGGTCACGGCACGGCTGCTCTTCCAGGGCAAGCCGTTCGACGACGAGGGCTTCTTCGCGCGGGACGGCTTCCGCGCGGAGCTGCGCGTGGGAGACCAGGTGCTGCCGCTCACCCACGCGGGGGCGGGGCGCTTCGAGGCCACGTGGACACCCTCGTCCCCCTCGGAGGAGGGACGGCCCCTGCACCTCGAGGCGCGGTTCGTGAACCAGTGGATGGAGCAGCGCGCAGGGGCGCAGGTGACGGTGGAGGGCTTCCTCGACCTGGCGCTCCGCCTGAACCCCGCGCTGTTGGACCTCGGGCGCTGGCAGGGCGAGCGCGGCAACTCCCAGCGGTGCGCCCGGCTGGATCTCTCCGGGTCGCTCAACGCGGACCGCGTCCCCGTCACCTGTACGGCGGGTGCGGCCCCGGGCGGGGGCTTCCAGGCAACGTGCAACCCGGTGGCAGGCTCCGAGGCGCAGCTGCCCAACGGGCGCCGCGGGCGGCCGCTCCAGTACGAGGTGTGCGTGCAGGCGCCGGGCTGCTGCGGGGTGCTCTCGCCGAGGGCCGCGGTCACCCTCTCGGGACAGCACGCCCACTACGCCGCCGGGGCGGTGCAGGTGCCCGTGACGGCGGAGGTGGCGCCCACGGGGTTTCTCCGCTGCTACGCCCCGTGGCTCCTCGCGGCGGCCTCGGTGCTCTTCGCGCTGTGGCTGCTGCTCGGCTTCACCCGGCCGCACGACTTCACGCCGGGCTTCAGCGTGACGCTGGCGGGGGACGAGCGCGGGATGCAGCGGGCCGCGCCGCTGGGCGTGGCCGAGCAGCCGGGCGGGAAGCGCGGCTTCTACAGGAACGCGCGGATGTGCGTGGACGCCTCCGGGGACTTCCACCGCAAGCCCGCGCGCGCGGTGCTGGTGGTGGAGGCCACGGCGGGAGGCGGGGCGCGCTTCGCGCGGGCGGCGGGGCTCGAGGTGCGGGACGGGCGCACCGGGAAGTGGGCGCCGGTGCCGGAGGCGGAGTTCCCCTCGGGCCCGGTGCCGAACCAGCTGTACCGCGTGGGCGGACTGCTCCTGAAGTGGAGCTGACGGTCGTGCTATAGGCACCCGGCGCGCAGACGACAGGGAGACGACATGGGCCTGCTGACCACGGACAAGTTCAACCCCACGCTCTTCGTGGGGCTCGGGGGCAACGGGGGCAAGATTGTTCAACTCATGGCGGCGCGCCTGCGGCGGCACCCCAACTGGGACCGCGTGCGGTCGCTGTGCCACTTCCTCGCCGTCGACACGAACAAGGACGACCTGGACAAGCTGAAGGACGTCCCGGCGGAGAACCGCTTCCTGGTGTCCTCGTTCGACCAGCGGGCCTACGTGGAGCGGAAGCGGGGCAAGGCGGAGCTGCCCGAGGACACGCTGCTCACGCAGTGGGTGCCGCACGACTACGCGTTCCGCGCGGCGCAGGGGGCGGGCGCGGGGCAGATCCGCATGGAGAGCCGGCTGCGGCTCTATTACAACCTCGAGGAGGACCGGCGGGGCATCAAGCGCACCGTGCTGCGGATGCTGGACGAGTCCATCCGCCGCGAGAACCCGTGGCGGGACAACGAGAACCGCGTGGTGCGGGTGATGGTGTACGGCTCGGTGGCCGGCGGGACGGGCTCCGGGGGCTTTTTGCCCATGGCCTACCTGCTGAACCAGTGGGTGCGCGAGGCGGGCTGGGGCCGACCCAGCGTGGTAGGGGTGCTGACGCTGCCCACGACCTTCCTGGACAAGGTCCGCCCGCAGCTGCACGCGGACATCATGGCCAACGGCTACGCGGCGCTGAAGGAGCTGGAGTACCTGACGCGCCAGCTCGCCTACGCGGGCGGGGTGGAGGAGATCGAGTTCCACTACGACCCGGGCACCCCGGTGCGGGAGAGGCAGTTCGTGCGCGAGCGGCCGTTCGCGCTCACGTACCTGATCGACCGGCCGGACCAGCTCTCCATCGAGAAATACGAGAACGCGGTGGCAGACGCCTGCTACCTGCAGATCTTCTCCCCGCTGCTCGGGGCACAGGCGGGCGAGTACGACAACTACGAGAAACACCAGAAGAAGCTGGCGCTGGGCCACTTCTCCGCGCAGTACGGGACGTTCGGGACGGCGCTGCTGCAGCTGCCGCGCAGGGACATCCTCAAGTACGCCGCCATGCGCTTCGTGGCGGACACGTTCCAGCGCTACCTCTCCTTCGGCGCCAACGACCCGGACTTCCGCGTCAACTACGGGGACCCGGCGTTCCAGCGGCTCGAGCAGAACGAGAAGAACAAGAAGATCGACGAGAAGTTCAAGGCGTACGTGGACAAGCGGGCGCAGGACGAGAAGGCCAACAACGAGAAGGGGGCCTTCTACGGCGTGGCGGAGCAGGTGGGCGACGGGGACGTGCGGCTGCCGCTGAAGTTCCAGGAGACCCTGGCGGAGCTGTTCGGGCAGGTGGACCCGCTCATCGATCTCCCGAGCGTGCAGAAGCAGGGCATCAACCCGTCCAACCCCTCGCTGGCCCACGCCATTGCCACGCTGCAGAAGACGCGGTCCGAGTCCATCTCGAAGGTGAACGCCTTCCTGGAGGCGCAGCGCGCACAGGTGGCCTCGGGGCAGTTCATCAAGGCGTTCTTCGACAAGTACAAGGTCAACCCCGTCACCCAGCGGTACTTCCTGACGCGGCTGCTGGAGACCCGGTTGCTGCTGCCGGCCCTGCTCGGGGACGAGAGCTGCGCCTACCTGGAGGGCCCGTCCAACAAGGTGGACCTGGACGGTTACAAGAACGAGATCCTCCGGATGGACCAGGAGCTCTCGCGGCTGGCCAACCCCGGCCTCCTGAGCAAGCTCACGGACCGGGACAACGCCGCGTTCACCGCGGCCAAGAACCGGAACGTGGCCCGCGTGGACGGCTGGGCCAAGGACATGCGCGAGGAGCTGAAGCGGGACTTCTGGCAGAGGTTCGAGGGCGAGCTCCGGCGGGACTGCCAGATGCGGCTGGACTCGTTCCGCCGGGTGTCGCAGCTCGCGGACGAGCGCGCCCAGCAGCTGGAGGCGGAGGCGGAGCGGTTCCGGAAGGACCCCGCCTCGGTGGACCCGGACGCGGACGTGGCGCAGTACTACCTGGACGCCGAGGTGCTGCGGGACGACCGCCGCCGCGAGCGGCTGTGGAACGACTTCTACACGCACCAGCTGGACGGCGAGGCGCTGGTGGACCGCGGCGAGCTGTTCTCGCTGGTCACCGAGGCGTTCAAGCCGGCGCGCAACCCGGACGGCACGCAGCGGGCGCGGGACGCCAACGAGATCATCTCGGTCGTGCGCGAGGGGGTGGAGGAGAAGGCGAAGGAGGTCTTCGCGCGCGCGCTCGAGGCGCTGAAGCTGGACCTGCCGAGCGCGCTGGAGCTGGAGCAGCGCTACGTCGCGCTGCACGAGCAGAAGCAGGCCGTGGCGGAGCTGCGCCGGGCCGGGAAGCTCGAGGATGCGCTGCGCGCGGTGCCGGCGGCGAAGGTGCGCGCGGGGATCGAGGACCGGCTCCGGCGGCTCGCGGACGAGTGCGTGCTGCTGGCGCACGTGGACGCCACGCGCAAGGACGATCCCACGGTGGTGCCCGCGGAGGTCTTCTACGCCGGCCTGCACGACGCCTACGCGTCCGACGAGCAGGGCTCGCTGTGGAACGTGCTCAAGGGGACCGTCTCCGGGGTGCAGCGCGTGGGGAACTGGAACGAGCGGGACTCGCTCGTGCTCTACCGCGCGCTGCTGGGCGTGCCGGTCTATTTCTTCAAGAACGTCCAATCCGAGCTCCAGCCGGCCTACCAGAAGGTGCGCGCGGACCCGAACCGCTCGTACCCGCTGCACATCGAGGGGGTGTGGGAGAAGGGGGCCGGGCTGCCGGACCTGGACCCGGTGGCCATCCACCGCGCGCAGCTGCAGGAGGCGGAGAACCGCAAGGCGCAGAAGGCCGCGGACGAGCGCGCCACGCGCATCCGCGCCTTCACGCTGTGCGCCCTGTTCGGCGCGGTGGAGCGCGGGGAAGCCGGCTACTCGTGGAGCTACTCCGGCGTGCGCAAGCCGCTGGGGGCGGACCGGGCGGAGGCGTTCACGAAGTTCGAGGCGCTGGATCCCATGCTCCGCGGGGACCTCGAGAAGGGGGCGGAGGCGCAGTGGAAGGCGGGGCGCGCGGACAAGGCGGCCCGCGAGCGGCTCTCCGCCGAGGTGGAGGCGTACGCGCGCCGGCTGCAGGAACTCTACGCGCGGGCCATCTCCGAGGACCGTGACGCCGAGCGCCGCTTCCTCCAGGACGAGCGCTCCGTGGTGGAGCTGCTGCAGGCGGAGGCCCGGCCCGCGGCATGAGCACCGGCGTGGAGCGGCCCACGCTCTGGGTGGGACTGGGGGCCTTCGGGCGGGAGGTGATGGCGCGCGCCGCGAGCTCGCTCCCCTCGGGCCCCGCCGCCCCCTGCGAGGTGCTCACCACGGACGACCCGGACCTGGCAGGGCAGGCGGCCCCGCTGCTCGAGTCGCTGCTCCACGTCTCGCGGCTCCCGAAGGGCAACACCGGGCCGCGCCTGGACATCGTCCTCGCCTGTTCCGCCATCGGCGGAGAGCCGGACACGCTGCTGCGGGCGTGTGACTCGCTCTCCCGGCTGGTGCGCGAGGGCTACGCGAGCCTCTTCTCCGCGTCGCTCCCGTTCGACCAGCGCGCCGCCGCGCTCCACCTGCTCGTCCGCGTCCCGCCGCTCGCCTCCCCCGGCGGACAGGAGGCGCTCTCGAGGCTCGGGCGGCTGGAGGCGTGGGCGGAAGAGGCCCCCTTCCCGCTGCTCTCGCGCGCCTGGGTCTTCTCGCAGCAGACCACCGCGGGGACGCTGCGTCCCGAGGACGTCACGGGCTCGGTGGCCGCGTTCGGCGTGGCGGCGTTCGCCTCTGGGATGCGGGACCAGGAGCTGGTGGCCACGAGGCTGCGCCACCCCGCGCCCGGCGAGCCCCGCCTCTGCATGGCCTCGGTGGCCTCCGCGGAGCTCCCGGAGAACACCCTCTACGCCTACGCCCGGGCCCGCGCCGTGTACGAGGGGCTGTCGGTGCTCGCTGCCCGCACCGCGCAGGGGAACGTGGACCCGGCGCGCGTCTCGGGGATGGCCTCCGGGCTCGCCGCCGGCGCGTGGGGCAGCAGCCTCGCCCCCGGTGGGAGCGCGGACAGGGCGGCCCGCGCCGAGGCGCGCCAGCTCGCGCAGGTGCCGGACCTCCCGCCCATGGGCGTGGAGGGGGCGGGGTTCGACGCGGTGGAGGTTCTCCGCGAGCGGCTCGCCCCGCTGCTCGCGCCCCCGCGGCCCCTCTCCAGCGCCTCGCCCAGCTACCGCCAGCACCTCGCGGCGTTGCAGCGGACGCTGGACCACGCGGAGGCGGACGAGCTGGGGAAGCTGGAGCGCGCCGTGGACGGGCTCTTCGACGGGCCGCTCGCGCGGGAGGGCGGGCTCGAGCCGCTGCCCGCCGTGGAGCAGGCACTGGAGCAGGTGGCGCAGGGGCTCGCCCGGCGCGAGCAGGTGCTGGCGGCCGGGGCGCTGGCCGCGGAGCAGGGCGAGGACGTCTCGGACGAGGGGCGCGAGGCGCTGGAGCAGGCGCTCTCGGAGCTGCCCTCGCGCGGGGCGCTCTGGGCGCCTTCCGCCGCGGTGGGGACCGCGGCCGGGTGGGCTGCCGCGGCCTGGACGCTGTGGCTGCGCATGCCGAGCGCTGCCCCCGCGGGGGCCGGCGCGGCGCTGCCCACGCTCAAGCTGGGCACGGCGGCGGCGGCCACTGCGCCGTCGTTCCCCTGGGGAGAGGCGCTGCCCTGGGCGGTGGGGCTGCTCTCGGCGGGGCTCGCCGGGTGGGGATGGGCCTGGTTCTCCAGCCGGGAGGCGCGGGCGCGGCTCAAGGCGGCGGTGCGGGAGCGGCGGGACGTGCTCGAGAGCATCGGGCTCGAGGGCGGCGGCGGCCCCACGCGGAAGCTCCTCGAGCGCCAGTTGTGGCTGCGCCAGCGCCGCGTGCTGAGGGGGGCTGCCCGCGCGGTGGCGAGCGCGCGCGAGCGGCTCGGGGCCGTGCGCCGCGCGCTGGAGGAGGCACGCCAGGCCTCGCGGCAGGCGCTGGTGGGACTCAAGGTCCAGCTCGGGCCCGAGGCCGCGGCGGACGATCTCTCCACCCTGCTCAACGCCAGCAGCACGCTGCACCCCCCGCTGCTGCCGCCGGCGGCCGTGGCCCAGTGGGTCTCCCGCGCGCGCGAGGTGACCGAGCCGAGGGTCTGGGCGGACCGGGTGCTCGAGGCGGGCTGGCCCACCCACGGCCTGCGCGAGGACGCCCCGTGCATGGACGGCGCGGTGCTGGAGACGCTGGCCGAGCGGCAGGTGGCCCCGCTGCGCACGCGGAGCCTGTTCGACGACGTGGAGGCGCGCGCGGGCGTGGTGGAGGCCGCGCGGCGCATGGGGCCGGGGCTGGCCTCGGGGCTCGCCCCGGCCTGCACGCCACGGGACGGGCACGGGGACCCGGCCCACGGCCTGCGCGCAGGCGAGGGCTTCGTCCTGGCGCCGCTGTCCGGGCGCGAGGCGCTCGAGGAGGTCCTCTCGGAGCTCCCGCTGCGGCTGCAGCTGGCGTGGAGCGACTCCCCTGCCCTGCGCGTCGTCTTCGTGAGGACGTGGGAGGGCTTCACCGTGGCGGAGCTCCGGAACGGGGTGAAGGCGTGAACCTCCAGCTCTCCTCCCTTCCCGCCTCGTGGCGGCTGCTCCTCTGGTTGCTGCTGCTCGCCAGTCCCCTCGTGGCCTGGGCACTCGCGGCCGCCGTGGTGGGGGCGGGCAACAACTCCCGCTTCAGCCGGGCCGCGGCCGCGCTGGGCCGGGGCGCCTGGGTGCTGGCGGGAACGGTGCTCGCGGTGCGGCTCCTGGCGTGGCTGGGGGATGCACCGGCCGGCGGGCCGCTGCGCTGGTTCGCGGCGCTGGACGACTGGTGGGCCGGGCAGCCCACGGGCCGCACCTGGCTGCCGCTCGACGCAGCGTTCCTCTCCGGGTGCGTGCTCGGGCTCTTGCTCTGGGTGGCCGCCCCGCTGCTCACGGTGGGGCTCGGCGAGCGGAAGGGGCCGTTCCGGGTGCAGGGGCGAAACGCCGTGGCAGGCCTGGTCGCCGGGCTCGGCCTCGTGGGGCTGTACGTGCTCCAGGGGCCGTACCTGTCCGGGACCCAGCCGCGGCTCCTCGTGGACGTGGCCGGCCTGCTGCCGCTGCTCTGCGTGTCGCTGGTCATCTGGACGCGGACGGAGTTCGTGGGGGCGGCGGCCGCCGTCCCGCAGGCGCTCCCGCAGGCGCCGGCCGTGCGCGGGGTCAACGTCCCGGAGCTGTGGCGCTCCGCGGGGGCGCTCTCTCCAGGCGTGCAGCCGCTCGCGCAGGTGGCAGGCAAGGCGGGGTCTGCACCGGGGCACGGCTGGGCGGACTGGGCGTGGAAGGCCTCGGGGGCGCTCGGGGCGGCGCCGCGTTCGCTCGAGCAGCTGTTCTCCGGCTGGGAGGCCCCGGACCAGGCGTGGCTGGTGGGGGATCTCCCCGAGCCCACCGAGCAGCACCTGCTCGTCGGTGCACTGCTGGTGGCCTCGCTCCGGGACGGGCTCCCCTGCCTGGTGGTGACCGGGGATCCCCGCGGACTCGGGGCGGCCTACTCCGCCGCGCTGGACCGCGCCGGGCAGTGGGCACCGGGGCCGCTCGCGGTGGGGGCGCAGGGGCTGCGCGAGGCGCTCGCCTCGGACCGTCCGCCGGCGCTCACCTTCCTGGACCTGGACGAGCTCTCCTCGCATGCCATCCGCACGCTGGGACAGCTGGAGGGGAGCGCTGCGCGCGCCTGGCTGCGCAGCCTCGGGCTCGTGGTGCTCCCGCGCGTGGACCGCGGCTCGCCGCTGGAGACCACGCACCGGCGCTTCACGCTGCGGCGGCTGGACCTGGTGCTGACGGCGGCGGGCTCCCGGTGCAGCGTGCTGGCCACCGGGGTGGGCGGGGCGGGGACGCGCTCGCTCGTGGACCAGTCCTTCCTCGGGCTCTCGGCGCACCTCGTGCCGCTGGCGCCGGAGGCCACTGCGCCGGTGCAGGCCTGGCCGGTGGACGCCTCGTTCCGCACGGCGGTGGGCGAGCCGTGGGTGAAGCGCGCGCTCAAGTCGCTGCCGGCCGCCGGGGTCCCGGCCGTCATCTCGGATCCCTCCGGCGCCTTCGATGCGCAGGCGGTGAAGCACTGGGGCACGGACACGGGCTTCTCGCGGGACATCAGCCTCGCGGGAGAGGCCTCGGTGTCGGCGCTGGACGAGGGGTGGCTCGTCGCCTCCCTGCGGGCCATGGGCCAGCGCGTGCCGCTGCCGGGCGGCCGGGTGCACCACGCGCTGTGGGGCATGGTGCCAGGCCCGGTCCAGGACTTCCTCTCGCGCCCCGGGACGGTGCAGGGGCTCATCCGCACGGACCAGGTGCCGGCCCCGGCGCCGCTGGTGGGGCGGTCCAACCACCACGTGGCCGCGTCCCACCTCAGGGCAGCGCTGACGGAGGCCTCGCAGGACGAGGAGGCGCTTCAGGCGCTCTTCGACCGGTCCACGCTGGAGAACCAGGTGGAGAACAACTGGGGACGGTCCGTGCTGCGCATCCGCCGCGGCGTGGCGTCCCGCTCGCGCACGGTGCCGCTCCACGCCGTCTCCCCGTCCAACCCGCTGCGGGACACGGTGAGCGAGTCGCCGGTGGAGGTGCAGGACGAGAACGGGGTGGTGCTCGGGCGGGTGGACCGCGAGCTGGTGCAGACGCGGTACTACCCCAACCGCGTCTTCGCGGCGGGGGAGGCCCGGTACGAGGTGCCGCTGCACGCGTGGGACGAGAAGCGGGGGCTGCTGCGGGTGCGGCGCGTGGCGGACCGGCCGGTGACGCGGCCCCGGCTGCACTTCCGGCTCGAGCCGCTGCGGCAGCTGGAGGCGCCGCTGGACGTCGAGCTGGGGGCGCTGGCGTTCCGCGTGCAGACGGTGCTGGCGAAGGTGACGGAGTCCGTCACCGGCTTCAGCGTGCCCGGCCGCCGCGAGACGGTGCGCATGGAGCCGGTCAGCTCCACTTACGACAGCCCCGTGCGGCTGCTCTTCTTCGCGCAGGGGCTCGAGCCGCGGACGCTGCAGCACCTGGCGCGCACGCTGGACGCCGTGCTGCTGGCGCACCTGCTCGCGCGGGACGAGGACGTGGAGGTGGTGGCGTTGTCTGCCGGGGAGCTGGGCGCCGGCAGCCCCGCGGGGCTCGCGGTGGTGGACCGTCACCTCGGCGGCATGGGCGTGGCGGAGGCGCTGGACCGTGCGACGCTCGCGAGCCTCTTCCGGTGGGCCAGCTCCGTCACGCGCTGCGCCAACCCCGCCTGCGTGGAGGGCTGCGCACAGTGCACGCCCGAGGACGTGGAGCAGCCGGACGCGGTGGGCGTCCGGCGGCTGCTCGCGGGCTGAGCTACCCGCGGCGCCGGGCGGAGAGCTGCTTCACCAGCTGGTCGTGCTCGGAGAAGAACCAGGCGGCCTGGATGATCATGGGGATGAAGCCCAGGCAGATGATGCTGAGCACGGTGCCCGCCAGCCAGGTGTTCTGGTGCTCCGAGGCTTTCTTGAAGCCCGCGGGGAGACCGCCCAGGAAGGACGTGGCGGCGCGGGAGCGCTGCTCCATCACGTACCCGAGCAGCTGGTAGCCGACGATCCACATGGGCACCAGCGACACGACCGGGAACACGGCCCCGGCGACCCCACCCGCCAGGGCCAGGCCGATGTAGAGCCAGAACTTCGAGCTGAACTGGTTGCCGCCCGCGAGCCGGTCATAGGCCTCGCCCACCTTGTAGAACTTGTAGAGCGGGTAGATGCCGCACGTCAGGAAGTAGAGGACTGCGATGGTGACCATGTCCCCCACCGGGGCGAGGTCCTCGCTCGGGGGCAGCTGGGCGGCAGGACCGGGCGCCGGCGCGGCGAGCCGATCCGCAGTTGGAGCGTACGCGATGGACGGCGCGGCGGGCCGGACCGATGCCGGGGCTGCGGCGGGAACCGCCGGGCGGACCGCCGACGTGGGGCGGGGAGCGTCGCCGCCGAGCGCCCGCGCGAACTCCGCGCACGAGGCGAAGCGGGACACGGGCGCGGTGGCCAGTGCCTTCCGGATGGCAAGGGAAACCTGGGGCGGCAGGCCGGTGACCACGCGCTCGGGCGGCGTGTACTTCCCGTCGACGATCGCCCGCTGCGTGTCGAAGTCGCTGCGGGCGCGGAACGCGAGCTGGCCCGTGACCATTTCGTAGAGGATGGCGCCCAGCGAGAAGATGTCTGACCGCGAGTCCGCCTCGTCCGCACCGCGGATCTGCTCGGGGGACATGTAGTGGACGGTGCCCATCCTGGCGCCGGCCTGCGTCTGGCGGACGCCGCCGTCCATGGTGCGGGCGATGCCGAAGTCCGCCACGCGGGGCTGGAGCCTGCCGCGCGAGTCACGCCCGAGCAGGATGTTCGCCGGCTTGAGATCCCTGTGGATGATGCCCTGCGCGTGCGCCTCGCCGAGCGCGTCGAGGACCGGGAGGAAAATCTCCAGGAGCGCCGCGTGCTCGGCCAGGGCGCCCTGCTGCCGGATGTAATCCTCCAGCGTGGGTCCCTCCACGAAGTCCATCACCAGCCCCGCCACCGGGGTGGTGACGATCTCCGTCACCTGGACCACGTTGGGGTGACGCAACTTCGCCTGGATGCGCCCCTCGGCGAGAAAGCGCGCCCGCACCTCGTCGTTCGTGGCCAGCTCGGGGTTCAGGACCTTGAGGGCATGCAGGCTGTGGAGACCCAGGTGGCGCACCTGGTAGACGGTGGCCATTCCCCCCTCTCCGAGGACCCGGAGCACTTCGTAGCGACCATCCAGCTGGGTGCCTGCCGGCAGAGGGGCCATGGGGGGCACTGATACCACGCCGACGTCAGCTGTCTCGCCTGCGCACGGTGGCCGGCGGCTACCTCGCGCAGCGGAAACCGTAGGTGGTCTCGCGTTGGTACATCGACAGGACCAGCCTGTAGGTGGCGAGCAGCATCGACGGGTTCCCGGTGAACCACGAGCCGCCGCGGACCTCCCTGACGCCGTTGCCGTCGCTTTCGACCCACTCGAAGACGTTGCCTGCCATGTCCTGCAGGCCCGCCTTCGTCGCACCGTCCGGGTAGCTCCCCACCTCGGCGGTCCCGCCGCGGCTCCCCCGGGCAGCCCACCGCGCGTGGTCCGCGGTCGGCGTGTCGTTCCCCCACGGGTACAGCGTCGTGCCGCCGTTGCTGGCGGCGTCCTCCCACTCCGCCGCCGTCGGGAGCCGCTTGCCCTGGAGTTGGCAGAAGGTGTTCGCCTGGAACCAGTCCACGCAGTTGATGGGATGCTTGTCTTTGCCGGGTTGGCCGTAGTTGCAGCGGTCCCCGGACCTCGGAACGGTGCAGCCGCCCTGGAGCACGCACTCGGTGTAGTCCTCCACCGTCACCTCGGTCTTGTCGAGGCGAGCCCACCCCGTGGACGCCCTGCCGGCGCTGCCCTGCGCCGACGCCGCCCCCCCCACGCGCGGCTGTGAGTCCCCGGCGCGCGCCAGCCCCAGCGCGAGGAGTCCCGCGCAGGAGACGAGCCCCGCCACCGCCCAGGGCCACTTCGCCGTACCGGGACGCAGTGTCGATTGCAGGGACGGTGCACGGGACGCCGCGCTGGACGAAGGCGCCCGTGTCGGGACGGGGATGTCGCGCGACACCGGGCCGGGTCCGGCGGCCCGCAGCCCGGAGATGAACTCCTCGCACGAGTTGAAGCGGAGACCGGGCTCCGTCCTCAACGCACGCTGGATGGCGTGCAGCACGCCGGGCGCGAAGTCGGACGCCACGTCG
>JBDLRJ010000307.1:0-12315 GCA_039800145.1 Pseudomonadota bacterium | reverse complement strand
CGGACGCCATCACCGTGGTCGCCCACGCCGGGGACCGGGCCTCCGCGCCGCGGCTCGTCCGGCTGCGCGAGCCGGTGACGAAGGTCGCACTGGACCTGGAAGGGGCGGGCTCGCTCCGCGTCAGCGTGGTGGGAGACTTCGGGCAGAGCGTGCTCGAGTCCACCGTGTGGCTCGGGGCTGCGCACGGCGACTTCCTCCTCGAGAAGAAGGCCCGCATCGGCGAGGCGCTGGTGCTCGGGCCGCTGGCCCAGGGGGACTACGTGCTGCGCGTCTCCGCCCCCGAGTACAAGTCGGTGGAGTTGCCCGTGACGGTCAAGGGGGCGGAGGTACCGGTGGAGGTGTCCCTCACGCGGGCGCTGCTGATCCGCGGCCAGGTGCTGGACGAGTACGAGCGGCCCGCGCCCGGGGTGTCGGTCATGGTGCAGCCCACCGGGCGCACCACCTTCGCGGACGGCAGCGGCTTCTTCCAGGTGACGGTGCCCTCGGCCGGGACCTACACGCTCCAGGCGCACCACTCGGACTGGGGCGGCGGGAGCATCAAGGTGGAGGCGCCGGCTGAGCAGGTGCGCCTGATGCTGGAGCCGCGCGGGACGGTGGACGTGGTGGTGGAGCACAACGGCCGCCGGGTGGAAGGCGCGGACGCCATGCTGTGGCACGGCGACCAGGACTTCTTCCGGAGTGACCGCGTGTCCGGCTCGGACGGGCTGGTGAGGATGAGGGGCGTCCCGCCGGGGAGCTACCAGGTCGTGGCCTCGCACCCGGACTACGTGGAGTCCGAGAAGATGCGGGTGGACCTGAGGGAAGGGGACACCGTCCGGGTGAAGCTGCAGCTGGGCGAGGGGGCGAAGCTGTCCGGCCAGGTGGTGGACGAGAAGGGCGCAGCCATTGCCGGCGCCCAGGTGCGGCTCGTCCCGCGCGCGGGGCGGCCGGTGACGACGGACGCTGCCGGGCGGTTCGAGGTGAAGGCGCTGAAGCCGAAGGCGAGCTACCGCGTGGACGTGCAGCACCCGTCGTACGACCAGGCGGAGAAGCCCACGGGGACGGCGGGCGGCGGCTCGGTGAAGGTGACGATGCGGGCGCGGACGTTGTTCCGCGGCCGCGTGGTGGCCGAGCGCGGAGGACCGGTGGCGCACTACCGGCTGGACGAACAGGACGTGGACGCCGCGGACGGCCGGTTCGAACTCCCGCTGCCCGAGGTGGACGGCAAGGTGATCTTCACGGTCCAGGCGCGGGGCTTCGAGCCGCGGGCCGTCGAGCTGCCGGCCGCCCCTGATCTCGGCGACATCTCGCTCGTGCCGTCTGCGCGCGTGACGGGGGTGGTGAAGGACGAGGCAGGGCAGCCGGTGGCCCAGGCGATCATCACCTGCAACAGCTGCGACGAGGCCGGCTCGTCCGGGCCGGATGGGCGCTTCACGCTGGCGGTGCCCTTCGCGGGCGGCTCCACGGAGTTGACCGCGCGGCGCTGGAGCATGGAGGGCACGGCGAAGCTCGCGGAGGGGCAGCGCGAGGTGCAGATCACGCTGAAGTCCGCCACCCAGCTGTCTGGGATCGTCTACGACGACGAGGGGCGACCCACCGAGGGCAAGGAGGTGGCCGTGCTCAACACCGAGCGAGGCACGGCGCTCATGTTCGTGTCCGGTCCAGGGGGCGCCTACCGCATGGAGCTCGCGCCCGGCGTCTACCGCTTCCTGGTGGGCGGCTTCGTGCCGGGTGGCTCGCTCGCGCTCTCGGGACGGCAGATGCTGCTCCACGAGGTGAAGGGCAAGCAGATGACGCTGGACCTCGGGACGGCGTCCGGGACTTCCGCCCTGACGGTGCGCATCAACCCGAGGCCGGGTCACGCCCTCTGGGTGGTGAAGGGGGAGATCGGGCCGGTGACCCACGCGCTGGAGGAGCTGGGCAACTCCCCCAACGCACGGCTCATCTACGAGCCCGGGACCGACCGGGTCGTGGTGCCGGGGCTCGCGCCGGGCCGCTACACCGTGGTGTGGGGCGGCTACCACCTGGACGAGCCGGGCGGCCCCCGCGTGGTGAAGGTGGAACTCCCCACCCGCGAGGAGCTGGTGTTGGACGCGCCCCAGGCCGCGCCCTGAGTCCGATGATTCGGCTGGACGGGCGGCAGGTCCTGGTCACGGCCGGGCCCACGCGTGAGCACCTGGACCCGGTGCGGTTCATCTCCAACCCCTCGACCGGGAAGATGGGGCTCGCCATGGCCCACGCGGCCCGCGCGCTCGGCGCGGAGGTCACCGTGGTGCTGGGGCCGGTGGGGCCGGTGGACCGGGCAGGCCTGGAGATCGTGGACGTGGTGTCCGCCGAGCAGATGCGGGACGCGGTGCTCGCGCGGGTGGACGCAGCGGACTGCCTCGTGGCCGCGGCCGCCGTGTCCGACTACCGGCCGGCGGAATACGCCCCGCAGAAGCGGAAGAAGGGGCCGGGGCCGGAGACGGTCACGTTCGTCCGGACCCCGGACGTGCTCCTGGAGGCCTCCCGGCGGGTGGCGGGACGTCCGAGGCGGCCCCTGCTCGTGGGCTTTGCAGCCGAGACGGAGGACGTGCTCGCCCACGCCCGAGGAAAGCTCGAGCGCAAGGGGCTGGATGCCATCGTCGCGAACGACGTGACGGCGCCGGGGGCGGGGTTCGGGACGGACACCAACGCGGTGGTGTTGCTCACGCGCGCGGGGGCGTCCCTTTCCTTGCAGGGGACGAAGCGCGAAGTGGCCGAGGGGCTGTGGGCGGCACTGGCCCCCATGCTGGCCGGGCCGTGATAGGAGACGGCCCGTGTCGCGCCGAGATGCCCCGCCCGTTCTGGAAGAGCTGCTGACGGATCTCCGCCGCCACCTCGCGTGGGCGGAGGAGGAGGGGGACGTGCTGCTCGGCACCCGGCCCCCGCCCCGCGCCCGTCCCACGTTCCAGCCGCCGGCCGCCGCTGCGGCGCCTGCCCCGTCCCCCGCGCGTGCCGCTGCGCCCCTGGCCCGTCCCGCGGTGAACCCGCCGCGCGTGGAGGCCGCTGCGCCTGCTGCCGGGGGGGCTCCGCGCGCTGCCCGCCCGGCCGCAACGCCCGCGCCTGCAGCTGCCCTCGGTCAGCCTGCACCGGCAGCGCGCACGGCCGCCCGGAAGTTCTCGGACCTGCCGAAGGTGGAGCCGTTCACGGACGCGGACCGGCGCCCGCTGGACGAGATCCGGCGGGGGACCGCGGACTGCAAGCGCTGCAAGCTGTGCGAGGGGCGCAGGTCCATCGTCTTCGGCGTGGGGAACCCGCGCGCGGAGTTGGTGTTCGTGGGGGAGGGGCCCGGGGCGGAAGAGGACGCGCAGGGCGTCCCGTTCGTGGGGGCCGCCGGGCAGTTGCTCACGAAGATGATCGAGGCGATGGGCCTGTCGCGGGACGAGGTCTACATCTGCAACGTGGTGAAGTGCCGTCCGCCCGGCAACCGCACCCCGGAATTGGACGAGATTGCAGCGTGCGAGCCGTTCCTCCGCGCGCAGCTGGGGGCCCTGCAGCCGAAGGTGCTGGTGGGGCTGGGGAAGACCGCGGTGCAGGTGCTGCTGCGCGAGGAGTTGCCCATCACGCGCGTCCGCGGGACCTGGCGCGAGTACGCCGGCATCCCGCTCATGCCCACGTTCCACCCCGCGTACCTGCTGCGAAACCCGGCCGAGAAGCGCAGCACCTGGGATGATCTCAAGAAGGTGATGAAGCTGCTGGGCAAGGAGCCGAAGAAGCCATGAACGGACGGCTGGAGACGCACCGCTTCCGCGCGCACGCGCTCGAGGGCAACGCCCTGGGAGATCCCTCCGAGCGGACGCTGCACGCCTGGGTCCCCGCCGGGACGCACGCCCGGCTGCCGGTGGTGTACTTCCTCCACGGCTTCGCGGGCACGGTGGACGGGTGGGTGGGCCAGGGTGGGTTCGGCCCGAGCGTCCCCGAGCGCCTGGATGCGAAGGTGTCCTCCGGCGAGCTGCCGCCGTTCATTGCCGTGTTCGTGGACGGTTGGACGGGGCTGGGCGGCGCGCAGTGGCTCAACAGCCCCGCGACGGGGAACTACCTGGACTACCTCACGGAGGACGTGGTCCGGTTCGTGGACGGCGCGTACGGCACCGTGGATGTGGCGGACGGGCGCGCCCTGGTGGGCAAGTCCTCCGGGGCGTACGGGGCGCTGGTGGCCGCGAGCCTGCGGCCGGGGCGGTTCGGGCACGTCGGGTGCCACGCGCCGGACGCCGCGTTCGAGTACTGCTACCTGCACGATCTCCCCAAGACGGCAGGTGCGCTGCTCGCGGCGGGAGGCGTGGAGGCATGGCTGGAGCAGTTCCGTCGCCGCGTGCGCGAGACGAAGATGCGGGGCGACGACTTCGCCGTCATCAACATCCTCGCCATGGCGGCCGCCTACTCCCCGAGTCCCGGTGCGCCGCTGGGGCTGGAGCTGCCGTTCGAACTCCAGACGGCGCGGCTGAAGCTGGACGTGTGGAACCGCTGGGTGCTGCAGGATCCCGTCCGGTTCGTCCCCGAGCGGATGGAGAGTTTCCGCCAGCTGCGCTCGCTGTTCCTGGACTGCGGCACGCGGGACGAGTTCAACCTGCGCTGGGGGGCGCGGATGATCTCGGAATCCCTGCGCGGGGCGAACGTGGACCACGTCCACGAGGAGTTCGAGGACGGTCACATGGGCATCAACTACCGGTTCGAGAGATCCCTCTCGTACCTGCTGCCGCGGATGGCGCGCTGACGAACCCTGGAGGTGCTGCAGATGGCGGACGTGTATGGGCTGGGACGGGTGGTGGGTGAGACGGGCGTGCTGCCGCAGAGGGCGCGGCGGTTGGATCCCTCGTTGCCGCTGCGCGAGGACGAGCTGCTCATCGACGTGGAGAGTCTCAACATCGACGCGGCGTCGTTCAAGCAGGTGAAGGATTCCGTGGGAGGAGATCCCGCGAAGATGGTGGAGACCATCCTCGGGATCGTGGCCGAGCGCGGCAAGATGCAGAACCCCGTCACCGGCAGCGGGGGGATGCTCATCGGGCGCGTGCAGGAGATCGGCAGCCGGCACCCGGCGCGGGCTGCGCTGAAGCCGGGGGACCGCATCGCCACGCTGGTGAGCCTCACGCTGACGCCGCTGGTCATCCGCAGGGTGAAGGCCATCCACGTGGGGATCGACCGCGTGGACGTCGAGGGCCACGCGCTGCTGTTCAGCAGCGGCATCTACGCGAAGCTTCCGTCCGACATGGCGGACACGCTCGCGCTGGCGGCGCTGGACGTCTGTGGTGCGCCCGCGCTGGTGGCCCGTTACGTGCGGCCCGGCATGACGGTGGCGATCCTCGGGGCGGGCAAGAGCGGTGCGCTGTGCCTGGCCCAGGCGCGGCGGGGCATGCAGGGGAAGGGGACGCTGCTCGCCCTGGACATCTCGGCGGACGCGCTCGGGACGCTGAAGGGGCTGGGGCTGTGCGACCACGCGCTCCCGGTGGACGCCACGAAGGCGGTGGACGTGATGCAGGCGGTCTCCGCGGCCACGGGCGGGCAGCTCGCGGACCTGGTGGTGAACTGCGCGTCCGTGCCCAACACCGAGATGGCCACCATCCTGTCTTCGAAGGAGGGCGGTACCGCCATCTTCTTCTCCATGGCCACCTCCTTCTCCGGCGCGGCGCTCGGCGCGGAGGGGGTGGGCAAGGACGTCACCATGATCGTGGGGAACGGCTACGTGCCGGGCCACGCGGATCTCACGCTGGAGCTGCTGCGGTCCGAGCCGGGGCTGCGGGCGCTGTTCGAGAAGCGGTACGTGTAGCGGAGGAGTGCACCCATGCCAGGACCTTTCATCCAGGACGAGCAGATCGCCGCGGCGCGGAAGGCCGCGTTCGAGATCACCCAGCCGGTCTTCGATCACATCCACCGCCACTCGTCCGTCTCGGTCGAGCGCACGGTGCTGCGGATGTTCGGCATGGCGGGCGCGGGCCAGCTGGGCATCCCGCTCGCGAACCTGATGGTGGACAAGCTGCAGTCGGCAGGCGTGCTCCACAAGGGCGCGGCCTACTGGTACGGGCGCGCGCTGCAGCTCGGGGCCCAGAGCCCGCTGGACGCGGTGGAGCGCATCGCCGCGCTGCCGGCGGACAAGCTCGGGCCGCTGTCCCCGGAGATGGAGGGCAACCTGCGCGAGGAGATACGGGCCGAGGCCCGCGCCGCCATGGGTGAGCTCAAGTCCCGCGTGGACGCGCGCAACGCGCTGCGCGCTGAGCTGGGCGGGATGCCCCCGGCGCCCCACAAGTACGTGATCGTCGCCACCGGCAACATCTACGACGACGTGGACCAGGCGCGCGCCGCGGCGCAGGCGGGGGCGGACGTGATCGCCGTGATCCGCAGCACCGCGCAGTCGCTGCTGGACTACGTCCCGCACGGGGCCACCACCGAGGGCTACGGCGGCACCTACGCCACGCAGGAGAACTTCCGCATCATGCGCGAGGCGCTGGATGAAGAGTCCCGGCGGCTCAAGCGTTACATCCAGCTCACCAACTACAGCTCGGGGCTGGCCATGGCGGAGATCGCCTGGGCCGCGGCCTACGAGCGGCTGGACATGCTGCTCAACGACGCCATGTACGGGATCCTCTTCCGCGACATCAACATGCGGCGGACGTTCCTGGACCAGTACGTGAGCCGCCGCATCTGCGCCTACGCCGGGATCATCATCAACACGGGCGAGGACAACTACATCACCACGGCGGACGCGTACGACGCGGCGCACACCGTGATCGCCTCGCAGTTCATCAACGAGTCGTTCGCGCACCGCGCGGGGCTGAAGGACTGGCAGCTGGGGCTGGGGCACAGCTACGAGATCGATCCTCACCGCCCGGACACGCTCCTGCTGGAGCTGTCCCAGGCCATGCTGGTGCGGCGCTGCTTCCCGGACGCGCCCTGCAAGTACATGCCGCCCACGAAGCACAAGGAGACGGACATCTTCTTCAGCCACGCCTACGACGTGATGGCGGACCTCGTGGCCATCTGGACGCGCCAGGGCATCCAGCTGCTGGGCATGATGACCGAGGCCATGCACACGCCGCTGCTCGCGGACCGGTACGTGGCGCTGAAGGCGGCGAACTACATGTACAAGGCGGCGCGCGGGATCGACGAGGAGTTCGTGGTGCGCGAGGACGGCAAGATCGCCCACCGCGCGCGGGAGGTCTTCGGCCGGGCCGTGGAGTTGCTCGACGAGTGCCGCAACGACGGGCTGGTGGCCGCCATTGGGCGCGGGCGCTTCGGAGACGTGAAGCGCAACGAGACGGGCGGCAAGGGACTGGACGGCGTGTTCGAGCGGAGCCCCGACTATTTCAATCCCATGCTGGAGATCCTGGAGGGGAAGGCATGACGGCCCTCATCCTCTGCGCCGCGCTCGCGGCGGCGCCCTCCCAGGGCAGGACGCAGACCGTGGACGTGGGGGGCGTGCGCATCCGGGTGGACCGCGCGTGGACCCACGCGGTGGACGGTGACACGCACCGCTTCACGGCGCCAGGGGGCGAGGCCTGGTTCTCGGTGGACGCCGGCACGGTGCAGACCGCGGGCATGGACGCCGCCACGTGCGTCCAGAAGATCCGCAGGGCGCTCGGCGGGAAGCTGGACGCGCGCACCGTGGGGGGCCAGCCCGCCGCCTACGGCAGCGCGGTGGACCGGGACAAGAAGGGCACGCGGTTCACCACGGACACGTGGGTGGGCTGTGACGGCAAGACGACCTGGAGCGTCACCGGTCACCGGCTGGCGGAGACCGAGGGGCCCGGGGCCGTCCAATCGTTCGTGGAGAGCCTCACGTTCGTGAAGGGAGGCAAGTAGCCATGGCAGCGCAGACGCGACAGATCATCCGCCCCTACGGCGACCGCCGGGATGACGGCATCATCCAGATGTCCTTCACGCTCCCGGTGCCCTGCACCGAGCGCGCGAAGGAGGCGGCCCTCCAGCTGTGCCAGCAGATGGGCCTCAAGGACGTGAAGGTGCACGGGATGGAGCGGGCGGCGGAGAACTACACGCTCTTCATCGTCTACGCGCGCACCGAGGCCACGGTGGACTACGCGGCCATCAAGATCCCCGAGGTCGTGGTCCACAAGATGGGCTTCGACGAGCTCAACGCCTTCATCGAGAAGAACGTGGGGCGGAAGGTGGTGGTGTTCGGGGCCTGCACCGGCACGGACACGCACACGGTGGGGATCGACGCCATCCTGAACATGAAGGGGTTCGCCGGGGACTACGGGCTGGAGCGGTACCCGTGGTTCGAGGCGCACAACCTGGGCAGCCAGGTGCCGAACGAGGACCTCATCGCCCGGGCCATGGCGCGGAACGCGGACGCCATCCTCGTGTCCCAGGTGGTCACGCAGCGGGACGTGCACAAGGACAACAGCCGGGCCTTCATCGAGGCGGCGAAGAAGGCGGGCATCCACGGCAAGACGCTGCTGCTGCTGGGCGGGCCGCGGGTGGACCACAAGCTCGCGTGCGAGCTGGGGTTCGACGCGGGCTTCGGCCCCGGGACCAAGCCGTCCGGTGTCGCGAACTACGTGGTCCACGCGCTGCTCCAGCGGATGGGGAAGGAGAAGCAGGGGACGCACTTCGAGGGAGAGCCCACGTGAAGGCAACGGTCCGGCTGCGCATGAGCGCGCACGACGCGCACTACGGTGGCAACCTGGTGGACGGGGCGCGGATGCTCGCGCTGTTCGGGGACGTGGCCACCGAGCTCCTCATCCGCCACGACGGGGACGAGGGGCTGTTCCGCGCGTACGAGCAGGTGGAGTTCCTCGCCCCGGTGTACGCGGGAGACTACGTCGAGGCGGAGGCGGAGCTCGTCCACGTCGGCAACACCAGCCGGAAGATGAGGTTCGAGGCGCGCAAGGTCATCCAGCCGCGGACGGACATCAGCGCGTCCGCCGCCGAGGTGCTGGAGACGCCGGTGGTGGTGTGCCGCGCGGTGGGCACCTGCGTCACCCCGAAGGACAAGCAGAGGATGTCACGGTGAGGGGCGCCCCCATGGTGATCACCGCGGCCCTGGTGGGCGCGGAGACGACGCGCGCGCAGACGCCGTACCTGCCCATCACCGCGGAGGAGATCGGGCTCGAGGCGGCGAAGTGCCGGGAGGCCGGCGCGGCCATGGTGCACATCCACGTGAGAAAGCCGGACGGCTCCCCGAGCCAGGACGCGGAGCTGTACCGCGCGGCCATCCGAGAGATCCGCAAGCGGTGCGACATCCTCGTGCAGACCTCCACGGGGGGCGCGGTGGGGATGGGCGTGGACGAGCGCTGTGGCCCGCTGACGCTGACCGGCGCGGACCGGCCCGACATGGCCACGCTGAGCACCGGGACGGTGAACTTCGGCGAGGACGTGTTCTGGAACCCGCGGCCGCTGGTGCGGGACATTGCCCGGCGGATCCGCGCGGCGGGGCTGAAGCCGGAGCTGGAGTGCTTCGACGCCGGGATGATCGACGAGGCGCGGGCGCTGGCGAAGGAGGGGCTCATCGAGCTGCCCGCGCACTTCGACTTCGTGCTCGGGGTGCCGGGGGCGCTCGGGGC
Organism: Pseudomonadota bacterium; assembly: GCA_039800145.1. Classification (GTDB taxonomy): domain Bacteria; phylum Myxococcota; class Myxococcia; order Myxococcales; family Myxococcaceae; genus VGRA01. The sequence goes on along the minus strand of JBDLRJ010000307.1, from coordinate 2,800 downwards.
GCGGCCGGAGGCGCTGGACTTCATGATCGCGTCGTTGCCGGAGGGCTGCACCTGGACGTGTGCAGGCATTGGCCGTCACCAGCTGCCGTTCGTGGACCTCTCCGCGGAGCGCGGCGGCCACGCGCGCGTGGGGCTGGAGGACAACATCTTCATCAGCAAGGGCGTGCTGGCGAAGGGGAGCTCCGAGCTGGTGGCCGACGCGGCGAAGCGGGCCCTGTCGAAGGGCCGCACGCTCGCCACGCCGCAGCAGGCGCGCGAGCTCTTGCGGCTGGCGTAGCGCGGACGCCGCGTCAGACCGGCGAGATCTCCCGGCGCCTCGGCGGCCGCTCCACCGTCTTGTTCTGGGTGCGCTTGAGCGCGGCGGCGAGCGCGCGGCGGGTGTCCCGCGGATCGATCACGTCGTCGATCATCGCCAGGGCTGCTGCGCGGTAAATGCTGATGTGCTGCCGCAGCCCGGCGGCGAGCTGCTCCTTCATCTGCTTGGCCTCCTCCGGCGTCTCCGCGGCCTGCAGCAGCTTCCGCGCGGCAATGGAGACGATGCCTTCGGGTCCCATGACGCCGATCTCTGCACCGGGCCAGGCGACGATGAGATCCGGCTCGAACGCCCGGCCGTTCATCACGTAGTAGCCGGCGCCGTATCCCTTGCGGACCACGACGGTGAACTTGGGAACGGTGGCGGACGCCACCGCGTACATCATCTTGGCGCCGTGGCGGATGATGCCCGCCTGCTCCACCTTGGTGCCCACCATGAAGCCGGGCACGTCCTGCAGGAACACCAGCGGGATGTTGAAGGCGTCACACAGGTTGACGAAGCGCGCGGCCTTGTCCGCCGAGTTCACGTCCAGCACGCCGCCGTAGAACATGGGGTTGTTGGCCACGAACCCCACCGGGTAGCCGTCGATTCGGCCCAGTCCGGTGACGAGGTTCCTCGCCCACTTCGCCTTGAGGGGGAAGAACTTCCGGTCATCCACCAGCGACAGGATGACCTTGTGCATGTCGTAGGCCTGGCGCGGGTTGTCCGGGATGATCTTCAGGAGATCCTCGTCCCGGCGGTCCCTCGGGTCCTGCGTCTGCCGGCGCGGCGGCTTCTCCCCGGAGTGGGAGGGGAAGAAGGAAAGGTACTCGCGCACCGCGCTGATGCACGTGGCGTCGTCCGCGTACTCCGCGTCCGCGTTGCCGGAGAGCTCGTTGTGGACCTTCGAGCCGCCCAGCTCCTCCTCGGTGACCTTCTCGCCCACCACGGACTCCACCAGGTATGGCCCGCCAATGGCCATGGAGGAGGTGCACTTCACCATGGGGACGAAGTCCGCGAGTCCAGGGATGTACGCAGTGCCGGCAGCGCCTGGTCCCACCATGGCGGCCACCTGGGGCACCACGCCGCTCATCACCACCTGCTCGCGGAAGAGGTAGCCCGTGTCCGCGAAGCCGGCGATCCGGCGCGGATCGATGTCCGTGGAGGCGTCCAGGCGCGCCCCCGCCGAGTCCACCAGCCACACCAGGGGGATGCGGCTCTTGAGCGCCATGTCCCGCAGCCGCGCGACCTTCCGCTCGCCCACCTCTCCAATGGAACCGCCGAACACCGTGAAGTCGTAGACGGCTGCAGCCACCGGGCGTCCGTCCACCTCGCCCACGCCGGTGATGACGCCGTCCGCGGGGCTCGGCTTGTCCGGCTGCTCTTCCGCCGGGAGGTTCCCGTTGCTGCGGGCGAGCAGTCCGTACTCCTCGAAGGTGCCGGCGTCGAACAGCTGACGGAGCCGCTCCCGCGCGTCCAGCTTCCCGCGGGCGCGCTGGCGGGCCACCCTCTCGGGGCCGCCCATCTCGAGGTCCTTTGCACGGCGTGCTGCGAGCTCTTCGGAGGCGTCCTTGATTCCCATGTCAGGGTCGACTCCCTAGCAAAGGCCGGTGGGGCGTTGGAATGCAGACAATGGAGGGGTGGTTGGGGTGAAGGGTCGACAGCGGAGGACGGGCGAGGTATGGGCCTGCCTTTCGCCTTTGAATCAGGAGCGAGCATGAGACCGGGAATGTCCAAGCGGCAGAAGGAGCTGAACCGCCAGGAGCACAAGAAGGAGAAGGAGGCGAAGAAGGAGCAGCGCAAGCGCGACCGGCTGGACAAGCCCGGCGCCGCTTCCGGCGAGGACCCGGACATCGCGGGGATCGTCCCCGGTCCGCAGCCCCAGCCGGACTGGATGACGGAGAGCTGAGCCGGCCGGGGCGGTGAATCGGACCCTCACAGCGGTCGTCGTCGCGGGCCTGCTCGGGGGCTGCGGCGTTCCCCCGGGCGAACCGCGGAAAGAGGCGCGGCTCTCGGGGGACGTCCGTGCGCCGGTGGGCGGAGACGCCTACGTCTTCCTCTACGCCGCCGGCGAGGGCCCCCCGAGCCGGCCCGCCCTTCCGCGCGCCGTGACCGGGGTGTCTGCTGCTGCGGCCGAGTCCCGCTACCTCTTCGCGTCCGTCCCGCCCAACCCGTACCGCCTGTGGGGCGTGTTGGACGTGGACAGGGACCTTGACGTCACGTTGGACGTCCTTGCGCAGCCGGGGGCGGGGGACTGGGTGAGTGCGGGGGAGGATCTCCAGCTGCAACCCGGTGAGCAGGCGGAGCGTCCGCTCGAGTTCACCGCGCGCGTGGAGCGCGAGCCGCCGGCATTCAGGGTGGAAGGGGGCGACGGCGGAGTGCTCGTCCTCCCGGATGCGCCCAGCGGGCTGCAGTTCCTACGCATCGCGGTCGAGCCGCTGCCGGGCCTGGACGCCTCCCGGCTCTCGCTGCCCGTGTCGCTGGTGGACACCGACGGGGATGGGCGCG
>JBDLRJ010000306.1:0-2688 GCA_039800145.1 Pseudomonadota bacterium | reverse complement strand
GCTGAGATTGAACGCGCCGTCGGCGCTGCTGTGGCGCGTCGTCCGGGCGGACCGTCCCGGTCCACTCCGTGTGCCCCCACCGCGTGCTGCACCCCGCGTCCGCCCTGCACGAACGTCGCGTACGAGCCGGGGTCTCCGCCCGCGCCAGCGCCTCGGGTGCGCACCGCCTGGCGCGGCCGCATCATTCCCACACCCCGTAGCCTGCTTCCGCGTACACGCGCTTCGCCGCGGCCCCGAGCAGGAAGGCCTCCACCGCCTCCGCTTCGCTGCGCCCGGACAGCCGCGCCAGCACGTGGCGGATGGCAGGCCCCTCGGACGCAGGCACCTCCGCCACCCGCCGAACGCCGGGCCGCCCTGCGTCCGTCGCGTACACCACCGCGGCGTCCACGCGCCCGGCGGCCACCGCGGCGACGCAGGCGCGCGCATCCAGCAACGGCACCACCCGTCCCTGCACGGCAGCCCACAGCCCGGCCCGCTCGAGCCAGGTGCGCGCATACCGTCCTGCAGGCACCGCCTCGGGGTCCGCGAGCCCGATGCGCCGCGCCCCTCCGAGCACCTCGCGCGCACCACCCGACGCGGACGACGCTGCAGGCACCACCACCGCGAGCCGGTTGGAGAGCACCGCGCGGGAGGAGCGCACCTTCCCCTCGCCCGCGAGCTGCGCCACCGACGCCTCATCCGCAGAAAAGAGCAGGTCCGCCTTCACGCCGGCCCGCACCTGCCGCACGAGCTCCCCCGTGCCTGCCACGGAGACCGTGGCCCGCGGCGCACCGGGCAGCGCCAACGCCGACTCCACCGCGGGTGCGAGGCTTGCGGCCACCAGGATCAGCGCAGGCGCAGGCTCCGCGTGGACGCGGCCCGAAGCGAGCACCCACAGCAGCGCGGTGACGCACCCCCACCGCCTCACGGCCCGAGCCTCCGCCGCGCCTCCTCCACCCGCGCGAGCGCCTCCACCGCGGAGTCTCCCACCGCGGTGAGATGGCCCATCTTCCGTCCCGGACGCGGCACCTTGCCGTACAGGTGCAGCCTCAAGCCCGGCACCTCGAGCGCGCGGTCGAACGGGACGCGATCCCTCCCCAGCCACACCTCGCCGAGCAGGTTGGCCATGGCCGTGGGCCTCAGCAATTCTGTTCCACCGAGCGGCAGGTCACACACCGCGCGCACCAGCTGCTCGAACTGGCTCGTCACGCAGGCCACCTCGGTGGCGTGGAACGTGTTGTGTGGCCGCGGCGCAAGTTCGTTCACCACCAGCCGGCCGTCCCCGAGCAGGAACAGCTCCACCACCAGCACCCCCTCCACCTCGAGCGCCTCGGCAATGCCCTCGGCCAGGCGCACCGCCTCCGCGGATACCTGCTCGGGCACGGGCGCCGGGAGCTGCGAGACGTCCAGCACCCGGTGCGCGTGGTGGTTGAGCGCAGGGGGGTAGGCCACGTGTGCCCCGGAAGGCCGCCGCGCCACCAGCACGGAGAGCTCGGCCTGCAGCTGCAGCGCCGCTTCCACCACGGTGGGCGCACCGCCGAGCTGCGCGTGCGCCCCCGCCGTCCCGGTGGCGTCCTGCACCGTCACCTGCCCGCGCCCGTCGTAGCCGCCCTGGCACCGCTTGACGAACGCCCGGTGCCCGAAGGCCTCGCACGCCGCCCGCACCTCGGCCCCGGTGTTCGCCAGCTGGAACGGCCCCACCGGGAAGCCATGCCCCGCGAGCCACGTCTTCTGCCGCCCCTTGTCCTGGATGATGTCCAGCACCGCCGCACCGGGCCGGACCGGGGCATGCCGCGCCGCGCGCCGGAGCCCCTCCACGGAGACCGCCTCAATCTCCAGGGTCAGCACGTCCACGCCCCGCGCCAGCTCCTCCGTGGCGTCCGCGTCGTCGAAGGGCGCGGTGATGAGTCGGTCCACCACCGGGGCTGCCGGGCACTTGTCGTAGGGATCCAACACGTGCACGTGGTACCCGAGCGCGCGCGCCGCCATGGCCGTCATCCGGCCCAGCTGCCCGCCACCGAGGATGCCAATCGTGCTTCCGGGAAGAAGCGGGCTCACGCGAAGGTGTCCCCGAGCACCTCGTCCCGCCGCGCCGCCCGCCACGCCTCGAGCTTCTTCCTCAGCCGCTTGTCCGACAGCGCGAGCACCTGCAGGGCAAGCAGCGCCGCGTTGGCCGCCCCCGGCGCTCCCACCGCGAGCGTCCCCACCGGAACGCCCTTCGGCATCTGCACGATGGACAGGAGCGCGTCCACGCCCTGGAGCCCCGTCGTGGGCATGGGCACCCCGAAGACCGGCAGGAGCGTGGATGCCGCCACCATCCCCGGAAGGTGGGCTGCGCCGCCGGCCGCGGCAACCAGCACCTTCAGACCCCGTCCCTCCGCCGTCCGCGCATACTCGAACATCCACTCGGGCGTCCGGTGCGCAGACACCACCCGCACCTCGTGCGGCACGCCAAACTCCTGCAGCAGCGCCCGCGCGGGCTCGAGGTGAGGCAGGTCCGTCCGGCTGCCCATGAGGATGCCCACGAGCGGCCGGGGTGACGACGGTGGTGAAGTCCTCGGTGCCATGCAGCACCGCGTATACCGCGCTTTGCCGCCCGTCAGGGGAGCGGCGCCGCAGTGGCCGCCCGGAAGGCCGCCTGCGCCTTGTGGTAGTCCGCCCGCGCCTCCACCTCGCGCACCGCCGCCTCCGCGCGCGCCACCTCGCGCA
>JBDLRJ010000305.1:0-7722 GCA_039800145.1 Pseudomonadota bacterium | reverse complement strand
TGGCGGTGTGGGAGGCGCAGCGGCTCCAGCACGACATCATGGGGTACCTGCCGGGGTTCGCGACGCCGCGCATCGTGTGTGACGTGCCCTTCGTGGGGAAGCGCTGGGTGCACCAGGTGGCGGAGTACGACCGGGAGAAGGGCATCTCGTTCTGGACGAAGAACTACCGGACGGGGATCGAGCTGAACGATCCCGGCGCGCTCGAGCGGCGCTACGCCTACTTCGACCCGGTGTACACGCTGCCCGAGGCGGGCAGGCGCTACTGGACGGAGCAGCAGAAGGCGAACGGGGGCTGAGCGGCGGCATGGCAGTGGCCGCAGAGCCGTGGCGCGCGCTGTTCCCCGAGGCGACGCCTGAGCAGTGGGGGGACTGGCGTTGGCAGATGCGCCACGCCGTGAAGGGCGTGGAGGGGCTCGCCCGCTACGTGCCGCTCACGGAGGACGAGCGGCGCGGTTGCGTGGAGACGGCGTCCATCTTCCGGCTGGGCATCAGTCCCTACTACCTGTCGCTCGTGGACCGCGAGCACCCGTTCTGCCCGGTGCGGATGCAGGCCATCCCGTCCGCGGCGGAGGCGGTGGCGCGGCCCGGCGAGCTGAAGGATCCGCTCGGCGAGGACAAGAACCGGCCGGTCTCCGCCATCGTGCACAAGTACCCGGACCGGGTGCTCTTCCTCGCGCTGGACCGGTGCTCGGTCTACTGCCGCCACTGCACGCGGAGGCGCATCACGAAGGGGGGCGAGGCGGACCTGGACAAGGCGCAACTGCGGGCGGGGATCGACTACGTCCGCGCGCACCCCGAGGTGAGGGACGTGCTGCTGTCCGGGGGAGATCCGTTCCTGCTCTCGGACGAGCGGCTCGACGAGCTGCTCGCGCCGCTGCGGGAGATTCCCCACGTGGAGATGATCCGCATCGGCACGCGGATCCCGGTGTGCCTGCCCATGCGGGTGACGGAGGGGCTGGCGAAGCTGCTCCGGCGCCACGCGCCGCTCTTCGTGGTGACGCACTTCAACCACCCCAAGGAGATAACGCCCGAGGCGCGGCGCGCGTGCGAGCTGCTCGTGGACCACGGCGTGCCGGTGGAGAACCAGGCGGTGCTGATGCGGCGGGTGAACAGCTCGGCGCGCATCATCAAGGAGCTCAACCACGCCTGCCTGCGGATGCGGGTGCGGCCCTACTACCTGCACCAGATGGACGTGGCCGAGGGGCTCGAGCACCTCCGGACGCCGCTGTCCGCCGGGGTGGAGATCCTGGAACAGCTGCGGGGGCACACCACGGGGCTCGCGGTGCCGCACCTCGCGGTGGACCTGCCGGGCGGCGGCGGCAAGGTCACGCTGCAGCCGGACTACGTCCAGGCGCGGCGGGCGCACGAGACGGTGTTCCGCAACTACAAGGGCGAGCCGTACGCCTACCCGGAGCCCGCCGAGACGGACTGCAGCTGTCCGTACGACGAGGTGTGGCAGGGGCGGGCGGGTTGAGGGGCCGGCGCGCTACTTGCCGGTAGGGCCGCGCTGGATCTCGATTTCCGGCTCGCCGCCCCCCTTGTCTTCCATCACGGCGGGCTTGTCGTTGCCGAAGCCGCGCTGGATCTGGATCTCCCCGGAGCCCTTCCCGGGAGTCGGCGCGCTCTTCTTCTTCTTCGCCTCGGCCTCGAGCGCCCGGGCGGCGGCCTCGGTCTCCGCCTTCTCGGTGCGCCCCATGCGCATGCTGGAGACGGCCCAGTCCTTCTGGCTGACGCGGTTCTGGTCCAGCACCTTCTGCTGGGCGTCCGCCTGCTCGCGGGCCATGGCGGAGCGCTCGGCGTTGGAGAGCTCCGAGAGCTTGCGGTTGCCGTACTTCTTCGCGACGGCGTCCTGGGCCTCCTGCTGCTCGCGTTGGATCTTCGCGCGCTCGGCGGGGGTGAGCCCGGCGGCGAGCGACGGGACGGACAGCAACGCGGCGAGCAGAACGGCGGGGCGGGTCATGGCGCGTCTCCTGGGGCGGGGGGCAACGGAGGAAGGATAGCCCCGGTGCGCGCTCAGCGGCAGCGGCTGCACTGGTCGTTGAAGCGGGCGCAGTCCTCCTGCGAGGCGATGCAGCGCTTCTGGTAGTCCAGCCGGTCCGGGTGGCGGCCGGACAGCGCGCAGGCCTGGGCGGACAGGTCGCACGTCTTCTTCGAGAGATCACACCAGGCAGGGCAGGCAGGCGGCTCGGCCTGGACGCGGGCGCGGATCTCCTCGAGCTGCGACTGGACGCGCTCGGCCTGGTCCTCGTCCGAGGCGGGGTTGCCCGGCGCGAGGTTGCGGGGACAGCCGGTGGCGAGGAGGAGGGCGGCGACGAGGGCAGGGGCGAGGATTTTCATGGGGGACAAGGGTTAGTCGCAGGCGCGACGGCCGTCAAAAAGGCGAGCCGACCCGCGTCCGGCCCTACACTCGCGTGGACGTGTCTGCCCGCGCCGTGTCCATGCGTTCGTTCGCCTTCCTCCTCTCCGTGCTGCTGACGTGCTTACCGGCGCGCGCGGAGGAGACGGTGCGGATCGACATGGGCGCCCCGGAGGGCACCGCGGTGGTGCGGGGGGCGGGGCTCTCGCTGGGCCCCGACGTGGACGAGGGGGACTTCACCCCCTTCGCGGGCGAGTCGGTGGAGGTGCGGTGGACGCTCGGGGGCGTCCAGGTGGCGGGCGAGGAGGCGGCGCGGGGCGAGGCGGTGCGCATCCGCGCGGGGAGGGAGGGCGGCCTCTCGGCGGGGGGGCGGACGGTGCGCGGCGAGGTGGTGGTGCGCGCGGCGAAGGGACGGCTGCAGCTCATCAACGTGGTGCCGCTCGAGGACTACCTGGGCGCGGTGCTCGGCAGCGAGATGCCGGTGAGCTTCCCGGACGAGGCGCTGAAAGCGCAGGCGGTGGCCGCTCGAACCTATGCGCTGCAGAAAAAGTTGGAGGCGCTGGGCCAGCCATTCCACCTCGGGAGCAGCGTGCTGCACCAGGTGTACGGAGGGCTGCAGCGCGAGGAGGCGCGGACGCGGGCCGCGGTGGAGGCGACGCGTGGAGAGGTGCTGACGCACGAGCTCGCGCCCATCGAGGCCTACTTCCACGCGTCCTGTGGGGGGCGCACGGAGTCCGGCAAGGCCGCCCTCGGACGTGGGCTCTCGTACCTGCAGTCCGTGAGCTGCCGGTGCGGACGAACGGCGAGTGCGAAGTGGGAGCTGGAGCTCAAGCCGGAGGAGCTGCGCGCGGTCTTCGGGGGAGAGGTGAGGCGGCTGGAGGTGGAGGGACGGTCCACCACCGGGCGAGTGCTGGCGCTCGTGGGGGCGGGCAGGCGGGTGGACGCCGTCACCTTCCGGCAGAAGCTGGGGTACACGCGGGTCAAGAGCCTGTGGTTCGAGGTGACCGCGCCGCGGAAGAAGGGGCAGCCGTTCCACCTGCGCGGCCATGGCTACGGCCACGGGGCGGGGATGTGCCAGGTGGGCGCACGCACGCATGCCGAGGATGGGTGGGACTACCGGCGGATCCTCGGCCACTACTACCCCGGCGCGGAGCTGCAGCGGCTGTACTGACGGATGTGTTAGGCGTCCGGCGGTCCACATGACGCTCGACGACTTCGACTTCCACCTCCCGCCGGAGCAGGTTGCACAGGTTCCCCTGCCGGAGCGGGACGGCTCCCGCCTCCTCGTGGTGCACCGCGCCGAGGGGCGCACGGAGCACGCGCAATTCCGTTCCATCTCCACGTGGCTGCGGCCGGGGGATCTCCTCGTGGTGAACGACACGCGCGTGGTGCCGGCGCGCCTGCTCGGCCACAAGCGGGGGACAGGGGGCCGCGCGGAGTTGCTGCTCGTGGGACCGGCGGCGCCGGGGGCTGCCCACGAGGCGCTCGCGCGGGCAGTGGAGGACGTGGAGTGGGTGTGCCTCGGGCAGGCGAGCAAGGGGCTGAAGCCGGGGCAGTGGCTGGACTTCGCGGGTGGGCTCTCGGCCGAGGTGCTGGAGGTGCGCGGCGGGGGCGAGTACCGCGTGCGCTTCCGGGCCGCGGTTGGGCAGTCGCTGGGGGACTGCCTGCAGGCCGCGGGGCGGCTGCCCTTGCCGCCGTACATCCAGCGCACGCCCGGGGCGGCGGACGCCGAGCGCTACCAGACGGTGTACGCGCGGCTGCCCGGCAGCGTGGCGGCGCCCACGGCGGGGTTGCACTTCACGCCCGCGCTGCTGGCCTCGCTCGAGGCCACGGGGGTGCGGCGGGCAGCGGTGACGCTCGAGGTAGGACCTGGAACGTTCTTGCCGGTGCGGGACGGGGACGTGGAGAAGCACCGGATGCACGAGGAGCGGTACCAGGTGCCGGAGGCCACGGTGGCGGAGGTGACGGCCGCGCGTGCCCGCGGCGGGCGCGTCATCGCCGTGGGGACCACGGTGGTGCGGACGCTGGAGGCGGCGACGGGGGACGACGGGCAGCTGCGTGCCGGGGAGGCGTCCACTGCCATCTTCATCCGCCCCGGTTACCGGTTCCGGCAGGTGGATGGGCTGGTGACGAACTTCCACCTGCCGAAGAGCACGCTGCTCATGCTCGTGTCCGCGTTCTGGGCACGAGATCCCCTGCTGGATGCGTACCGCGACGCAGTCGCCCGCGGGTACCGCTTCTTCTCCTACGGCGACGCGATGCTGCTGCTGTGAGGGCCGGGCGATGAACACGGGACGGGGAGATCTGCGGGTCGCGCCGGGGCTGGTGCGCTACGAGCTCTTGCACGAGGACGCGGGGACGCGCGCGCGGCGGGGACGGCTGCACACGCCGCACGGCGTGGTGGAGACGCCCATCTTCATGCCGGTGGGGACGGTGGGGAGCGTGAAGGCGGTGGGCCCGGATGATCTCGTCACCCTGGACGCGCAGATCATCCTCGGGAACACGTACCACCTGATGCTGCGGCCGGGGGAGGCGCTCATCGGCGAGATGGGCGGGCTGCACAGGTTCATCTCGTGGGACCGGCCCATGTTGACGGACAGCGGCGGCTTCCAGGTGTTCAGCCTGTCGGGCAAGCGGAAGATCACGGAGGAGGGGGCGGCATTCCAGTCCCACCTGGACGGGCGGAAGTACCTGCTGACGCCGGAACGGAGCATCGACATCCAGGAGACGCTGGGGGCGGACGTGATCATGGCGTTCGACGAGTGCCCGCCGGCGCTGGCGGAGCGGAGGTACCTGGAGGCGAGCCTGGACCGGACCACGCGGTGGCTGCACCGGTGCGTGGGGGCGTGGTCGCGCGAGCGCAGCTCGCTGTTCGGCATTGTCCAGGGCGGGATGCACGAGGATCTCCGCAAGCGGCACGCGGAAGAGGTGTGCGCGGTGGACCTGCCGGGCTACGCGCTGGGCGGGTACTCGGTGGGGGAGGCCCCGGAGGCGATGCACGCGGGGGTGGCGTATTCCGCGCCGCTGTTGCCGCGGGAGAAGCCGCGGTACCTCATGGGGGTGGGGACGCCCCTGGACCTCGTGACGTGCGTGGCGGCAGGGGTGGACATGTTCGACTGCGTGCTGCCCACGCGGTGTGCGCGCAACGCGCTGCTCTTCACCTCCGAGGGGCGCGTCACCATCAAGAACGCCCAGTACGCGAAGGACGAGCGGCCGCTGGATCCCACGTGCAGCTGCTACACCTGCCGCACCTTCAGCCGGGCCTACCTGCGGCACCTGTTCCACGCGAAGGAGCTGCTGGCCATGCGGCTCAACACGCTGCACAACCTGCACTACTTCCTGAACCTGATGGGTGAGGTCCGCCGCGCCATCTCGGAGGATCGCTACGAGGCGTTCGTGAAGGCGTTCCGGGCGGGGCCGCACGGTCCGAAGGGCGAGCGCGGTTGAGCGGGGTGTGGCTTGCTCCTACCCGGGGCCGCTGCTAAGAGGCGCGTCCTTTTCGTTGGATTGTCGAAGGGTTCGCGCACGTGTCTTCCTTGGATTCGAGCTTCCTGCTGCTCGCGCAGGCGGCCGCCCCACAGGGCGGTGGAACGCAGTTCCTGATCATGACGGTGGCCATGGTGGCCATCATGTGGTTCCTGGTGATCGGGCCGCAGCGCAAGCAGATGAAGCAGCACAAGGAGATGCTGGGCGCGCTCAAGAAGGGCGACGACGTGGTGACGGGCGGAGGCCTCATGGGCCGCGTCCACGCCATCACGGACAAGGTGATCACGCTGGAGGTGGCCTCCGGCGTGCGCGTGCAGGTGCTCAAGTCATCCGTGCAGGGGAAGCTCGGCGGCGAGCTGGCTCCCGAGGGCGCGGACAAGAAGGAGGAGAAGTGATGGACCGCTCCTGGGGTTGGAAGGTGGCCATGGTGGTGGGGGTGACGCTCGCGTCCCTCTGGCTCCTGGTGCCCAGCTACTATTCGTTCTTCGTTCTCCCGCGGGAGCAGCGCAACAACCTGGAGGAGCTGAAGAAGGTGCTCCCCGGCTGGGCGCCGGACGCGAAGTACCGGTTGAACCTGGGGCTGGATCTCCAGGGCGGCATCCACATGGTGATGCGCGTGGACACGCGGACGGCGCTGCAGAAGCGGACCGACCGGCGCGGCATGACCATGGTGAACTACCTGAAGGAGCAGAAGGTGGGCGGGGAGAACCTGGCCTACACCTCTGACCCGGACCGCCTGCAGGTGACGCTCACCACGGACGCCGACAAGGCGGAGGCGGTGAAGAACGAGGTGGAGAAGAACTACGGCGACTTCAGCCACGTCTCCACGGACGGCGGCAAGGTGACGTTCTCGCTGCGCGAGGGGGCGGTCTCCCAGTTCCGCACGGACGCGCTGGACCAGGCGCTGCTGACCATCCGCAAGCGCATCGACAAGTGGGGCGTGGCGGAGGCGGACATCCGCAAGCAGGGTGCGGACAGCATCGTCATCTCGCTGCCGGGCCGGTCTGATCCCGAGAAGGCGAAGGAGCTGGTGGGGACCACCGCGCAGCTCGAGTTCCGGATGGTGGACGACACGGTGGCGTTCTTCGACGACCTGTCCAAGTCCAACCCGCTCCCCGCGGACGGGAGCATCAAGCTGGTGACGGACGACGGGTTCCCCCAGCTCGAGGCGAAGGACCGCGCGGTGCTGCTGGACTACGTGGCGAAGACGGGGAAGGTGCCCGCGGACCGCGAGGTGCTGCTGGAGTGCCGCGAGGGTGTGAAGAAGGGCACCTGCGACGCCTACCGGACCTACTACGTGGAGAAGACGGTGCCGCTGACGGGCGACAGCCTGGCGGGGGCGGACGCCTCCATCGGGCAGTACAACGAGGCGGAGGTGAACTTCACGTTCGACGCGCAGGGCGGCAAGGAGTTCGCCACGCTGACGGAGAAGGGCACCGGGAAGCGGATGGCCATTGTGCTGGACGGGGTGGTGAACTCCGCGCCGCGGATCAACGAGAAGATCCCCAACGGGCGCGGCCGCATCACCATGGGCCGGCGCGCGGGGAAGTCCAACGACGACCTGCTCTCCGAGGCGCAGACGCTGGCGCTGGTGCTGAAGGCGGGCGCGCTGCCGGCCCCGGTGACCACGGGCGAGATCCGGCAGGTGGGCGCTTCGCTCGGCGACGAGCTCATCAAGAAGGGGGCGCTGGCGGCGTTCGTGGGGCTGATGCTGGTGATTGCCTTCATGGCGCTCTACTACAAGGGCTCGGGCGTGATCGCGGACGTGGCGCTGGTGCTCAACGGCCTGCTCATCCTGATGTTCCTGGCCATGCTGAACGCCACGCTGACGCTGCCGGGCATTGCCGGCTTCGTGCTGACGCTGGGGATCGCGGTGGATG
>JBDLRJ010000304.1:0-4869 GCA_039800145.1 Pseudomonadota bacterium | reverse complement strand
GAGTATGGCCCAGCACGCCTGCACGGTGGTAGAGAGCATGGGCCATGGCCCAGACCGATGACATCTCGAAGGCGGTGGACGAGATCGCCGCGCGCGTGCGGAGCCGGCTCGAAGCGTCCCGCGTGGGGCGCGAGGAGCCCTGCACCGCGGTGAAGCCTGCCGCGTCTCGCGCCGCCGCCCCCGACGACCGCGAGTGCGTGCCCAGCTGCGGCAGCTGCGAGCACCACGACGCGTGCGGCACCGCCACGGCGGTCCGCGAGGGCGTGGCCCGCATCAGCCCGGACCGCATCCGCACCTCCGCGGACATCGCGCCGTACATCGACCACACCCTGCTCAAGCCCGAGGCGACGAAGGAGGAGATCGTCAAGGTGGCGGAGGAGGCGCGCAAGCACGGCTTCGCCACCGTGTGCGTGAACTCCGCCAACGTGGGCACCGTGGCCCGCATCCTGTCCGGCAGCAAGACGGTGCCCATTGCCGTCGTGGGCTTCCCGCTGGGCGCCGGGCTCCCCACCGCCAAGGCGTTCGAGTCCCGCGAGGCCATCCGCTGCGGCGCCCGGGAAATCGACATGGTCATCAACATCGGTGCGCTCAAGGCGAAGGACTACGCGCTGGTGTTCAAGGACATCGCCACCGTGGTGGAGGCGAGCAAGCCGTGGCCGGTGAAGGTCATCCTGGAGACGAGCCAGCTGACCCAGGACGAGAAGATCGTCGGGTGCTCGCTGTCCAAGGCGGCCGGCGCGGCGTTCGTGAAGACGTCCACCGGCTTCAGCTCCGGCGGGGCCACCGCGGAGGACATTGCGCTCATGCGCCGCATCGTCGGTGACGACGTGGGCGTGAAGGCCTCGGGCGGGGTGCGGTCCGCGGAGGACGCCCTGAAGATGATCGCCGCGGGCGCCAACCGGCTGGGCGCGTCCGCCTCCGTGGCCATCGTCACGGGGAAGACCTCCAACTCGAAGTACTAGCACCCGCGTGCCGCTCACCAAGGCGCAGAGGGCCACGCTGCGGAAGGCGCTGCTCGGCCACAAGCAGGAGCTCTCCCGCAAGGGGCCGGTGAAGATTGAGCCCAACCGCACCTCGGAGGCGAAGGTGGGCGGGGACGAGGACGAGCAGCCGCTCAACGAGATGCTGCAGTCCATTGCGTCCGCGCGGAACCGGAACCTCGAGGGCGTGCTCGGCCGCGTGGAGCGCGCGCTCCGCAAGCTGGACGAGGACGAGGAGCTCTACGGCGTGTGCGACGGGTGTGACGAGGACATCGCCTTCGGGCGGCTGAAGGCCATGCCCTGGGCGGAGCTGTGCGTGGCGTGCCAGTCGAAGCAGGACGCGCCGAGGGGCGGCCCCACGCGCAAGAAGTTGACCGATTACACGTGACTCCCTTTCCCGGGAGCGGAGGTGCGGTGATGATCCCCCAGGAGCTGGCAGCGAAGGTGGAGACGTGGCGGCGCGCGGACCCGGACGCGGGGACGGCGGCGGAGCTGGGCGAGCTGCTGACCCGCGGTGACGCGGCGGAGCTCGCGGACCGCTTCGCAGGGGTGCTGGAGTTCGGCACCGCGGGGCTGCGCGGCGTGCTCGGAGGAGGACCCAACCGGATGAACCGCGCGGTGGTGCGGCGGACCACGGCGGGGCTGGCGCGCTACCTCAAGGCCCACGTGCCAGACGTGGTGAGGCGCGGCGTGGTGGTGGGGCGCGACGGCCGGAGGATGAGCCGCGAGTTCGCCGAGGACACAGCCCGCGTCCTCGCCGCGGAGGGCATCCCCGCCCACGTGTTCGACGACGTGGTGCCCACGCCGGTGACGGCCTTCGCCACGCTGCACCTGGGCGCCGCGGCCGCGGTGATGGTGACCGCCAGCCACAACCCGCCCGAGTACAACGGCTACAAGGTGTACTGGGGCAACGGCGCGCAGATCATCCCGCCGCACGACAAGGGCATTGCCGCGGCCATCGACGCGGTGGAGCCGGCCAACCAGGTGAAGCTCCTGCCCGAGGCGGAGGCGCGTGCGCAGGGGCTCTGGCGGACCGTCTCCCCGGACGTGGGCGAGGCGTATTACCGCGCCATCCTCGCGCTGCGGCTGCACCCCGAGGTCACGGCGAAGCTCAACGTGGTCTACACCGCCATGCACGGCGTGGGCGGGAAGTGGGTGGAGGACGCCTTCGCGCGCGCGGGGCTGGGGACGTTGCACCCGGTGAAGGCGCAGCATGCGCCGGACGGGGACTTCCCCACCGTGCGCTTTCCGAACCCGGAAGAGCCCGGCGCCATGGATCTCTCCACCGCGCTCGCCGAGCAGGTGGGGGCAGAGCTGGTGCTCGCCAACGATCCGGACGCGGACCGCCTCGCCGTGATGGCGCGGGACGCGGCGGGCAAGCTGCGCGCGCTGACGGGAAACGAGGTGGGCGTGCTGCTCGGGCACTACACGCTCACGCAGCGCACGCCGCGCCCGGCAAAGCCGCTGGTCATCACCACCATCGTGTCTTCTGCCCAGCTCAAGTCGCTCGCCGAGGCGACGGGCGCCGCGTACGCGGAGACGCTCACGGGCTTCAAGTGGGTGGCCAACCGCGCGCTGGAGCTGGAGGCGTCTGACGGGGCCACGTTCCTCATGGGGTACGAGGAGGCGCTCGGGTACACGGTGGGCACCGTGGCCCGCGACAAGGACGGCGTGGGGGCGGCGCTGGTGTTCTCGGATCTCGCCGCCTGGTGCAAGGGGCGCGGCACGACGGTGCTCGGCTACCTGGAGGAGATCCAGCGCGCGCACGGGCTCTTCGTGGCGGGGCAGAAGAACTTCACCTTCCCCGGCACGGAGGGCGCGGCCACCATCCAGCGCATCATGGAGGGCTTCCGGCGGTCGCCTCCGTCCGCGGTGGGGCCCTACGCGGTGCGCGAGGCGAAGGACTACCTCGCCGGGAACCTGCCGCTGCCGCCGTCGAACGTTCTTGCATACGAGCTCGAGGGCGGGAGCCGCATCACCCTGCGCCCGTCCGGGACGGAGCCGAAGATCAAGTACTACTTCGAACTCAAGGAGTCGCTCGCCGCGGGAGAGGCGCTGGAATCGGCGCGTGCGCGGGCGGAGGGGAAGCTCTCGTCGCTGCA
The DNA here is from genome assembly GCA_039800145.1 of Pseudomonadota bacterium. Classification (GTDB taxonomy): domain Bacteria; phylum Myxococcota; class Myxococcia; order Myxococcales; family Myxococcaceae; genus VGRA01. Next base: position 1,787 of record JBDLRJ010000304.1, on the reverse strand, counting down.
GGCCGCGTTCCTCGAACTGGCGCGCACCCGGGGCCAGCCGTAGCTTGGTCCGAGCCCTGTCGCACTGGAGGTCCACGCCGTGATCCGCACCGCCCTGCTTGTCGCCGCCACCCTCGTTGCTGCCCCCGCCGCGGCGCAGGTGATCGAGATCTCCGAGCCCATCATCCGGAGCCAGGGCTGGAGCACCATGGCGGGCCAGACGGTGGGCGAGTCGCGCACCGTCCTCACCGGGCAGGCCGCGTTCCCCGGCATCACGGCGGGGCTGCTGCGCGGCGTCCACTCCCGCGTGGACGTGGGGGCGCGCGCATCGTTCAACTACGGCGTGGAGGGGAGCATCTCCACCATTGCCCCGGAGCTGAAGCTCCAGGCGGTGGCGCGCGCGCTGCTCTACGGCAGCCCGCGGGTGAACCTGGGCGTGGAGTTCGCGCCGGGCGTGCTCACGGTGGTGCAGGATCCCCAGGTGTGGGCGCTGTCGCTCCCGCTGGCATTCACCGTGGGCATCCCGGTGGGCAGTGCGCTGCAGCTGCACGCGGCGCTCGAGTGCCCGCTGTGGTTCGACTTCGAGAAGCTGCACCTGCGCGTGCCGGTGCTCGCCGGGGGCGGGGCGGAGTACTTCCTGGACCGCAACCTCGCGCTGACGCTGAACCTCCGCATGGGCCCCACGCTGCAGACCTGGGAGGGGACCGGCGCCTTCACGCTCCAGACCCTGCTCGGGGTGGCCTGGAGGCTGTGAGGCCGGTGCGAGCACTCGGGCTCCTCGTCGCGGCGGTCCTCGCGGGGGCATGTACCTCGAGTGCGCCGCGTCCCCAGGCGGACGCGGGGAGCGCACCGGCACCGGTGGTGCTCGCGGCCCGGCAAGGCCCACCCACGCACCTGGTGGTGATGCTGCATGGCCTCCGCGCGGACGCGGCCTCGTTCTCCCTCCTCGCGCCCCGGCTCGCCGCCGCGCTGCCCACCGCGGAGTTCGTCACGCCGCCCGCGCTCGAGCCCTGGGACCAGGGGGGGACCGGCCGGCAGTGGTTCAGCGTCCGCGGGGTGACGGAGGAGAACCGCCCTGCGCGCGTGCGCGTGGCGGGCGCCGAGCTGTCCCGGTGGATCGACGGAGAGCTCGCCCGCCGCGGGCTCGGGAAGGACCGGCTCGTGCTGGTGGGCTTCTCGCAGGGGGCCATGGTGGCGGGGTGGCTCGCGGTACACCGCCGCCCGGGGCCGGCCGCGGTGGTGATGCTCTCGGGCCTGGTGGCCGAGTCCGAACGGCCCGAGCCGGGGGCGGTCCGCACGCCGGTGCTGGTGGCGCACGGAGAGGACGACCGGCTCATCCCGCCGTCCGTGGTGGACCCGTCCGCCCGTGCGCTCGAGGCGTGGGGCGCGCGCGTCACCACGCGGGTCTACCCGGGGCTGTCACACGGGGTGAACGTGCTGGAGATGCAGGAGGCGGCGCAATTCATCGCGCAGGCGCTGGCGCGTCGCTGAACAACCCCGCGCCCCTTTTCCGTGGGCTACCGCCGCTCGGGATCGTACGGGATGCCGAGCGCCGCGGGGGCCTGCGCGGGGCCTCCTTGGAACGCGAGCACCACCAGCGTCAGCGCGTAGGGCAGCGCCATGAGCACCCCCTGGGGCACGACCTGCATCAACGCCGGCGCGGAGGAGGCGAGCCCCACGCGCAGCGCGTTGCCGGCGGCGAAGAACACCGCCGCGCCGAACGCGCCCAGCGGCGTCCACCGGCCGAACACCATGGCCGCGAGCGCCATGTAGCCGAGCCCCGCCGGCATGTGCTGCTCGAAGATCGG
>JBDLRJ010000303.1:0-2693 GCA_039800145.1 Pseudomonadota bacterium | reverse complement strand
TCCGTGGACACCATCAAGTCCACCCAACGTGAGCGCGCGAACAACGTGAAGGATGCAGTCGGGCCGTGCCTCTCGGTCTACTACACGACCAACACCTCCCCCGTCGGGATACGCCTGACTTCGATCAGGGAGGCGGACCAGGCCATGTGGGAGCAAAACCAGTTGGAGGAGTGGAGCCAGGTTGCCTTCCAGGTGGTCCGAACCGGCAACTCCTTGCCCCTGTTCAACTGCATCATGATGGACTACGCCGACGAGGGTCGGTGCTTCGTGGTGCGGGAGTTGGCGGAGGCGAAGGGGTTCTAGCCGGTTGCCGAGCTCCTGCTCGGCCAGCAGTATCTTCAGCCGGGCTTTCTCGTGTTCGAGCTGTTCGAGGCGCCTGGCGTCGTTGGCGCCGAGCTTCTTCCGTTACCGGTACAGCGCCTGGTTGCTCACGACAGTACTTCCTGCCGGCCTCCGGGACCGTGCTTCTGTCGGCCTCGCGGAGGAGCTTCACCACCTGCTCTTCCGTGAACCTGCTCTTCCTCGTGCGGCCCTCCGTGTGTGCCGGAGGGGCACCGTCTCACGTTTCAACTGGTCCGAGATTCCCCGGGCAGGTCAAGGTCATCGACGGCTACACCACGTTCGAATGGGAGGTGGTCTGCCACGAGGTGCTGAAGCTCAAAATCGAGCGCCACGCAGTCGCACCGGTCGTCGTGATTCCGCGGGCTTCTGCCGTCAGCTCGAGCAGGTTTGCTACCGGCTTGCTACCGCCTCCGGTAACCCACGGAACTGACAGGGGAACTCGAGTGGCCCTCCCCGGACTCGAACCGGGACGCCTTTAGAGGGCGGCGGATTTTGAGTCCGCTACGTCTACCAATTCCGTCAGAGGGCCCGACGACGACGCGGGGCGCGAGTTATCACGATCCACCGCGCAGGTGAACCGCTCTGTTGAAGGCCACGGCCAATCCCGGTAAAGGCCGCCGCCATGTACAACCTCCTGATCGCGGTGGCGCTGGGCGTGGCCACGGCCGTGGGCATCCGGGTGGCCACCGGCAACCTCCTGTGGGGCCTCGTGCCGGGGACCCTCGTGTTCGTGGGCGCCTACATCCTCCTCGCGCGCCGCGTGGCGACCCGCATCCAGGCCCTCTCCACGAAGGCGCAGGCGGAACTGTCCACCGTCTCGCAGAACGCCAAGGAGCAGAAGGCCCGGATCGAGAAGGCCATCCAGCTGCTCGAGCAGGGCCTCCAGTTCGACAAGTGGCAGTTCCTCGTGGGCCCGGAGCTCCACTCCCAGGTCGGGATGATCAAGTACATGGTGGGGGACCTGGATGCCGCGCTCGTCCACTTCTCGAAGGGCACCGACCGCAACGGCATGGCCCGCGCCCTCGAGGGGGCGCTCTGGTACCGCCGCCAACAGCCCGAGAAGATGAACACCGCGTTCGAGCTCGCGGTGAAGGCCTCCAACAAGGAGCCCCTCGTGTGGGTGGCCTACGCCTGGTGCGCGCTGCAGCTGAAGGACAAGGACAAGGCCCTGAAGGTCCTGTCGCGCGCGGTGGAAGCCAACCCCTCCGACGAGAAGCTGAAGAACAGCCTCAACCAGCTCCAGAACGACAAGCGCCTCAAGATGCGCCCCTACGAGCCGGCCTGGTGGCAGTTCGGGCTCGAGCTCCCCACGCAGCAGCCCGGCGGCAGGACCGTTCGCTTCCAGCGGCGGTAACTTCTCCGGTCACCAACGCTTCCTTCCGCGCCCTCCCGGCGGCACGCCGCGGAACGCACCTTGCTCTGCGCCGGCCGCAGGGCGGGCGAACGGGCGCGGGGCGGGCATGGACACGGGCGAGGGGTTGCCGGACGGCGCGCGGGTCGCCGTCGTCGGTGGAGGACTAGCGGCCGTGGCCGCCGCGGCGGCACTGGGGATCGCCGGCCGCATACGCGGTCGCAGCTACGCCATCCACGTCCATGATCCGCAGCACCCCCGCGCCCACCGCCCTCCCGTGCTGTTGACGCCCGCCTGCCGGACGGATCTCGCCGCCCTCGGTTGCCGGGTGCCCGGAAACTGGCCCGTGACGCGCGTGACGAAGGTGATCGCCCACCAGGAGGGGCGGACCGTCGCCCTGCCTGATCCCCCCGCGCCGCTGCTGTGGCTCCCGGACGCAGAACCTCTGCGACAGTCGCTCGCGGCCTCCGCGTCCATGCACGGCGCCATCTTCCTCGGCCGGCGGGTGGATGGCGTAGAGCGGATCCCCGAGACCAGTCCCCGGCGAGGAGACTGGGTGGTACGCGCGCAGGGACGCACGGATCGCTACCGGGCGGTGATCTTCGCCACCGGGCTCGGAAGCCACCTCCCCGCGCGCGCGTGGCGCGGGTACCGGCCCCCGCCTGCCACCCGCGTCGTCTCTCTCCGGCTGTCGGCCACCCGCCCCAACGCATCCTCCACGGCCCACGTGCTCCTGCTCCCCGCACCGGGGCTCACCGCGCTCGAGCTCTTCCCGGACCCCGGAGGCTGGTTCGCCGTGGCCTGGGGTCCCCAGGCGGCCCCCGGCGCACTCGGTGAAGCGCTCGCCCTCGCGTGGTCGAAGGGACTGCTCCCGGATGAACTCGCCCCCGGTCTCCCCTCCACCACCTGGCACCCTGCCGGGGCCGCGAGCTCACGCGCCACCGGGGGGCTTCTCGCCGTGGGGGACGCCGCGCTCGGCCACCCGCTCCAACACGGACTC
>JBDLRJ010000302.1:0-8068 GCA_039800145.1 Pseudomonadota bacterium | reverse complement strand
GGCCTCGGCAGCGCCCTCCTTGCCACCGCCCAGGCGGGCGCCGGGGGCGCACGCCGTGACGACGAGGGTGAACGCTGCAACCAGGGCCAGACGGATGCCGTTCTTCATGACCTGCTCCTGTATGCGGGAGAGCCCGCGGGGTGTGTGACTGCGGTGGGCTCGTCCCTGCACTCGCCGGCCGCGAGCTTTCCTGAGCGGGGAGGCCAACCGGGCAGGCGACCTAGCAAGCCCCCCAGCAGCCGTCAACGATCAGGCCTGAAACGGTCCGGTGGATTCTTTGACCCATCCCTGTAGCACCCCTATTTTCAGGCTTGGTTCGGGGCAAGGAGTGGTAAGGAGTGGTGGATACGCCCAAGAAATGGGCTCTGGGTGGTGGGTAAACCGTGTTTCGTGGCGTCTTTGAGCACCAGGTGGACGGGAAGGGGCGGACGAGCCTCCCGGCACGGCTGCGTGAAGTGCTCGTGGGCCACTACGACGAACGGCTGATCCTCACGACGGGGCTCGACGGGTGCCTCCACGCCTACCCGGTGCGGGAGTGGGAGCAGCTGGAGTCGGCCCTGGCCCGCCGCAGCGCCATGGAGCCCGGGGTGAAGACGCTGATGCGGCTGTACGTGGCCCCGGCGCAGGAGGTCACCCTGGACAAGCTGGGGCGGATCCTGGTCCCGCCGCCGCTGCGGGCGCACGCGGGGCTCGAGCGGGACGTCATCTGGGCCGGGATGATCAAGGTGCTGGAGCTGTGGAGCCGCTCCGGCTGGACGAAGGCGCAGGAGGAGGCGCGCGCCGAGGCGGACTCTGCGCAGGTGCAGCGCGTGCTCATGGAGTTGAGGCAGGGATGAGGAACACGGACACGGCACAGCAGGACGCGGCAGTGGAGATCCAGCCGGGATGGCGGCCGGGTGCGCCGCCCGTGGCGACGCTCTTCCTCGAGGGGGATCTCTCCCGCGAGCAGCTGCACGAGGTGGCCGAGACGCTCTTCCGCCTGGTGCACCGCGGCCACCGGCAGGTGGTGGTGGACCTGGGCGAGGTGGGCCACCTGGACTACCGGGGGCTGCAGCCGCTCGTTCAGCGCGCGCCGCTGCTGCGTGCTGCCGGCGGGGACATCAAGCTGTGTGGCGCCTCCCCGTACGTCGCCGCCATCCTCCGCGTGGCCGGCGCGTGGCAGGAACTCGAGTGCTACCCCAACCGCGCCTCGGCGCTGGCGGCCTTCCGGCCGGGGTGGGCCTGAGCCCATGGCCTTCTCCCACGTCACCGTCCTGAAGGACGAGGCCGTGCGCGCGCTCGCGCCCGCGGCCGGGAAGGTGATCGTGGATGGGACCCTGGGCGGCGGGGGCCACTCGGAGGCGCTGCTGGAGGCGGGGGCGCGCGTCATCGGGATCGACCGGGATCCCACCGCGCTCGCCGCGGCCCGCGAGCGGCTCTCCGGGTTCGGCGAGCGGTTCGAGGCGCGGGCGGGGAACTTCGGCGAGGTGGAGCGGCTGCTCGGGGGCGAGGTGGTGGATGGCCTGCTGCTCGACCTGGGCGTGAGCTCCCCGCAGCTGGACACCGCCGAGCGCGGCTTCAGCTTCCAGGCGGACGGTCCGCTGGACATGCGGATGGGCGCGGACGGCGAGACGGCGGCGGAGCTCATCGCCCGGCTGCCGGAGGCGGAGCTCGCAGACGTCATCTACCGGCTGGGGGACGAGCCCTTCAGCCGTCCCATTGCGCGCGAGCTCAAGCGGGCGCTGCCCACCACCACGGCAGGGGCGGTGGCCGCGGTGGGGCGGGGCGTGCCGCGCGCGAAGTGGCCGAAGCGGATCCACGTGGCCACGCGCACCTTCCAGGCGCTGCGCATGGCGGTGAACGGGGAGCTCGAGGCGCTGGGGTGCGCGCTGGACGCGCTGCCCCGGGTGCTCAAGCGCGGCGGGCGCGCGGCCATCATCAGCTTCCACAGCCTCGAGGACCGCATGGTGAAGGAGCGGTTCCGCGAGCTGGAGGGACGCTGCAACTGCCCGCCGGGCTTGCCGGTGTGTGCGTGCGGACAGCGCGGCGCGTTCCAGGCGCTCACTCGCAAGGCCGTGGCGGCATCTGGACCGGAGCTGGAAGCCAACCCCCGGGCGCGCAGCGCCCACCTGCGTGCAGTGGAGAGAGTGTCATGAACGTCGAGTCTTCCGGCGGCGCGCGGTCCGCTTCCCTCGGTTCCCTGCTCGTCCAGGTGTTGCCGCCCCTGCTCGGCGTGGCGGTGTTCGTGGGCGTGGGGCTCATGCACGTCACCTCGCGCGTGCTCGTGGTGGGGGTTGGCTACGAGCTCAGCCGGCTCGAGGGGGAGAACCACGACCTGCTGCGGCAGAACGACGAGCTGCGCGTGGAGTTGGCGGCGCTCAAGAACCCCGCGCGGCTGGAGCGGATTGCGCGCGAGCAGCTGGGCATGGCGCCGCCCCCTGCCGGCGCGGTGATCACGCTCGGCGCGTCCCAGCCCCGCGCGGATCGCCCCGCGGCTCCTGCCCGTGCACGGCCCCTGCTGACGGCGGCGCGGGAGGCCCAGCCGTGAGGGACCTGAAGTCCAGCCGTCCCGCCCCGTCCGCGGACGGCAGCACCCGCGGGCTGAAGTGGCGCGTGGCGTTGCTCGCGCTCGTCTTCTTCGGCGGGTTGGGTGCGGTGCTGTACCGCGCGTGGCACCTGCAGGTGCGCGAGCAGGCCAAGCTCAAGGGCATGGCGCAGGACCAGTACGTCCGCCAGATCCCCATCCCGGCGCGCCGCGGGGACATCTTCGACCGCCGCGGCATCCCCTTCGCGCAGAGCGTGGAGGTGGAAAGCATCTGGGTGGACCCCTCCGAGCTGAAGGACAAGAAGGCGGCGGCGAAGGACCTGGCGCGCGTGCTGAAGCTGGACGCGGCCGAGCTGTTCGCGCGGTTCGAGCGCGCGCGCCGCTTCGCCTGGGTGAAGCGCCAGGTGAAGCAGGAGGAGGGCATCGCGGTAAAGGCGCTGGGGCTCCCGGGGCTCGGCGTCACGCGCGAGCCGCAGCGCTTCTACCCACAGCGCGAGCTGGGCGCGCACGTGGTGGGGATCTCCGGGCTCGAGGGGAAGGGGCTCGAGGGGCTGGAGCTGGCGTTCGACGACGAGCTGTCCGGGCAGACGGCGCGGCTCGCGGGGTACCGGGACGCGCGGGGGCGGAAGCTGCTGACGCACGGGACGTCGGATCCCATCGAGCGGCAGGGGGCCTCCGTCACGCTCACGCTGGACCGGAGCATCCAGCACATGGCGGAGAAGGCGCTGTCGCGCGCGGTGGAGGACGCGAAGGCCACGGCGGGGATGGCGGTGGTGATGGATCCGCGGACGGGGGAGATCCTCGCGCTGGCCAACCACCCGCGCTTCAACCCCAACACGCCGAAGGATCTCCCGCGCGACACGCTGCGGAACCGCGCGGCGTTGGACGCGCTGGAGCCGGGCTCCACGTTCAAGGCCTTCGTGGTGGCCGCGGCGCTCGAGGAGAAGACCATCCGGGTGGACGAGTCCTTTTACTGCGAGAAAGGGCGCTGGAACGTGGGCCGCCACACGGTGCACGACACGCACCCGCACGACACGCTCACCACGCGCGGCATCCTCCAGGTCTCCTCCAACATCTGCGCGGCGAAGGTGGCGCAGCGGCTCGGGCGGGACCGCCTGGTGCGCTACTACGGCGCGTTCGGGTTCGGCGAGAAGGCGGGGCTGGGACTGCCGGGCGAGGCGCGGGGCATCGTCCCGTACCCGCGCGCGGAGATAGCCCTGGCGACCGAGGCGTTCGGACAGGGGCTGACGGCCACCGCGGTGCAGCTCGCGGCCGGGTACGCCACGCTCGCCAACGGCGGGGTGCGGATGAAGCCCTACCTTGTCCAGCGCGTCGTGGACCCGGACGGGGTGGTGCTGCTCGAGAACCGGCCCACGGAGGTGGCGCGCGTGGTGAGCGAGAAGAACGCGCGCGCGGTGGTCTCCATGCTGGAGAGCGTGGTGGAGAAGGAGGGCACGGCGCCGCGGGCGCGGCTTGCCGAGTACCGCGTGGCGGGCAAGACGGGCACGGCTCAGAAGGTGGATCCCGTGGCCGGCGGCTACTCGGACAAGCGGCTCGCGTCCTTCATCGGCATGCTGCCCGCGGAGGCGCCGCGCGCGGTCATCGCGGTGCTGATCGACGAGCCGAAGACGGACGTCTACGGGGGCCTGGTGGCGGCCCCGGCGTTCAAGGAGATCGCCGAGCAGTTGATGCCGTACCTGGGCGTTCCCGCCTCCACCCCGCAGCCCGTGGCGGTGGTGCCGGCGCCGAAGATGCTGGGCCCGGCGGCCCCCGCGGTGGCCCCGCGCGAGAACGCCCGCGACGAGCGGCTCGCGGCCACGGTGCCCGAGGTCACCGAGCGGGTGGGCGAGGGCTCCGTCGCCGTGCCGGACATGACCGGGAAGGTGGGACGCGAGGCCGTGGCACAACTGTTGGGGGCGGCACTGGAGCCGCGGCTGGCGGGGACTGGGCGCGTGGTGGCGCAGTCCCCGGCGGCGGGGATGTGGGTGGAGAAGGGGACGCAGGTGGTCCTGACGCTGCAGGGGCGGCCGTGAGGGCCACGAGTCCCCGACGAAAGGGTTTGAACGCATGAAGCTGTCAGACGTGCTGGCGGGATGTGGAGCGGAGCAGGTGGGCGGCAGCCGCGCGCGGGTGGAGATCACCGCGGTGACGGCGGACTCGCGCCAGGTGGAGCCGGGGCACCTGTTCGTGGCCGTGCCGGGGACGAAGGAGGACGGGGCGCAGTTCGTGGGCGAGGCCATTGCGCGGGGCGCCTCCGCGCTGCTCGTGGAACGCCCGGTGGACGCGAAGGTGCCGGTGTTCGTCGTGGGCAACGCGCGGCGGGCGCTCGCGGTGGTGGCGGCGAACTTCTACGGGAACCCGGCGAAGGAGCTGGTGCTGCTGGGCGTGACGGGCACCAACGGGAAGACGACGACGTCCTACCTGCTCGAGTCCATGTGCGCCGCGGGAGGTGCGAGCACGGGGCTCATCGGCACGGTGCAGTACAAGTACGCCGGGCGCCGCGTGGAGGCCCCGCACACCACGCCGGACCCGCTCGCGCTGCACAAGCTGCTGCGCGACATGGTGGACGCCGGCACGGACACGGTGGTGATGGAGGTCTCCAGCCACGCGCTCGCGCAGGAGCGGGTGCACGGCCTCACCTACCGCGCGGCCGGGTTCACCAACCTGTCGCGGGATCACCTCGACTACCACAAGGACATGGAGGACTACTTCCAGGCCAAGCGGAAGCTCTTCGCGGAGAACCTGAGCCTCGGCGGCGTGGCGGTGGTGAACGGCGAGGACACCTACGCGGTGCGGCTCTACAACGAGCTGCGCGGGCTCAAGCGGATGGCGTGGAAGTTCAGCCGCGTGGGCAACGGGGAGATCTCCGCGGCCAACGTGGAGTACTCGCTCGCGGGCATCCGGGCCACGCTCAAGACGCCGGCCGGGGACATCCCGGTGAAGAGCTCGCTCGTGGGGATGCACAACCTGGACAACATCCTCACCGCGGTGGGGATGGCGCTGGGGGCGGGCTTCAGCCGCCGGGACGTGCAGGACGGCATCGAGCGGGTGACGCGCGTGCCGGGCCGCATGGAGGCGGTGGAGGCGGACGGCGTGACGGCGCTGGTGGACTACGCGCACACGGACGACGCGCTGGCCCGCGCGCTGGAGACCACGCGCGCGCTGGCGAAGGGGCGCGTCATCACCGTGTTCGGTTGCGGCGGGGACCGCGACCGCGGCAAGCGCCCGCTGATGGGCGCGGTGGCCGGCGAGGGGGCGGACCTGGTGGTGGTGACCAGCGACAATCCCCGCACGGAAGACCCGGACGACATCATCTCGGAGATCCTCCCCGGCCTGGAGAAGGCGGGGGTACGCCGCATCAGCCCCGCGAAGGCGAAGGGCGGCGAGCGCGGCTTCCTCGTGGAGCAGGACCGCAAGGAGGCCATCCGGCTGGCGGCCTCGCTGGCCAGGCCGGGGGACGTGGTGCTCATTGCCGGCAAGGGCCACGAGACGTGGCAGATCACCGGCAGCACCCGCGCGCCGTTCGACGACCGGGAGGTCGCGGTGGCGGCGCTGGCAGAGCGAAAGGCCTGAGGTCACAGCGACGTGTCCCAGCCGCTGTCCTTCACAGACGAAGAGGTGCTGTCCGCCACCGGGGCCACCCGGCGGGGAGCTGCGCCCGCAGCACCGTTCACCGCCGTCTGCACCGACACGCGGGCGCTCTCGCGGGGCTGCCTCTTCGTGGCGCTGAAGGGCGAGCGGTTCGACGCGCACGCCTTCCTCTCCTCGGCGCGAGAGGGAGGGGCCGCCGCCGTGGTGGTGGAGGCGGGGCGCACGGTCCCCGAGGGGCTGTGTGCGTACGAGGTGCCGGACACGCTCGCGGCGCTGGGGGCGTTGGCGCGGCACCACCGGCGGCGCTTCCGGGTCCCGCTCGGGGCGGTGGGGGGCAGCAACGGCAAGACGACCACCAAGGAGATGGTGGCGGCCATCCTCGCCACGCGCGGCCCGGCGCTGCGCACCGAGGGCAACTTCAACAACGAGGTGGGGCTGCCGCTCACGCTGTTCCGGCTCGCCCCCGCGCACGTGGCCGGCGTCGTGGAGCTCGGAATGAACCACGCGGGGGAGATGACGCGGCTCGCGCGCGTGGCCGAGCCGGACGCGGCCGTCCTCACCGTGGTGCAGCCCGAGCACCTCGAGGGGCTGGGCTCGCTCGAGGGCGTTGCGGCGGCGGAAGGGGAGCTGTTCCGCGCGCTGGGGCCCGGGGCCACGGCGGTGGTGAACCTGGACGACGCGCACGTGGTGGCGCAGGCGGCAGGGCTTCCGCGGGTGCTCACCTTCGGCCGGGCGGAGTCCGCGGACGTGCGGCTGGTGCGCGTGGACCTCCATGGGCGGGACGGGATGACGGCCCACGTCCAGGTGCGCGGGGAGGTGCACCCGGTGCGGCTGCACTTCGTGGGCGAGCACAACGCGCAGAACGCCGCGGCGGCGTTCGCCCTGTGCCTCGCGCTCGGGTACGCGCCCGCCGAGTGCCGCGCGGGGCTCGAGCAGGCGCGGCCCTACGCCCGGAGGCTCAACGTGCTGGATGCCCCCGGCGGCGTCACCGTCATCGACGACTGCTACAACGCCAACCCGGCGAGCATGGCGGCGGCGCTGGACACGTTGGATGAACTTGCGCCCGGGGGCCGGGCCTTCGCGGTGCTCGGGGACATGCTGGAGCTGGGGGCGGGCGAGAAGGACGACCACGTGGGGCTGGGAAAGCTCGCGGGGAAGAAGGCGGACGTGCTCGCCTTCTTCGGGCCGCGCTCGGCGGACGGCTGCGCGGCGGACGTGACGGGCGTGAGGCGGCACTTCCTGGAGGTGGAGCCGCTGGTGGAGTGGCTCCGGTCGCTGCTGCAGCCCGGTGACGTGGTGCTGGTGAAGGGGAGCCGCGGGATGCGGCTCGAGCGGGTGGTGGCTGCGCTCACGGGGCAGCCCACCGCGGGAGGACACGGGCCATGATGTTCCTGCTCTACGAGTGGCTGAAGGACGGGGAGGCGGGGCGCTGGCTGAACTTCCTGCGCTACCCCACCTTCCGCATCCTCGCCGCGGGGGTGTCCTCCCTGGTGCTGGGGATGCTGCTGGGGCCCTGGCTCATCCGGGCGCTGAAGGTGAGCCAGTACGGCCAGAGCAACGTGCGCGAGGACGTGCCGGAGACGCACCAGAAGAAGAAGGGCACGCCAACCATGGGCGGCTACCTGGTGATCGCGGCGCTGTCGCTCGGGACGCTGCTGTTCGCGGACCTCCGGAGCCGGCAGGTCTGGGCGGTGATGCTGGTGCTGCTGGGCTACGGCTTCACCGGCTTCCTGGACGACTGGCTCAAGCTGAGCAAGCGCAACAGCAAGGGGCTCGCGGGGCGGTACAAGCTGCTGCTCCAGACGGCGTTCTACCTGCTCGCGGTGTTCGGGCTGCTGACGGACTGGTCCGGCGGGCCCCGGCTGGTGCTGGACACGCACCTGACGCTGCCGTTCGTGCCCACGCGGTACTTCAACCCGGACCTCGGCTGGGCCTACGTGCTGTTCGGCTTCT
>JBDLRJ010000301.1:0-5273 GCA_039800145.1 Pseudomonadota bacterium | reverse complement strand
CGCCACGCCAATCTCCTCCACCGTCGGAAAGCCGGGCCGGTCCGGGATGACCCTCGCCGCAATGGCCGCGAGCACCGCGTACTCGTCTGCATCCAGGACCTGCAGTCCGGAAGCAGGCACGGCCCGCGAGGGGCCCTTGCGGGTGGCCACGTAGCCCACCCCGCCGAGCGCGAGCAGCACGCCGCCCGCGATCCCCGTTTTCAGGAAGCTGCGGCGCTTTTGGCCCTCAGGAGGCAGGTACATCACTGGACGCATGGTTAGACACGTACGCTAGCAACCGTCGGGCACCGGCTTCCACATCCCTCGCCTTGGTGGAGAACCGGACTAATGTCCCGCTCCAGTGCGCCAGGGCAGGTGCAGGGCGCGGCCACCGTGACGTAGGGAGACCCCATGTCGAAACTCCTCGCAATGATCCTCGCGGGTGGACAGGGCACGCGGCTGGATCCCCTCACGCGCGAGCGCGCGAAGCCGGCCGTGCCGTTTGGCGGGCGCTACCGCATCATCGACTTCTGCCTCAGCAACTTCGTCAACAGCGGCGTCTACAAGATCAAGGTGATGACGCAGTACAAGTCGGACTCGCTCAACAAGCACCTGTCCCGCGCGTGGCAGATGACGCCGTTCCTCGGCCACTACGTGGAGGCGGTGCCCGCGCAGATGCGGACCGGCACGGACTGGTACAAGGGCAGCGCGGACGCCATCTACCAGAACCTCAACCTGGTGACGGACGAGGAGCCGGACCACATCTTCGTCTTCGGCGCGGACCACGTGTACCGGATGGACGTCCAGCAGATGCTGGACTTCCACGTGGCGAAGAAGGCCGCCTGCACCGTGGCCGCCATCCCCGTCCCCATCGAGCAGGCGCACGAGTTCGGCATCATCGACGTAGGCCCCTACGGCGAGATGCGGAACTTCCTGGAGAAGCCGAAGGATCCGCCGCCCATGCCCGGCAACCCGCGGATGTGCCTCGCCTCCATGGGCAACTACCTCTTCGAGACGGACACGCTGGTGCGCGAGGTGGTGAAGGACGCGGCCGTCGAGGGCTCGGCGCACGACTTCGGGAAGTCCATCATCTCGGAGCTGTACAAGCACGCGCCGGTGTACGTGTACGATTTTGCACGCAACGTCATCCCCGGCCAGGGCGAGAAGGAGCGCGGCTACTGGCGGGACGTGGGCAACATCGACACCTTCTTCCACTGCAACCTGGAGCTGGTGGACGTGGACCCGGTGTTCAACCTGTACAACGAGCGCTGGCCCATCCACAGCGCGCGCGCCACGCACCCGCCGGCGAAGTTCGTGTTCGAGAACCCCGAGGCGCAGCGCGTGGGGTACGCCACGGACTCGCTGGTGAGCGAGGGCTGCATCATCTCCGGTGGCCACGTGGCCCGCAGCGTCCTCAGCCCCAGCGTCCGGGTGAACAGCTACAGCGACATCTCCGAGTCCATCCTCTTCGAGGACGTGAAGATCGGCCGGCGCTGCCGGATCCGGCGCGCGGTCATCGACAAGAACGTGGAGATCCCCCCGGACACCACCATCGGCTACGATCTGGAGGCGGACCGCAGGCGCTTCGTGGTGACGCCGGGCGGCGTGGTGGTCATCCCCAAGGGGATGAAGCTGACGTAGCAGCGGTCGCCTCCCCGCAAGCCCCGGTCCCCGCGCCCGCGGCCCGTGTCCACCCTCCCCTGCAGGAGGGAACGCAAGACATGGCTACGTGGATCCTGGTGGGAGACGAGGCCTCGGCGCGGCTCTTCACCGCCAACGACGCGGCGCGCCGCTGGCGCCTGCGCGAGGAGTTCTCCCACCCGGAGAGCCGGATGAAGGCGGAGGCGGTGCTGACGGACCATCCCAACTACCAGGAGCCGGGGACACGACACCGGGACCTCGAGGGACTCCGCTTCGCGCGGGAGGTGGCCGAGCACCTCGCGCACCACCACGGCAAGTACGCACGGCTGGTGTTGGTGGGACCGCCTCGCTTCCTCGGCGAACTCCGCAAGCACCTGCCCGGACCGGTACAGAAGAAGCTGACCGATTCGCTCGCCCGCGAACTCGTCCACGTGGAGACGCGCGAACTGGAGGACCGCGTGATGGAGGCGCTGTCCAGCTGACGACGACGGGCGCTCGGCGGGCGTGCGTGCCGAACGGAGCGTCCGTATCAGGCCGCATGCTCCCGCACCCCGTCGTGGTCGAACAGCCTGAGCCTCACCTCGAGCGCACCCGCCAGATGTTGAAGGCCCACCCGGAGCTCTCGGCGCTGTTCGGGCCGTTCCTCGGCACCTTCCCCATCGTCCTCGCGGTGGTGGGGCTGCAGGTGGGGCTCGCGTGGGCGCTGCGGGACGTGGGGGCAGGCTGGCTGCTGCTCTGCGCGTGGACGGTGGGCGCGGTGGCCAACCACGCCCTCTTCGTCCTCATCCACGAGTGCACCCACAACCTGGTCTTCGTCCGCCCGAGCGCCAACCTGCTGCTGCAGTTGGTGGCGAACCTCCCCATCGTGGTGCCGTCCGCCGTCTCCTTCCGGCGCTACCACCTGCTGCACCACCGCTTCCAGGGAGACCCCCAGTGGGACGCGGATCTCCCGGCGCCCTTCGAGGTGCGGTTCGTAGGCAGCTCGCCGTGGGGGAAGGCGGCGTGGATGCTGCTCTTCCCGCTGTTCCAGGTGGCGCGGGTGCTGCAGCTGCGGTCCATCCCCATCGTGGACGCATGGTGGGTGGCCAACGTGGCGGTGCAGGGGGCCTTCACGGCCGCGGTGGCGTGGGGCTGGGGCGGCGGGGCGGTGGCCTACCTGCTGCTCTCCACGTTCTTCTCCGTGGGGTTCCACCCGCTCGGGGCGAGGTGGGTGCAGGAGCACTTCCTGGTGCACGGAGACGCCCCTGCGCAGGAGACGTCGAGCTACGTCGGGCCGCTGAACCTCCTCGCCTTCAACGTGGGCTTCCACGTGGAGCACCACGATCTCATGCGCGTGGCGTGGCCGAGGCTGCCGCGCGTCCGGGCCCTGGCCCCCGGGTACTACGCGGGGCTCGCGACCCACGCCTCCTGGACGCGCCTGTGGTGGCGCTTCCTCGTGGACCGGCGCATCTCGCTCCACTCGCGCGTGCTCCGGGGCGTGCCCGGAATTGTTCCCAACTGGACGGGTTCCACGCTAGGACCCGCGGGCCTGCCGACCCGGCAGGAGGCCGTGCCCATCCCCCCCGCGCAGAGCGCGTGAACGGAGTGAGCCATGCTCGAGAAGCTGATGCCGAAGTCCGACGAGTTCTTCGACGCCTTCGACGAGCAGGCAGCTGCAGCGGTGGAGGGGACGAAGCTGGTGGCGGGGCTGCTGGACGATCTCAGCGACGTCGACGCCAAGGTGAAGGCCATCAAGGAAGTCGAGCACCGCGCGGACCAGGTGGTGCACAAGGCCTCGGGGCGGCTGCACACGCAGTTCATCACCCCGTTCGACCGCGCGGACATGTACCGGCTCATGTCCCGCATCGACGACGTGCTGGACATGGCGGAGGCGGCGGCGGTGCGCATCCGCATCTACGAGATGTCTGCCGCCCCTGACCAGGCGAAGGCGCTCGGCCACGTGCTGGTGAAGTGCGCGGTCACCATGCAGCGCGCGGTGAAGGCGCTGCGCACCATCAAGCAGCCGGAGCAGATCATCGACGAGTGCCGCCAACTGCTCGTGCTCGAGAACGAGGCGGACGAGCTGCTGCGGCAGGGGCTCGCCTCCCTGTTCAAGAGCGGTGCGGACCCGCTGACGGTCATCAAGTGGAAGGAGGTCTACGACTTCCTCGAGGGCGCCACGGACCGGTGCAAGGACGTGGCGAACATCATCGAGGGCGTGGTCCTGGAGCACGCGTAGCCATGTTGCTCGCGGCCGTGGTGGGCCTCGTGTTCCTGGCCCTGGTGTTCGACTTCATCAACGGCTTCCACGACGCGGCGAACAGCATCGCCACGGTGGTGTCCACGCGGGTGCTGACGCCGTTCGCCGCGGTGGCGTGGGCCGCCTTCTTCAACTTCATCGCCGCGTTCGGCGGGGAGCTGAAGGTGGCGAAGACCATGGGCAAGGGCATCGTCGAGTTCGACACGCTCAAGGCCCAGGGGACGAACGTGGTGCTGCTGTTCGTCTTCGCGGCGCTGATGGGCGCCATCATCTGGAACCTGCTGACCTGGTGGTGGGGGCTGCCGTCCTCGTCGTCGCACGCGCTGGCGGGGGGGATGATCGGCGCGGCGGTGGTGGCGCTGGGATGGAAGGGGCTCATCGCCGCCGGCATCCTGAAGATCGCCGGCTTCATCTTCATCTCGCCGCTCATCGGGACGGTCATCGGCGCGGGGATGATGATCGGGACGCACTGGCTGGTGCACAAGAAGGCGCTGGCTGCGTTCCTCGGGATGGTGATGCTGGTGCTGCTCGGGTGGGGATGGCAGCGGCTGACGCACTCGGGGCGGATGAGCGTGGCGGACCTCATCTTCATCTCGCCGGTGGTGGTGCTGGTGTTCGGCGCCATCCTCTACCTGACGCTGTGGCGGGCCTGGGAGCACACGCCTGCGCGCGTGGACAGCTGGTTCCGCAAGCTGCAGCTGGTCTCCTCCGCCATCTTCAGCTTCAGCCACGGCACGAACGACGCGCAGAAGGTGATGGGCATCATCGGCGTGGTGCTCTACGGCACCATCTGGTCCGACCGCGAGTTCCACATCCCCATGTGGGTGGTGCTGGCGTGCCACGGGGCCATCGGGCTCGGGACCATGTTCGGCGGGTGGAAGATCGTGAAGACCATGGGCCACTCGCTGACGAAGCTGCAGCCCATTGGAGGATTTTGCGCGGAGACGGGCGGCGGGGTGACCATCCTCGGGGTGGCGGCGCTGGGCATTCCCGTGTCCACCACGCACACCATCACCGGGGCCATCGTGGGCGTGGGTGCCACCAAGGGGGCGCGCGCGGTGCAGTGGGGCGTGGCCGGCCGCATCGTCTGGGCGTGGTTCTTCACCATCCCGGCCGCGGCGCTCGTTGCAGCCTTGTTCTACGCGGTGGGACGGCTGGTGGTCCCGAACTGAGGCGCTGGCCGGCTACGCCGGGACGCTGTGCAGCCGCTGGCTGAAGTGGCGGAGCGTCTGTTCGATCTCCTGGTTCACGCTCTTGAGGAGATCCTGCTTCTCGCGGAACGGCAGGAAGGCGCTCTTGAAGCCGCTGACGAGGACGGTGGTCAGGTCCTCGAGCGTCAGCCCGCACTCCTTGTGCGCGAGCATGAGCTCCCGCGTGACGGTGGTGTCGGTGATGAGCCGGTTGTCGGTGTTGA
>JBDLRJ010000300.1:0-6684 GCA_039800145.1 Pseudomonadota bacterium | reverse complement strand
ACCTGTTTCGACCCTGCAGTCGGAGCGACTGCGACTGCCAGAACGCACGGGACCGGCGCAATCCGCGCTACGTGCTGCACTCCGGTCCTGGACGTGGCGGCGTATCCATTTCTCTACACGCACATGCCAACCGCGCAGGACTTTCGAATCGAACTTGCTGCCCGTCCGCAATCACTGGACGGCCAAGAACCTGTCGCAATGACATTGCGTGACGGCATTGACAGCATGGATTACCTGCGGAACTTCCACCACCAAGTCCAGTTGTGCATAGACGGCGTGATGCGACTTTCACCCGACCACTTTGAGTGCCAACTAGATCCTTCAAACGCTGTCTGCCTGCCTACGGGGAGATCCGTCAGGCTCGTCGTGACAGGCCGACAGGATGGTCCCAACAACGCCAAGGTCCGATGACCTCGCTCCGCTCCCCCGCGGCACACCCGTCTTGAAGACGCCCCCCGCTGCGCCTACGGTCTGCGCCCGCCATGGAACAGCCCCTCTTCGCAGACGACCAGTTGGACCGCCTCCCGCTCCCCCTCTACCGGGAGTGCCTCGCGATGAGGGTGGAGATCTCCACCCACGGCGAAGAGCACTCCGCGGACGAGACCGCGCGAGCCATCGAGGAGGCCGTGGCCTACGTCGGCCGCCTCTACGTCGCCGAGTACCTCGCCGCGCTCTCCACGCACCCCGCCATCCTCGACGCGGACCTCAACGCCGACATCTTCGAGCGGCTCACCGACAAGAAGCCCCTCCTCACCGGCGCCTGGCTCGGGCTCTCCCGCCGCGTGCGCGAGCGCTTCGTCGCCACCCAAACCTCCCCCGTCACCGAGGGACTCCTCGATTGGAACCCCGGCCAGCGTGACGAGCAGACCCCGCTCGCGCGCCTCCTCCACTTCCGCAACGAGTTCGCCCACGGCAGCTTCCTCGCCAACCTGGACGACATCCGCACGCACCGGCAGCTCCTCCACGACGCGCTCGCCGCCGTCCCCGGCCTCCTCTCGCAGGTGCCCATCGCGAAGGAGGCAGAGTCCGGCGCCTGGTTCGCGCAGGACGGCGCGGGGCGAAAAGTTCCAACCCCCGCCTTCGACGCCCCCGCCGGCCACCCCGTCGTCCCCGGCGCACGCCGCGTCAACCTCTACCCGCTGCTCCAGGCCGTCCACCTCCCCGCGCGCAAGCTCGCGCCCCCGGACGCCACCGCCGCCGCCGCGCTGCAGCAGGCCCATCCCGCGCTCGGCGCCTGGGCGGAACGCTACGAGCGCGAACGCCAGGGAGACCTCCACTCCGAGGAGCTCGTCCCCGCCGGCACGCCGCCTTCGGACTTCAACCTCCGCGAGGCGCTCTCCACCCACGGCCTCGTGCTCGTCTCCTCTCCCCCAGGCAGCGTGCCGGACCGGCTCTTCTCCTCGCTTGGCCCGACCGACCCGTGGGCATCCGGACTCGGCGCCTTCTCGGAGATCGTTCGCCTGCGCATCCAGCGCGGGGACGTCACCCAGTCCGGCCTCAGCGTGGCCCGCGCACTGGTCCGCGCGGTGGAGCGCGTGCTCGGCGAGCGCAGCGGCTCGCGGCAGGTCCCCTCCACGGACGTGCTCAAGGCAGACGGTCCGCTGGCCTCGGCGCTCGAGGCCCTGGCAAAGGCAAACAAGCGGATCCTGCTCCTGCTCGGCAACCTCCACGAGGGCACCACGCCCTACCGCGGCGAGCCGCTCACCGTCCAGGATGTCTGGAACTTTCTTGCAGGCCGCCCGGTGACGGTGGTTGCCACGGCGTGGCCCGGCAGCCTCGGCCGCGCGGTGTTCGACCGTGCCCTTCGCCTCCCCTTCCCCGACGCGGGAAAACCCGAGGCGAAGGAGCTGTCTTCCGCCCTCGCGAAGCTCCTCAGGGGCGATCCGCTCCGGCGCCGCGTGCTCGAGGTGGTGGTGGCACAGCCCGAACCCGTGGACCTCTTCGCCGTGTGCGACGCGCTGGACGCAGGTGCAGCCACCCCCGTCTTCGAGCCCGCGGTGGAGCGCGCGCTGTGGGACCTCGAGCCGGTGCTCGGCTCGGCCCGCGCCGCAGCCCCTGCCGGTGAAGAGCGCGTCCGCCGCTGGACGCCCCTCTCCCCCGCCGTCCGTGACGCCCTGTCCCAGATGCCTGCCGGAGGTGCCCCGTGAGCCTGCCCAGGACGCGCGAAGAGTTGGACAAGCTGCTCGAGCCCGCCGTGCGCACGCGCGTGGGCGAGCTGTTCACCGCCCTGGCCTCCGGCGGCAATGCCAAGCAATTGCAGACGGAGTTCGTGGCGCTGCTGCAGCCGGTCTTCCCCTCGGAGCGCCCAGACCAGCTCTACAGGCTCTGGTCGGAATTCTCCCGCCCGAGCAAGCCGCCGGTGGAGCCGCTGGAGACACTCCTCGGTCGCCTCACCTACCCGCTCGGGATGACCGCGGGCGAGTGGTTCCGCGAGTGGAAGCGCGCCGAGGAGGGCGAGGGCACCGGGCGCCTGCCCTTCCTGCTCTGCCGCGTCTCCGGCGTGGCCGTCCGCCTCGCCGCCGCCATCGCCGTGCGGGCGCTGGTGGAGACGAAGTCGAAGGACGCGGCGCTCAACGCCCTGGTGCACAAGAAGCTGCAGGCCCCGTCCGACGGCGGCTGGCTGGAGCTGGCGCGGGAGGTCAGCAAGGCGGCGGCGAAGCACCCGTGGGGTGGGTTTCTCTGGCAGTCGCTCAACGCCGAGCACGCCCCCACCTTCCAGGGCTGGGTGCCGGCGCGCGGCGGCGCGGGGAAGCAGAAGACCGCCGTGGCGCTCAACGACCTGGTGGCCTTCCGCAACAAGCTGGTGCACGGCGAGGCCCCGGACGCGGCGGGGCTGCAGAAGGGCTGCGCGCAGCTGGAGATCGCGCTGCGGGGCCTCGGGTGGCTCGCGGACCACGCGCTGCGGGTGAAGTGGAAGGGGCGGGAGTGGGCCATCGAGGGGGCGGCGCCGCGCACCGTGGGTGACGGCGAGACGCTGCTCGGGGCGGACGTGGCCGAGGGCGAGGTGTTCCTGGTGGACCCGTCCGGTGCGCGGCCCCCGCTGTCGCTCGCGCCGCTGCTGGTGTTCCGCCCGCGGGGTGCGGACGACGTGACGGTGGAGACGGACGAACTGTGGTTCCTCAACGCCGGGCAGCTCGAGCGGCTCAACTACATCGGCTACCGGACCACGGCGGTAGCGGACGGCAAGGGGCTGGAGAGCTACGAGGCCTTCAAGAAGATGATGGAGGCGCTGGAGACGCCGCCCATCCCGGCGGACCCACGCTTCGACTTCACGGACCTGGCGCGCTTCCACGAGCGCCTGTTCGTGGGACGCACGGACGTGTTGGACGAAGTTGCAGAGTTCGTCCGCGGGAGGCCTGCCCCGTGGGGCGCGCTGACGGCGCTGCCGGGCATGGGGAAGTCCGCCATCATGGCCATGCTGTACAAGCGCCACGTGCTGGGCGAGCTGCCCGCCGGCCAGTCCGCCACCGGGGACACGTGGGTTTTCCACTTCTGCAGCGCGGTGGACGGGCGCAACAGCCCCACCGCGGCGCTCCGCTCCCTCGTGGCGCAGCTGTGTGACGTGGCAAAGCTGGAGCGGAAGGACTGGCTGTCCACGGACCTGGAGGAGCTGCGGGACAAGCGGCTGCCGGCGCTGGTGCACAAGGTGGCCGAGGGGCTGCCAGCGGGGAAGAAGCTGGTGCTCGCCGTGGACGCGCTGGACGAGGGCTTCGGGGCGGAGAAGGACCCGGTGGCCTCGGCGTTCGTGTTCCGGATGCCGGACAACGCGGTGGGGCTGCTCACGTGGCGCGTGCCGTCCGCGAAGGAGAAGAACGAGCGGGTGGAGCAGGCGCTGAGGCAGTTCGTGGGGCCGGACCTGCGGAAGGCGCTTGCCACCGCCTCGCCGCTCGCGGGGCTGCAGCGGCCGGACGTGGAGCTGCTGCTCCGTCGGCTCGGCGAGGAGCGCGGGAGCACGCCCTCCGAGGGCGTGGTGGAGGCGACGTGGAAGGCCGCCACGCAGGACTCGGGCGGCGCGGGCGCGGACCCGTTCTTCCTGCGCCTGGTGGCGGACGGTGTGTGGAGCGGAGAGGTTCGCCTGGACCGCGCGGAGACGGTGCCGCAGAGCCTCGACGACGCGTTCGAGGCGCTGTGGATGGGCCTGCCGCGGGACCGGGAGTTCCTCGCGCACCGCGTGCTCGTGTACCTCGCCATCCTGCGCGAGCCGGGGACGGACGCGCTGCTGGCGGAGCTCATCCAGCGCGAGCGGCCGAAGGAGAAGGTGACGGCGGACGACATCGCCGCTCTGCGCCTGCACGCGGGGAAGCTGCTCGTCTACGAGGGCGAGCGGTACCGGCTCTTCCACGACCGCTTCAAGCGGTTCCTCGTGGGCGAGGAGAAGGATCCCATCGCGGAAGCGCTCGAAGCCGCGGGGGCTTGAGGCGTGGCGCAGCTCCGGCCAGGGAGCCTGCGGGCGCTGCACGACGTGTTCGGAGACGCGGTGGCGGGGGCCGCGTCACAGCCCGGGCGGCAGCTCGCCGAGTACGTCGTGCGCCACGGCGTGGGGCACCTGCTGGCCAACGACCGCGGGGACGACGCAGAGCGTGCGCTCCTGGACGTGTCTTTCTTCGCGGCGTTCTGCGAGTCGTGGCCGACCGTGGTGGTGCCGCTGGCGGCGTGGCGCGTGGTTGGACTGGAGCGGGCGCGGGACCGGTACCGTGAGCTGTTGCGGGCGCAGGGGGACCTGGGGAGCCAGCTCGGGGCCTTCCAGCGGGTGCTGGGCTTCCTCGACGGGGCCGGCCTCTACGACGCGGCGGTGGAGGTTGCCGCGCGAATCCTTCGGCACCGGGAAGAGGTGCTCGGACCGGCCCACCCAGAGACGCTCGTGTCCCTGGTGAACCTCGCCAGCCTCCGGGAGTCCAACGGGCAGTACGCCGAGGCAGAGGCGCTGTCGCTGCGTGCACTGGAGGCGCAGGAGCGCGCGCTCGGCCCGGACCACCCGCACGTCCTCGCGACCCTCAACAACCTCGCGTACCTCTACAAGTCCATGGGCCGGTACGCCGAGGCGGAGCCGCTCTACCGGCGCGGCGTCCAGGGCTCTGAACGCTCACTCGGGACGGGGCATCCGCAGACGCTCACGCTCGTCTCGAACCTGGCCGCGTTGTGCGAACTCCGCGGACTCTACGAGGAGGCAGAGGCGCTCACCTCGCGCGCCCTGCTCGCGCGCGAACAGTCGCTTGGACCGGAGCACCCGGAGACGTTGATCAGCCTCGGGAGCCTCGGCCAGCTCCACGCCCTCCAGGGCCGTTACGACGAGGCGGAGTCCCTGCTGCTCCGGGCGTTGCAACGGGGCGAGCGCCTGCTCGGGGCCGAGCACCCGGAGACGTTGGTCAGCGTGTGCAACCTCGCCGGTCTCTACACGTCGCAGGGCCGCTACGAAGAGGCCGAGCGGCTGTACCTGCGGGACCTCGAGGCGAGCGAGCGCACGCTCGGGCCCGCCCATCCCTCCACGCTGACGAGCCTCAACGGGCTCGGGCACCTGTACAAGTGCCAGGAACGGTACGACGAGGCGGAGCCGCTCTTCTCGCGCGCCCTTGCCCGCCGCGAGCAGTCGCTCGGCCCCGTCCACCCGTCCACGCTCGTCAGCGTCTGCAACCTCGCGCTGCTGCAAGGACTCCGGGGCCAGTACGAGGAGGCCGAGCGCCTGTACCTTCGGGCGTTGCAAACACAGGAGAGCGTGCTCGGGGCGGAGCATCCCCACACCCTCACCACCCTCGGCCAGCTCGGCTACCTCTACAAAGCCCAGGAGCGCTTCGACGAGGCGGAGCCCCTCTACCTGCGCGTGTTGGAGGCCCAGGAGCGCGTCCTCGGCAAGGACCACCCCGAGACGTTCGTCAGCCTGCACAACCTGGGGACGATGTACGTGGAGCAGGGGCGGCTCGAGGAGGCGGCGCCGCTGTACCTGGACGCGGTTGACTCCCGGAGGCGCACGCACGGCGCGGAGCACCCGGCCACGCTCGCCGAGGTCGTGACGCTCGCAGACCTGTACGAGTCCGCCGGCAGCTACGAGCGTGCCGACGCCCTCTACCGGGACGCGCTCGCAGCGCAAGAGCGGACGCTGGGAGTGGAGCACCCCGACACGCTCCTCACCGTTCACAACCTCGGGTACCTCTACCGGGTGATGGGCCGGTACGCGGACTCGGAGGCGTTCTCCCTGCGGGCACTGGATGCGAGGACACGCGCACTCGGTACCGAGGATTCCGCCACGCTCCTGAGCCTCGGGAACCTCGTCACGCTGTACAAGGTCCAGGGTCGGTTCGAGGAGGCGGAGCCGCTCGAGGTACGTGGGCTCGAGGCGCGCGAGCGCTCCCTCGGGGCCGACCATCCCTCCACGCTCGTGAGCGTGAACAACCTCGCCTGGCTGCGGCTGGTGGAGCTCCGGCGTCCGGACACGGGGCCCCTGTTCGAGCGCCTCGCTGCCCAGTGGACGGACCCGGAGGACTGGAGAACCGCGTGGGCAAGGCTGGGGCTCGCGCTCTCTGCCGGACGGCGCGGGGATGCCGAGGCCGCGCTCGAACAGCTCGCAGGGACCCTCGGGGCGGACCATGAACGCGTGCAGCTCGCCCGCGAGTACTTCCAACGTCTCACCGGAGATTCCTGATGTCCCGCGTCCGAACGCAGAGCGTTGGCCGTGCGCATGCCCACCTC
>JBDLRJ010000299.1:0-10831 GCA_039800145.1 Pseudomonadota bacterium | reverse complement strand
TGCTCCTTGTCCTTGTTGGCCCCCGTGGACTTGACGTCGTCCAGGATGCCGTTGCCGCACTCCTCGCGCCAGCAGGTGGGGCCGCAGTTGTCGCCGGGGAGCTTGTTGCCGTCGTCGCACTGTTCGTAACCGCGGAAGCCGCCGTCCGAGAAGACGAGGTCCGGGATGCCGTTGCCGCACTCCTCGCGCCAGCAGGACGCGCCGCAGCCGTCGCCGGGCACGCTGTTGCCGTCGTCGCACTGCTCGAAGCCGCCGAACCCGCCGTCCGAGTAGAGGCTGTCCAGCACGCCGTTGCCGCACTCCTCCCAGCGGCAGTCCGGGCCGCACTTGTCGCCGGGGTCGCGGTTCCCGTCGTCGCAGTCCTCCATGCCGCCGTCGGGCAGCGTGTCCACGAGCGCGTTGCCGCAGCCCTCGAACTGGCAGAAGGCGCTGCAGCCGTCGCCGGGCCGGGTGTTGCCGTCGTCGCACTGCTCGCGGCCGAGCAGGCCACCGTCCGGGTTGGCCCCGCGCGCGTTGGCCGTGTCCAGGTAGCCGTTGCCGCAGGTGGGGATCCAGCACAGGGCGCTGCAGAAGTCGCCGTCCTGGGTGTTGCCGTCGTCGCACTGCTCGTACCCCTGGTAGCCACCCACCGAGCGGATGGAGTCCAGGTAGCCGTTGCCGCACTCTTCCCGCCAGCAGGCCGGGCCGCAGCCGTCACCGCCGTCGCGGTTGCCGTCGTCGCACTGCTCCACGGGCAGGCCCCCGTCCCAGTTGTAGCCGCCGTCGGAGAACACCAGGTCCACGAACCCGTTGCCGCACTCCTCGCGCCAGCACATGGGGCCGCAGCCGTCACCGGCGTCCAGGTTGCCGTCGTCGCACTGCTCGCGGCTGCGGAAACCGCCGTCCGAGTAGACGCTGTCCAGGTAGCCGTTGCCGCACTGCTCCCACCAGCAGATGGGACCGCAGCCGTCGCCGGCGTCGCGGTTGCCGTCGTCGCACTGCTCGGAGCCTCCGTCCTTCAGGACCCGGTCCGTGGTGCCGTTGCCGCACGTCTCGTTGGAGCGGCAGTCCGCGCTGCAGCCGTCGCCGTCGGCGGCGTTGCCGTCGTCGCAGACCTCGAAGCCGCCGTCCACGAGCACCCGGTCCAGCACGCCGTTGCCGCACACCTCGTTCTTGCAGAAGCTGCTGCAACCGTCCCCGTCCACCAGGTTCCGGTCGTCGCACTCCTCGCGCGCCCCGCCGTCCGCCTCGAAGCCGAAGTCCACCACGCCGTTGCCGCACGACTCGAGCACGAGACAGTCCGCGCTGCAGCCGTCGCCGCCGGCGTCGTTCCCGTCGTCGCAGCGCTCGCGGATGCCGCCGTCGGACCAGTAGAACTCCTCGATGTGGGCCGGGGCGTCCGAGCCGTTGCCACAGCCCTTCTTGACGCAGTCGGTGCGGCAGTCGTCCGTGGAGACGCCCTTGTCGTCGCACTGCTCGCCGAAGTCCTTGATGCCGTTGCCGCACACCTCGTTGGAGCCGCAGTCCCTGCTGCACCCGTCGCCGTCGGACGTGTTGCCGTCGTCGCACACCTCGGGCGAGCCGCCGTCCACGACGAGGTCACGGAACCCGTTGCCACACGACTCGTCGGAGGTGCACTCCGCGTTGCAACCGTCGCCGGAGCGGAGGTTGCCGTCGTCACACGCCTCGCCGAGGTCGATCTTGTTGTTGCCGCAGCCCACCCCGGTCTCGGTGGTGCAGTCGAGCGGGTCCGCGCACTTGAAGCAATCCAGGTTGTCGTTCGTGCAGGCGTAGCCCGGCGGGCAGATGAGCGTCGGGGAGCACGGCTGGCTCACCGGCTGGGCGCAGCCGAACCAGGCCGGCCCGAGCACGCAGGCCGCGAGTGCCAGCAGGCGCTGGAGCCTTGGACGCAGGGGCGTGGGAGCAGTGGAGTCCATGGGCACCTAGAAGCGGAGCAGCGCGGAAACCCCGCCACCGGTGGGCCCCAAGACGGGCATCACGGCGACGTTGAGTTTCTTCTGTGAGGGATCGATCCGGTACGGCTGCGGCTGGTTGATGACGGCGAGGATGGCGCCCGTGGCCACCACCGCGCCGCCCAGGCCGAACGCGGCAACGGCCAGCTGCTGCTGGCCGGTGATGCCGTCCCGCATGTCTTCCAGGGCCTTGACCTTCTTCACGTCCGCGCACCCGTTGGTCGGGTCCGCGAGCGCGCAGGCGGCAGCCTCCTCGTCGTGCTGGGCCACCTGGCCATTCGCCGCGTAGAGCAGTGCGCTGCCTCCCCCGGCGATGGCCAATCCCGCCCCGGCCACCGCGAAGGGAATCCACGTGTCGAACCGGCGGCGGTACTCGGTGAGCTCCGCCTCCGTGTACAGCCGCATGTCGAAGGACGTGGTCTCACCCGGCAGCATGGGCTGGCGGACCTCGTTGGGGATGTACCCATCCTTGGAGGCGGCCACGGTGTGCGTGCCGGCCTTGATGAGCTTGCTGATGATGCCGGGGCCCACGAACAGCTCTTCGCCGTCCAGGATGACGCGCGCCCCCGGCGTGTCGCACCGCACCTCGAGCCGGGCCAGCTGGCTCGTGAGCAGGTTCTTGAAGCGGTTGGCCTGGGCGAAGCGCTCGGCGTCGAGCGGCGCCTCGCCGTACTTCAGCGCCTCCTCGAACTGGGGGTAGGCCTCGAGCGGCTTGTCCAGGTTCACCAGCGTGAGGCCGAGGTTGTAGTGGATGGCCGGGTGATCCCAGTGCTTCAGCGCCTCTTCGTACGCCGCGCGGGCGTCCTTGAAGATGCCGAGGCGGAGCGCGTCGTTGCCGTCCTTGAACAGCTGCAGCGCCTTGGCCTGCCGCTCCTGGGAGACGCCCACGGCCCACGGGCGCGCGTCGTTTCGCCTGGCCGCGGAAACAGGAACGGCGGCGAGCACCAGGAGGAGCGCCACCGCCTGGACGAACGGTCGGGACACGGTTCTCACTTGAGCTCCTCCATCGCGTTCGCGCCGCCCATGGCGGCGTTTCGGCGCTGCTCTTCGGCGAGCTTCACTTCGAGCCGTTTCATCGTCTGCGCCAGCGTGGCGTTGGCGGCGCTCGTGGCGGCGTTCGCCTGCTGCACCTTGGCGAGGCTGGACTCGGCCACCAGCTTCTGCTCGGAGGCGAGCTTGGCGTTCGCCTCGGCCTCGTCACGCGCCTTCTTGGCCTCCTGGAAGGCGGCGAGCACCTCCTCCTGCTTCTTGGCGAGCTCGGCGGCCTTCAACTCGGCTTCCGCCTGCGCCTTGGCGCGCTCCTGCTCCTTCAGCTTCACGTCGTCCAGTGCCTGGAGCGCCTTCTTCTTCTCGGCTTCCGCCAGCTTCTTCTGCTCTTCCGCCTCCACCGCGTTCTTCTGTGCCACCTGCTGCGCCGAGCGGATCTGCACGAGCGCGATGGCCGCGGCGAAGAGCAGGCCCACGAGGATGCTGAAGCCGCCCACGGTGAGCATCCGCTTGCGGCGCTCGACGGCGTACTTCTCGTTCACCACCGCGTTGAGGAACGCGGTGTTCACCTCGCCGAGCTCGGCGTGGTAGCGCTTCTTGAACTTCTCCGCTTCGTCCGCGAGCTCGCCGCGCCAGAGAAGATCCTTCGCGCGGCCCTTCGCCTGCCAGGCGCGCGCGCCGTTGCGCAGCTGCTCGAGGAAGACCGAGTCGTCGCCGGACTCTTCCAGCCACCGCCGCAGGGTGGTCCAGTTGGCGATCATCGACTCGTGGACGATTTCCACCGTGGCCGCACCGCCGCCGGTGTTCACCACGAGGAGGCGGGCCGCCACGAGGTCATCGACGAGCCGCTGGATCTCTCCGTCGACGCGGGACAACTCGCGCAGCTCGTCCATGGCCACGATGGCGCGCGTGCGGTCCGGGGTCACCAGGCGGACGAAGATCTCCCGCACGAGCCCCGCGTCCGTGCTGGGCATCTTCGCGAGCACGCTGTCTGCGTGCGAGGCGAGTGCGCCGCCCACGCCGCCCATGGAGCGGTAGGCCTCCTGCGTGAGCGTGCGGTTGACCTGGTCGCGGTTCTCCCAAAGCTTGGAGGCCGCGAACTGCAGCAGCGGCAGCGCGCCCTGCGAGCCGGCCAGGTACGTGAGCATGTCCCGGACGATGTCCTCGGACTCGTACCGGTAACCGGCCATCTCCGCCGGCTGCACGATGGCGTCCCGCAGCCCGTCCTTGCCGGGGGCCTGGAGGAAGATGAGGCCCTGGGACAGCTCCGCCATGAAGCGCGCGTCTTCCGGCACGCGGTCCAGGAAGTCCGAGCGGATGGAGAGCGTCACGCGGATGGGCGACGTGGCGTCGTCCGCGATGGCAGACAGGCACTGGGTGAAGGCCTGGCGGTCGGCCAGCTCCGGGACGAGCGTGTAGAGCTCCTCGAACTGGTCCACGAAGATGAGGATGTTCTTCTTCTCCGTGCGGGCGCGCGTGCGCAGCACCGAGCCCACGTAGCCGGGCTCCTTGGTCACCCGCTCGAGGATCTCCCGCTGCTCGCGCAGGCTGTCCTCGATGGAGGTGGTCGTGGCCACGTGCGGCGTCACGATGGACGCCAGCGACTGCATGGGGTTGCGACCGGGGCGGATCACCACCGTCTCCCAGGCCTCGCCCGAGCGCTTCAGCGACGGCACGAGACCGGCGCGGACGAAGGAAGACTTACCCGTTCCGGACGGACCCACGATGCCGATGAGGGGCCGGTCGCGGATGCGGTTCTTGAGCGCGGCGATCTCCGCGGAGCGGCCGAAGAAGCGGTCCGCGTCCGACTCCTGGAAGGAGGACAGGCCGTTGTAGGGGCTCTCGTCCCCCTGGAACTGCCGCGCGTTGCGGCCGGGGAGGAACGCCTCCAGCGCCTTGACGAGGGACGCCGAGTCCGGCCAGCGCTCCTCCTTCACCTTCATCAGGCACTTGTCGACGATGTTCGCGAGCTCGTCCGGGCAGCTGGGAAGCTTGGACTTCAGCTTCGGCATCGGCTGCTCGAGGATGCCCGTGATCATGAGCTGCTCGCCGCGGAGCGGGTGCAGCGGGTGCTCGCCGGCGAGCATGCGGAACAGCATGATGCCCACCGCCCAGATGTCCGCGCGGTGGTCGATGGAGACGCCGATGCCCCACTGCTCCGGGGACATGTAGGCGATGGTGCCCATGATGGCGCCGCTCTGGGTCAGCTCCTTGTTGCCGCCCGAGCTGTCCGGCGGGGGCCCTTCCTCCGAGGCGCGCTCGCGCGCGTCCTCTTCCTTGTTCATCGCCTTGGCGATGCCGAAGTCGAGCACCTTCACCGTGCCGGACTCGGTCACCTGGATGTTGTCTGGCTTCAGGTCGCGGTGAACGATGGCCTGTGCGTGCGCGTACTGGAGCGCGCGGCACACCGGGACCATGAGCTCGGCCACGCGGGGTACCGGCATCGGCTTGCCGTCCGGGATGAGCTTGGTGAGTTCCTGTCCCGTGAGGAACTCGAACACCATGAAGGGCGACCCCTCCCACTGGTCGACCTCGTAGATGATGATGATGTTCTCGTGGTTGAAGAGCGCCGTGTTCCTCGCCTCGAGGATGAAGCGCTCCGTCATCTCCGGGTGCTTCGTGAGGAGGAACTTGATGGCGACGCGGCGGCCGAGCTTCGTGTCGCGCGCGAGGAAGACGGCGCCCATGCCGCCCTTGCCGAGCAGGCGGATGACCTCGTAGTGGTTGATCATCGCGCCGATCGCCGGGAGCACCGGCGCGGCCGAGTCTGCCTTCTTCTTCTTCTTCTTCTTTTCGACCGGGGCGCCGTACTCCTGCGTGGCGCCGCCGAGCGTGTCACTCCCCTTCCGCCGAGAGGCGGCGGTGTCCTCCGAGCCGCGCGCGCGCGGGTGGGCCGTGTGCGCCCACTCGTCCTCGGCGTGCGCCTCCTCCTGGACCGCGTCCTCGGACGCACCCGCCACGGCGAAGTCCGCGAGCAGGTACTCGAGCTCCTTCTCCGGGGACTGGTACCAGGGCTGGACGACGAAGTCCGAGAGCTCGGGGATGAGCGCGAAGACGTCGTTCGGATCCAGCGGCTCGGCGGGAACCACGCGCAGCTCGGGGGCCGAGGCGGCGGCTGCAGCCGCGGCGGGCAGGTCGCGCCGCAGCGGGACCACGTCCGCGGGCTTGCGGACCATGAAGTCCGCGAGCTCCGGGATGAGCGCCACGAGGTCCGCGGACGAAGCCTTCTTCGCCGCGAGGGGCAGGGACGGTGCAGGGCGCACCACCGCGAAGTCCGCCAGCTCCGGGATGAGCGCCGCGGAGGTGGTGGGGAGCGCGGGGGCCGGCTTGCGCACCGTGAAGTCCGCGAGCTCCAGGATCGCCACCGGCGCAGGGACGACCTGCGTCGCGGAGGCGGCCTCGGCGGGCGCCTGCTGCTCCACGCGCGAGAGGAGATCCGCCGACGCGCGCTCCACCAGGTCCAACATCCGCGCGTCGTCCGGCTCGACGTGGGCGGAGGTCTCCCGGGCGTCCGTCACGGCCTGCTGCGTCGCGGCCTGGGCGAGCGCGCGGTCCACGAGCGCGGAGAGCCGCCCGTCCAGGGAGGGCAGCTCCGCGAAGTCCCTGCGCAGCCGCATCTCGGCACGGCACGCGGTGCAGGCCGCGAGGTGCGCGTCCAGGCGCGCCGACTCGTCGTCCGTCAGCCGTCCCGCCACGGAACGGTCAATCAGCTCTTCCGGGTGCAGATCCGGGCCGTTCATGACTCCACCTCGAGGAGATCCCGGAGCGCGGGTACGCGGTCAATCCGGGCGCGGAGGGCCTCCTTCGCCAACCGCACCCGGCTGCGCACGGTGTTCACCGGCACGCCGGTCGTCTGTGCGACCTCTTCCAGCGAGAAGCCGAACACCACGCGCAGCGAGAGGGTCTCGGCCTGCTCTTCGGGAATGTCGGCGAGCAGGTCGCGGAGCGCCACGCGGCGGCGCTCGGCGGTGAGTTCCGCGTGCTGGGAGGGGTGCCCGTCGTGGAGCGAGTCCACGTCCACGTCGTCCAGCCGGCGGGAGGCCTGGAGCGCGCGGCGCCGCTTGGCTGCGCAGGCCGTCCGCACCACGATCCGGGAGGCGAACCGGGCCGGGCCGCACTCGCCACGGAAACCCGGAAGCGCCTGCACGAAGCCGATGAGCGATTGCTGGACCACGTCGTCCAGGTCCGGATCCGAGGGCCCCAGGATGGCGGCCGCCGCCCGCACCATCCCCGGGACCAGCGAGCGCAACAGTTCCTGCGTGGGGACGTACGGCCCCCCCTCACCCACCCCGGTCGGCTGGCTGTAAGCGATTGCGCCCATGTCGTCGCGCTCTTGTGTCTCGGGCGCGCCGGAAGTGATCACGTCGGGGGTGGAATCTTCGGTTTCGACAGTCTTTTCGGGTGTTTCCGTCTCGCTGACGGCGGCGGCAGCGGCGAGCAACTCCGCGGGCCCAGGCTCCGTCGCGAGAGTCTCGGAGGCGTCGACGCCCGACTCGGGCTCGGACTCGGGCTGCGCGGGGCCGGGCGCGACCTCGACCTCTACCGGCTCGGCGGGCGCCTCGGCGACAATGGGCTCCTCGAGCTGGATCACCAGCGACGCCGCAGGCTCCCCCGCGCCCAGGGCGTTCTCCTCCTCGACCGGCCCCTGCCCCGCGGCGGCGGGCGCCTCGGCGACAACGGGCTCCTCGAGCTGGATGACCAGCGAGGGCTCGGGTTCCAGAGCGCCGAGGGCAACGTCGACCTCGACGTCCTCCTGCGCGGCCTCCGCGGGCTCCTCGAGCTGGATGACCAGCGACGGCTCGGGTTCCAGCGCGCCGAGGGCAACGTCGACCTCGGCATCCTCCTGCACGGTCTCCGCGGGCTCCTCGAGCTGGATGACCAGCGATGGCTCGGGCTCCAGCGCGCCGAGGGCAACGTCGACCTCGGCATCCTCCTGCACGGCCTCCGCGGGCTCCTCGAGCTGGATGACCAGCGACGGCTCGGGCTCCAACGCGCCGAGGGCGAGATCGATCTCCTCGTCCCCACGCCCTGCGCTCACTGCCGGGGCAGGCAGCGGAACCGGCCCGTCGGGCTCCGGGATCTTCACGACGACAGAAGGCATGGGCTCGAGTGCGCCGAGCGCCAGCTCGATGTCATCGTCCTTCGCGGGAAACACGGAGGCCTTCGGGGAGGGTAGCGGCACCGGCCCGTCGGACTCGGGAACCCGGATCACCACGGACGGCACGGGCTCCAACGCTCCGAGCGCCGCGTCGATCTCGTCCGCGCCCTCTTCGCGCCGCGGCGGAGGGAGCGGTACGGCCTCGTCACCCACCTCGTCCAGGGCGATCTCGAAGCCGTCATCCGACGCAAGCACACCACCGCTGGACGCAGGGGTCCCGTGTCCGGTGCCGGAACGGTCGTGCTTGGCGTCGCTGTCGCTCATCGGGCGGCCAATCCCTCCGTGGCACCACGCGCTGGCCCCCCGGCGCCAGAGGCAGCGCGCCGATCATCCAGCGAATGGTGGAAAAACGGGAGGGACGCTAGCACGTCCCATGGGGCCACCCAGATTTCTTCAGAGTGAGCCTCTTGCCTACACGCTCACACAGGAGACTCCAGCGACACCGTGAGCTCCGCGCGCACGGTGGCGGGGTCCGCTGCAGCCCCCAGGTCGCGCATGCAGGCGCCGAGGAGGACGCCGAAGAGCTTCTTCTCGCCGGCGCGGTAACGAGACACCTCGGACGGGTGCGCCGAGACCACCCGACCCACAGCAGCGCGGACGTGGCCTGGGTCCACCCCCTTGTCCAGCCCGAGCACTGCAAGCTGGCCGCCCGCGTCTCCGCCCTTTTCCACCAGCGCCGCGAGCAGCGCGCGACCTGCGCCGGCGGGAAGCTTCTTCTCCTCGGCCAGGACCACGAACTTTCCGAAGTCCGCACCGCTCAGCGGCGTCTCACCGGGGGCGCGGTCCTTGAGGAGCCCGAGCAGATCATTGAGGAACCAGCGGACAGCGGCCCGAGCGGGTGCCCCCGCGGCGAGCGCCTCGTGGAAGAACCCGAGCTGCACCGGGTCCGCCGAGAGCAGGTCCGCCTCCTCCTCGGAGAGGCCGTGCTGCCGCTGGAGAGACAGGAAGGCAGCGGCAAGCTCGGGGTTGGCGGCGCGCACCTCTGCGCGATGCTCGGCCCGGCCCTTCTTCGGCGCGGACTTCGCGGCAGGCTTCTCCTTCTCGCGGGTGGGCTTCGCAGCCGGCGCGGCCTCGGCGGGCCTGCTCCAGGTGTCCTTCAAGGTCATGGTGCGGTTGAACACCGGCCGGCCCGCGCGGTGATCCTGCGGGTCGCTGAAGAAGTAGCCGAGCCGGAGGAACTGGAAGTGGCTGCCGGGGGCGGCCGCGGCCACGGCCGGCTCCACGCGTGCCCCCTCCGCGCGCACGAGCGAGCCGGGGTCCAGGTGCTGGAGGAAATCCCCCTCTGCGTCCGGCTGCGCCACCTTGAAGAGGCGGTCGTAGAGCCGAACCTCGGCAGGCACGGACGCCGTGGCATGGACCCAGTGCAGGGTGCCGCCGAGCTTGCGCCCGTCCGCGGTGTTGCCGCCGCGCGACTCCAGGTCCACGGTGCACTCGAGCGACGTCACCTTCCCCGCCGCGTCCTTCACCGCGCGCTCGCACCGGAGCACGTACGCCCCCACGAGCCGGACCTCGCGCCCCGGCGCGAGCCGGCGCCAGTCCGCGGGAGGCGCCTCGCTGAAGTCCTCGCGCTCGACGAGCAACTCGCGCCCGAACGGCACCCGGCGCGTCCCGGCGCGCGACGGCTCGGAAGGCCACCACGGCACCTCGAGCTGCTCCACCTTCCCCTCCGGCCAATTCGTCACGGTGACGGGGAGCGGATCCAACACCGCCATTCCGCGCAGCGCCGTTCCCTCCAGGTCCTGCCGCACCGCGAACTCGAACTTGCCGATGTCCACGGTGGAGTTGTTCTTCGCCACGCCGATGAGCTCTGCAAAATCCTTCAACGCGGACGGCGTCACGCCGCGCCGGCGCATCCCGGCGACGGTGGGCATGCGAGGATCATCCCAGCCGGACACGTGCTTCTCGTTCACGAGCTGGAGCAGCTTCCGCTTGCTCATCACGGTGTAGTCCAGCGAGAGCCGGGCGAACTCGTACTGGCGCGGGCGCACCTCCCAGGGCCCGAGGTTGTCGAGGACCCAGTCGTAGAGCTCGCGGTTGGTCTCGAACTCCAGCGTGCAGATGGAGTGGGTGATGCCCTCGAACGCGTCCTCGAGCGGGTGGGCGTAGTCGTGCATCGGGTAGATGCACCACGCGTCGCCCTGCCGGTGGTGGTGCGCGTGGCGGATCCGGTAGAGCAACGGATCCCGCATCAGCACGTTGGGGTGCGCCATGTCGATCTTCGCGCGCAGCACGCACTCCCCGTCCTTGAACTCCCCGGCGCGCATGCGGCGCAGCAGCGCGAGGTTCTCCTCCACGCTGCGCTCCCGGAAGGGGCTGTTGGTCCCCGGCTTCTCGAAGCTGCCGCGCTGCTCGCGGATGGCCTCCTGGGACTGGCTGTCCACGTAGGCCTTGCCCTCGGACACCAGCCGCTCGGCGCAGCCGTACATCCGGCCGAAGTAGTCGGACGCGAAGTACAGGTGCTGCCCCCAGTCCGCCCCCAGCCACTTCACGTCCTGCTGGATGGACTCCACGTAGAGGGTGTCCTCGGTGGTGGGGTTGGTGTCATCGAACCGCATGTGGGTGCGGCCGCCGTAGCGGGCGGAGAGGCCGAAGTTGAGCAGGATGGACTTGGCGTGCCCGACGTGGAGGAAGCCGTTGGGCTCGGGCGGGAACCGGGTGACGACCTTCCCGCCGTTGCGGCCGGCGGCGAGGTCCGCGTCGATGATGTCCGTGAGGAAGTTGCTGCGGCGCTGGG
>JBDLRJ010000298.1:0-11350 GCA_039800145.1 Pseudomonadota bacterium | reverse complement strand
TTCCCCCACGCCACGGACAACCACCAGGAGCTGAACGCGCGGGCGCTCGTGGACTCGGGCGCGGCGCTCATGTTCCGCGAGTCCGAGCTGACGGGAGAGAAGCTCGCGCAGGCCATCCGCGGGCTGCACGGGGACCGCGAGCGGCTCGCGCAGATGGAGAAGAAGGCGGCGCTGCTGGGGCGTCCCGAGGCGGCCAAGGAAATCGCAGACGCGCTGGTCCAGATGATGGTGGACCGCTGGGGCCCGGACGGGCGGACGCTGCCGCCGGGGCAGGGAAAGGGCTGACATGGGCCAGCAGAGACCGCAGTCGTTGTTCAAGACGCGCCACGCGGCGAACGTCCACTTCGTGGGCATCGGCGGGATCGGGATGAGCGGCATCGCCGAGGTGCTGCTCAACCTCGGGTACCGCGTGTCCGGGAGCGACCTGAAGGCGTCCGACACCACCCGGCGGCTGGAGGGGCTGGGGGCGCGGGTGTCCCTCGGCCACCGCGCGGAGAACCTGGACCATCCCAACGCGGTGGTGACCAGCTCCGCGGTCAAGGCGGACAACCCCGAGGTGGTGGCGGCGAGGCAGCGGAAGATCCCGGTCATCCCCCGCGCGGAGATGCTCGCGGAGCTCATGCGGCTCAAGTACGCGGTGGCGGTGGCCGGCAGCCACGGCAAGACGACCACCACGTCCATGGTCGCCACGGTGCTGGCCGCGGCGGGGCTGGATCCCACGGCGGTGGTTGGCGGCAAGGTCAACGTCCTGGACTCCAACGCCAAGCTCGGCAACGGCGACCTGATGGTGGTGGAGGCGGACGAGTCGGATGGAAGCTTCTTGCGGCTGCACCCCTCCATCGCGGTGGTCACGAACATCGACCCGGAGCACCTGGACCACTACGGGAGCCTCGAGGCGCTGCAGGCCGCGTTCACGGACTTCTGCAACCGGGTACCCTTCTACGGGTTGAACGTGCTGTGCCTGGACCACCCCAACGTGCAGGCGCTCCTGCCGTACGTGGAGAAGCGCTTCGTGACGTACGGGAGCGCGCACGTGGCGGACTACCGGCTTGAGAACGTGCGGCTGGAGGGCTTCTCCACGCACTTCCGCGTGTTCCGCCGCAACGAGGACCTGGGCGACTTCTCGGTGCGGATGGTGGGGGCGCACAACGCGCTCAACGCGCTGGCGGTGGTGGCGGTCGCGGACGAGCTGGAGGTGCCGCTGGAGAAGGTGAAGGAGGCGCTCGCGGGGTTCGCGGGGGTGCAGCGGCGCTTCACGGTGCGGGGCGAGGTGAACGGCATCACCGTGGTGGACGACTACGGGCACCACCCGGAGGAGCTGCGGGCGACGCTGGCCGGGGCGCGGCGCGCGTTCGGGCGGCGGATCGTGGTGGCGTTCCAGCCGCACCGCTACTCGCGCACGCGGGATCTCATGACGGACTTCGCGCGCGCCTTCAACGACGCGGACGTGCTGTTCGTCACCTCGGTCTACGCGGCGGGCGAAGAGCCCATCCCGCACGCGGGCGGCGCAGAGCTCGCCGAGCAGGTGGCGGCGTTCGGCCACCGCGACGTGACGTTCGTGGAGAAGCGCGCCGGGCTGCCGGAGGCGATGACGAAGCGGCTGCAGCCGGGGGACCTGGTGCTGACGCTCGGGGCCGGGGACATCACGCAGACGGGGCCGGAGCTGCTCGAGCGGCTGCGCGGGGAAGCCAGGTGACGGTCCCCGCGCCACGCCGCTTCGGCCCGCTGCTCCAGGGGGCGCTCGGCCCGGACGAGGGAGACGTGCGGCTGGACGAGCCACTCGCTCCTCGCATCACCGTGCGCGTGGGTGGCCCGGCCGAGGCATGGCTGCGTCCGAGGACGCTGGGCGGCCTGGAGACGGCGCTGCGGCTGGCGCGCGCCGAGGGGCAGGCGCTGACGCTGCTCGGCGGCGGGGCGAACACGCTGGTGGGAGACGGCGGGGTGGCGGGGCTGACGGTGAGCCTCCCCACGGACCTGTTTCCAGAGGAGATCCAGAAGGACGACGCCGGCGCGCGGCTCACGCTCTGCGCGGGCAGCGCCATCAACCGGCTGATCGTGGTGATGCGCAAGCAGGGGCTCGTGGGGGCGGAGTTCCTCGCCGGCATCCCCGGGACGCTCGGGGGCGCGGTGGCCATGAACGCCGGCACCAAGATGGGCGAGTGCATGTCCATCGTGGAGGCGGTGGAGGTGGCCACGGCGGACGGCGTGGGTTGGCTGAGCCTCGCGGAGCTGCCGCACCGCTACCGGCACACGGAGTTGCCGCCCGGCGGTGTGGTGACGCGCGTGCGCTTCCACGTCCCGTTCGGGGACATGGCCGAGTCCCAGGCGAAGATGGAGGCGGACCTCGGCTACCGGAAGCGGACCCAGCCGCTCTCGCTGCCCAACTTCGGCAGCGTCTTCAAGAACCCGGAGGGGGATCACGCCGGGCGCCTCATCGAGCTCGCGGGCCTCAAGGGGCACACCGTGGGCAGGGCGCAGATCTCCCAGCTCCATGCCAACTGGATCGTGAACCTGGGCGGCGCGACGGCGCGGGACATCACCACGCTCATCTCGGATGCGCAGCGGCGCGTGGCCGAGCAGGGCGGCATCCAGCTTCAACCCGAGGTCAAGCGGGTGGGGACTTTCACATGACGGACGCAGGCAAGACGGGCAGGCGCGTGGGGGTGCTGATGGGTGGGCTCTCCTCGGAGCGCGAGGTGTCGTTGCGCACGGGGGCGGCGGTGGCCTCGGCATTGCGCGGGGCGGGCCACGACGTGGTGGAGGTGGACGTCGGGAAGGACGTGGCGCGGCGGCTGCTGGACGCGCGGATCGACGTGGCCTTCGTGGCGTTGCACGGCCGCTACGGCGAGGACGGCTGCATCCAGGGGCTGCTCGAGAGCCTGTTCATCCCGTACACCGGCAGCGGCGTGCTCGCCTCCGCGTTGGCCATGGACAAGGTGGCGGCCAAGCGGATGCTGGAGAGCCGCGGCATCCCCACGCCTGCCTTTCGCGTGTTCGACACGGCGGCGGAGGCGCTCGCGGCGGAGGCGACGCTGGGCTTGCCGCTGCCGGTGGTGGTGAAGCCCTCGCGCGAGGGGAGCAGCGTGGGCGTGCACGTGTGCAAGAGCTGGGAGGCCTACCGCGGGGCGGTGGTGGAGGCGGCCACGCACGCGGGCCAGCTGCTCGTGGAGGCCTTCGTGGCCGGGCGCGAGGTGCAGGGGGCGGTGCTGGACGGGGAGGCGCTCGGCGTCATCGAGGTGGTGCCGGGGCGCGAGTTCTACGACTTCCAGGCCAAGTACGGGGCCAACAGCGGCACGCAGTACCTCTTCCCGGCCCCGCTGCCGGAGGCCCAGTACGCGCGGGTGAACGAGGTGTGCCTCGCGGCCCACCGGGCCCTGGGGTGTGCGGGGGCGAGCAGGTCCGACGTCATCCTCACTCCCGGGGGCGAGGTCTTCCTGCTCGAGGTCAACACGCTGCCCGGGATGACGGCGAGCTCGCTCCTGCCCAAGATCGCGGCAGGACAGGGAATTTCCTTCACCGCGCTGTGCGAGCGGCTGCTCGCGGGGGCCTCGCTGAAGGCCTGAACGACGCCTCCCTCCCTGCAACAGCTACAGGGCAGTAGCCGGAAATTTGCCCCCCGGTGTTTCCGGGCTGAACCTCCTCTCCCTTTCCCCCCACGCCATGGCCTTCGGACAGCGAAACAAGCGCAGGAAGCAGGACGCGGCGCAGCGCAAGGCCGCGGCCCAGGGCGTGCTGTCCACCTACGGTGGCCCGGTGCTGCGCTTCGTGGTGCTGGTGGCGGTGCTCGGGGGGATGACCTACGGCGGGGTGCGTGGGTGGCAGTGGGCGCGGACTTCGCCCACGTTTGCGCTCAAGCGGATCAGCTACCGCGGGCTCGGCCACGCCACCGAGCAGGACGTGCTGCGGTACACCGGGCTGCAGCAGGGGCAGAACCTGTTCCAGCTGGACCTGGGCGCGCTCGAGCGTTCGCTCGGCGTGCATCCCTGGGTGAAGTCCGTGGAGCTGCGCCGGCGGCTGCCGGACATGGTGGAGGTGAACGTCACCGAGCACGTCCCGGTGGCGATGATCTCGCTCGGAGACCTGTACCTCCTGGACGTGGACGGAGAGCCGTTCAAGCGCGTGCGGGTGGGGGACGCGCTGGACCTGGTGCTGGTGTCCGGCGTGGACCGGGACGCGTACGGCAAGGAGCCGGAGGCGGTGCGGGCGCGGCTGCGCAGCGCGCTGGGCGTGGTGGAGGCCTTCTCGAAGAGCGAGGCCGGGAAGGGACAGGGCGTCTCGGAGGTGCGGCTGGACGGCGAGGACGTGGTCCTCGTGATGTCGGGGTCGGGGCAGGAGATCCGCTTCGGAGAGGGGGACCTGGCCCCGAGGCTCGAGCGGCTCGCGCGCGTGCAGGCGGAGCTGCGCCGCCGCGGGCTGCAGGCCGAGACGGTTGCGCTGGATCACCGGACCCGCCCGGGGTGGGTCACGGTCAAGTTGGCTGCACCGGCATCCGAGAGGACCGCCGCTGCGCGTTGAGGGTGCCGGCCCGAGAGGGCGCACCGGGGAGGAAGCACCATGGCGAAGCAGAAGCAGGGAGACGTGATCGTCGGGCTGGACATCGGCACCACCAAGATCTGCGCGATCGTGGGGGAGCAGACCGAGAACGGGCTGGACATCATCGGGATCGGCACCTACCCCTCCAAGGGGCTGCGCAGGGGCGTGGTGGTCAACATCGAGGCCACGGTGAACTCCATCCGCCGCGCCATCGAGGAGGCGGAGCTGATGGCCGGGTGCGAGATCTCGTACGTCTACACGGGCATCGCCGGGGGCCACATCAAGGGCTTCAACAGCCAGGGCATCGTGGCGGTGAAGGACAAGGAGGTGCGGCAGGCGGACATCGACCGCGTGATCGACGCGGCGAAGGCGGTGGCCATCCCGCTGGACCGCGAGGTCATCCACGTGCTGCCGCAGGAGTTCATCATCGACGAGCAGGGCGGCATCAAGGAGCCGCTCGGCATGGCCGGGGTGCGGCTCGAGGCGAAGGTCCACATCGTGACCGGCGCGGTCTCCTCCGCGCAGAACATCATCACGTGCGCCAACCGGACCGGGCTGAACGTCTCGGACATCGTGCTGCAGCCGCTCGCCTCTGCCGAGGCGGTGCTGAGCGACGACGAGAAGGAACTGGGCGTGTGCCTGGTGGACATCGGCGGTGGGACCACGGACATCGCCATCTACTCGGGCGGCAGCATCGTCCACACGGCGGTGATCGCCCTGGGCGGCAACAGCCTCACGGATGACCTGGCCATTGGCCTGCGGACGCCGCCGGACGAGGCAGAGAAGCTGAAGCAGAAGCACGGCTGCTGCCTCTCCTCCATGGTGGGCAAGGACGACGTGGTGGAGATCCCCACGGTGGGCGGCCGCGCGCCGCGGACCCTGGGAAAGCAGTTGCTGTGCGCGATCCTCGAGCCGCGCGTGGAGGAGATCTTCCAGCTGGTGCACCGCGAGATCCAGCGCTGCGGCTACGCGGACCAGATCGTCTCCGGCGTGGTCATCACCGGCGGGGCCACGCTGCTGCAGGGCATGCCCGAGATGGCCGAGGACATCCTCGGCGTGCCGGTGCGCCGGGGCCTGCCGCGCGGCGTGGGCGGGCTGGTGGACGTGGTGAAGAGCCCCATGTACGCCACCGGCGTGGGGCTCGTGGTCTACGGCGCCCGGAACCTGGACAAGGGCGAGTTCCGCGTCCGCTCCAATGGCAACACCTACAAGCGCATCGCGGACCGGATGCGCGAGTGGCTCTCCGAGATCTTCTGAGCCGTCCCTTTCCGCCTTTCCACTTCAGCCCCCCTACGCCGCACCAGGACCCCCGATGAACCTGTACGAAGAGACCAGCAAGCAGACCGCGAAGATCCGCGTGGTGGGAGTGGGCGGGGCAGGCTGCAACGCCGTGAACACGATGATCTCCGCGAGCCTGGACCGCGTGGATTTCATTGCCGCCAACACGGACATCCAGGCGCTCGCGGCCAACCTCGCGCCCACCAAGCTGCAGATCGGCTCGGCGCAGACGCGGGGGCTCGGGGCAGGGGCCAACCCCGAGGTGGGTCGCGCCGCGGCGCTCGAGAGCAAGGAGGAGATCTCCAAGGCGCTCGAGGGGGCGGACATGGTGTTCGTCACGGCCGGCATGGGCGGCGGCACGGGAACGGGCGCAGCGCCCATCATCGCGGACATCGCGCGCAACCTCGGGTGCCTCACGGTGGGCGTGGTGACCAAGCCCTTCCAGTTCGAGGGCAGCCGCCGCCGCAAGCAGGCGGAGGCCGGCATCGTGGAGATGCGGGCCGCGGTGGACACGCTCATCACCATCCCGAACCACCGGCTGCTGACGCTGTCCGACCAGCCCATGCCGCTGCTCGAGACCTTCAAGCGCGCGGACGAGGTGCTCCTCAACGCGGTGCGTGGCATCAGCGACCTGGTGCAGTACCACGGCGTCATCAACGTGGACTTCGCGGACGTGAGCACCATCATGCGCGACAAGGGCGTGGCGCTCATGGGCACCGGGCGCGCCAAGGGCGAGAAGCGCGCGCTCGCGGCGGTGAAGCAGGCCATCTCCAGCCCGCTGCTCGAGGACGTGACGCTGGACGGGGCCACGGGGCTGCTCATCAACATCACCGGCGGCAGGGATCTCACCATCCAGGAGGTGCACGAGGCGATGATGCTCGTGCACGACGCCGCGGACCCGGACGCGGAGATCATCTTCGGCTCGGTGGTGGACGACACGTACCAGGACGAGATCAAGGTGACGCTCATCGCCACCGGCTTCGTGCAGCGGGAGGCGCGCCGCGGGGCCCGCACCACCGTCTCCCAGCCCGCGCTCGCACCGCCGCCGCGCACGCTGTCGCTCGGCACCTCGGGCCCCTCGCACCGGGATGAGCCCGCGACGCTCGTCTCCCCGCACCGCCCGCTCACCCGCACCACCTCGGGGGAGATTCGCCCGCTCACCGGGCGGCACCCCGCCTTCGTGGACGAGCCCAGCGAGGAGGACCTCGAGAAGCCCGCCTTCATGCGCCGCGGCAACCCCGGCTCCGACTTCCCGTAACCGTCGCACGGGCCAATGCCGTTGGCAGCAGACCTGGGCCGCCCCTCTCCGGAGGGCGCGGCCCTCGTCGTTTCAGCGGCCCGGCGAGTTCGCCCCTGTCCTGTTCCCGGACAGGGGCGAGTATGTCGCAAGCGCTTGAAATCTCAGCCTTTCGACATTTCCGTTGTAACGACACGCGGCATTTTCGAGCGCACTGTCCGGGAATCGGAGGGTTGTCAGGAGGCTTTTCAAAACCTGCAATTCCAATGACTTGAGGGGTTGGCCTGGAAATCGCTCAAGGGATTCGTCGCTGAGCCCACCGCACTTGCCGGAGGTTGCCATGCGCCGAGCCCTCGCCGTTGCCGTGATGTCGCTGTTGGGGTGCGCTGCCCAGGAGGCCTGGGTGGAGGAAGGGAGCGCGGACGCGCTCGGCTCGGTGCCGGGGGACATCCAGTCTGCGCTCCGGGCGCTGCCCCGCGCGGAGGTCATCTCGGTGCACGGGGGCGGCATCCCGGCGTTTGTCCGCGGAGATCTCTCGTCCCAGGCGGTCCTCTCCCCCGAGGCGCTGGACGCCGCGGTGGCGAAGCTGGCCCCGGTGTTCCGGCTGCAGCCCTCGGAGCTCCGCGCCGTGGGGGAGCGCGCAGACGAACTCGGCGGCCGCCACGTCCGCTACCAGCAGGAGCGCAGCGGGTTGCCGGTGGTGGGCGGCGAGCTGCTCGTGCACCTGGATGGGCAGGGGCGCGTCTACGCGGTGAACGGCTCGGCGCGCGAAGGGGGCCCGGCCCCCGCGCCCTCGCTGGATGCGGCCGCGGCGTCGCAGGCGGTGCGCGCGCTGCCCGGCTACGAGTCCTTCGCGCTCGGCGCCCCGGTGCTGGTCTACGTGGTGTCCACGACGGACGACGCGCTCCACCTCGCGTGGGCGCTGGAGGCCACGGGCACGCGGGAGGGGACGCCTGCGCGGGACACCGTTTTCGTGGACGCCCGCACCGGCGCGCTCGCCGAGGTTCGTCCGCACGTGCACGCGGCGCTGCAGCGCAAGGTGTACTCGGCCAACGGGCGGACCACGCTGCCCGGCACGCTGAAGATGACCGAGACGAGCGCCCCGAGCCCGGACGTCCAGGTGCGCGCCGCCTTCGACAACACCGGCGTCACCTGGAACTTCTACAAGACCGTCTTCGGCCGTGACTCGTACGACGGGGCCGGGGCTCCGCTCGTCTCCACCGTCCACTACGGGCAGGGGTACGCCAACGCCTACTGGGACGGGACGCAGATGGTGTACGGGGACGGGGATGGCCAGGAGCTCGGGCCGCTGGCGCAGGCGCTGGACATCACCGCGCACGAGCTGACGCACGCCGTCACCGGGTCCACCGCGGGCCTCGTATACCGCAACGAGCCGGGCGCGCTGAACGAGGCGATGAGCGACATATTCGCCGCGGCCACCGAGGCGTGGGCGCGCGGCGAGGTGGACGCGCGCACCTGGCAGGTGGGCGAAGACATCT
Organism: Pseudomonadota bacterium; assembly: GCA_039800145.1. Taxonomy (GTDB): domain Bacteria; phylum Myxococcota; class Myxococcia; order Myxococcales; family Myxococcaceae; genus VGRA01. The sequence goes on along the minus strand of JBDLRJ010000298.1, from coordinate 2,803 downwards.
ACACGCCGGGGACCCAGGGAGACGCGCTCCGGTACATGGGCGCGCCCACCGAGGACGGGATGTCCCGCGACTACTACCCGCAGCGTTACACCGGCGGCGAGGACAACGGCGGCGTGCACCTCAACAGCGGCATTGCCAACCTCGCGTTCAAGCTGCTCGTGACGGGCGGCCGTCACCCGCGCAACGCCACCGCGGTACAGGTGGCCGGCGTCGGGATGGCGCAGGCACAGGCCATCTTCTACCGGGCGCTGACCACCTATCTCACCTCCACGTCCAACTTCGCCGCGGCGCGCGTGGCGACCCGCCAGGCCGCGCAGGATCTCTACGGCGCCGGCACGGCACTCTCCGTGGAGCAGGCCTGGGCGGCGGTGGGGGTCGGCCCGGCCCCTGCCGCGGCGAACAACACCCCCACGCAGCAGGCCCCGCAGCAGCCGTCCCCGGCGCCGGCTCCCTCCAGCGGCCTCCAGAACGGCGTGCCGGTGAAGGGGCTCGGCGGCCCGGCCGGTGCGTTTGCCTACTTCCCGGTGAACGTCCCCGCGGGCGCCCGGGGGTTGTCCTTTCGCCTGTCGGGCGGGACCGGGGACGCGGACCTCTACGTGCGGCACGGGGCGAAGCCCACCACCTCCCAGTGGGACTACCGCCCCTGGGTCGAAGGCAACGAAGAGCTCGTCCAGGCGCAGCCGCTCTCGGGCACCTGGTACGTGATGGTGCGGGGCTACACGGCCTTCAGCGGCGCTTCGCTCCGCGTGGACTGGACCCCGTGACGGTGGCCGCGCGGCGCGGGCGGGAGTAAGGAGCCCGCCCCATGACGCTTCGCTCGCTCGCCCCCGCCGCCCTGCTGCTCGGTCTCCTCTCCGCCTGTCCCGCTCGCCCCACCTGTGACGCCTCGGCCTGCGACGGCTGCTGCGATGCACAGGGGACGTGCCAGGCGGGGACCACCTCCAGCCTGTGTGGCAGCGGCGGCGCCACTTGCAACGCCTGCGGCGCCAACGAGAGCTGCCAGTCCAACGCCTGCGCCCCGGTGAGCCAGGTGGGCGGAGAGGATGCTGGGACGGACGCGGGAACCCGCGCAGAGGCCTGCACCACCACGGCGGTCACGTGCCCAGACGAGACACTCCTCGACCTGGGCCTCAAGTCGACGGTCAACTCGGACGGCGTCACCAACACGCCGGACGGGGCAGGGTGGATCTCCGTGGTGAATGCGTCCGGCGGCGGCTTCAGCCCGACGAAGTCCTACGTCTACGCCGCCTTCACGGCGGAGGGGCTCTCCCAGCTCCCGTTCAGCGACGAGCAGGCGCTGTCCAACGCGCAGTGGGACATCGGCTTCCGGCGGTTCGTCCTCCGCCTCAACGGCGGTGACTCGGGCCCGTCCTGCGTCTCCGCGGCCATCGCGGGCGGCGCGTCCTTCGAGTCCGTCACGGCCGCGTCTGCCACGGGGGTATCCGAGGTGGACGGCTTTTTCGACGACAGCTGCACCTTCGTGGACGACGGCTCCGGGCTGACCACCTCCCCGAAGACCGCCCTGTCCTCCTTCTACGCCTACACCCAGTGCGTGCGGATGACGGGTGCGGTCTTCATCGTCTCGCTCGCCGACGGGCGGAAGGTGAAGGCCCAGGTCCTCGGGTACTACCAGCAGGACAGCGCCCAGGCCGCGTGCCAGGCAGGCTCGCCGCAGCAGGGGGCCGCCGGCGGCTACATCAAGCTGCGCTGGGCCTTCCTGTGACCTGGCAGGGACGGGCGCTCGCGCTGCTCGGTGCAGCGTGGTGCGCCGGCTGCGGCGGGCAGGGACCCGGACAGGCGCCCCGCGTCGAGCTCGGCAAGAATGTCCAACAGCTGCGCCCCACCGCGAACGCGCCGGGACAGCTGTGGCACTACGACGCCGAGGAGTTGGTCGAGTCCGCCCCTTCCCCCGACGGTGGCTTCCGCGTCCACTTCACGCGTGCAGGGCGCAACGCCGTCCCCGCGGGGGACCAGGACGACAGCGGCGTGCCGGACTTCGTGGAGCAGGTGGCGCGCGCCTACGACGACGTGGAGTCCTTCTACGCCCGGTCGCTCGGGTTCCGCGCCCCGCTGGGGGATGGCCAACTCGGGGGCGACGGGAGGTTCGACGTCTACCTGCTGGACTTCGGCGGCTCGGCGGACGGGACGTTCCAGGTGGACGGCTGTTCGCCTGCCAATCCCAACGCCTGCTCGGGCCACATCCTCCAGGAGAACGACTTCGCGGGGTACGCCTACGCGGGCGCGCTCCAGGGCAGCCGGGTGCTCGGCAGCCACGAGTACTTCCACGCGGTGCAGAACGCCTACGACCGCACCCAGGGCGTGGTGCTCGAGGAGGGGACCGCGGTCTGGGGCTCCACCCGTTTCGACCCCTCGCTCGGGGAGCTGGAGGGGTTCGCCGCCGGCTATCTCTCCAGGACCGAGCGCGCGCTGGACTCGCCGCCGCCGGGGCCGGTGCCGGACTTCGCCTACGGTTCGGCTGTCTTCTTCGAGTTCCTCCACGAGCGGTACGGAGACGACGTGGTGCGCCGGCTCTGGGAGCGCTGCGAGCGCGCGGGGCAGAAGACGTGGCTCGCGCGGTTGGACGAACTGTTGCAGCAGCAGTACCAGTCCAGCTTCGCCGAGGCGTTCACCGAGTTCTCGCGGTGGAACCTGTACACGGGCAGCGCCGCGGACAGCGCCCAGGCGTGGGCGGACGCACGGTGGTTCCCCTCCGTCGCGGCCACGCCGGTGGACGCGCCGTACCGCGCACCGAGCCCGCTGTTCATGTTCTACGCCTCGGCCCGGTACTACCGGGTGCCCTCCG
>JBDLRJ010000297.1:0-3272 GCA_039800145.1 Pseudomonadota bacterium | reverse complement strand
CTGACCGCGGCGTTCACCGTCCCCGACGGCGGCTTGCACGCGCCGAAGAAGCTGAGCGTGCGGTTGAGCCCGTCGAAGTCGAAGCCGTTGACGCGGCTGCGCGGCAGGTCGCTCGCGTTGCACGCCCCCGGGTTCTGCACCGCGGAGAGCGCCACCTTGATGGACGCGCCGATGGGCGGCTTCAGCATCTTGTACCCCGCCGCCCCGATGGTGCTGTCCACGATGAGCCCCATGGCGTTCTGGATGGAGGCGTTGTCGTTGATGGCGCCTCGGATGCCGCCCGTGTCCGTGATGACCTGGCCGTGCCGGTTGTTGTTGGGCTCGCCGTTGCAGGTCTGCCCCACCGGGCAGACGATCCCATGCACGGGCACCTTCTGCGTGAGGCGGTTGAGGTAGTTCCCGAGCGTGGAGTTGGGGGTGTTGAAATAGGACGTGTACTGCGCGGGAGACGGCGCCGACTGGTCATCCGCGTCCCCGAGCAGCACCACCACCACGTTGGCGTCCGGGCGGAACGCGGGGTTGGCCCCCGGCTGCGTCATGTCCGAGAGGGCGTACGCCGCCGCGTTCAGGCACTTCTCCGAGCCGCTCCCGCTCGTCCCCACCCAGCCCGGGGCCCCCTGCGTGAGCCAGTCCTGGAATTGCTGGATGCCATTTTCATCCACGAACCCCCGGATGCCGTTGCCGGGATAGCTCGTGGTGACGAGCGCGATCCGGTAGTCCAGCGCCGCGTTGTTGAGCTTGCCCGCCATGGCCTGCCCCGCCTGCGCGAGCGCCCCCTGGGACGACGCCATGGAGCAGCTGTCGTCCACGACGAAGAGGAAGTCCACCTTGGCCACGACCGGCTGGAAGGTCTCGCACTGCACGCCGCTGGCGTCGCCGAACTGGGCCAGCGCCGAGCCGCCCGCGGTGTCGGACAGCGTGAAGATGGCCGGCTCCACGAAGTTGGACAGCGGCGTGACGGCGAGCACCACCGCGAGCGAGTTGGCGGACCGGTGGCTGTACTGCACCTGCAGTTTGAACGGCCCCGTGGGCCCGCCGCCGGGCAAGGTGCCCGCGCCCGGCCCCACCAGCTGGTCTGCAAGGGCGTTCAACCGGCTCCACAGCCCGGTGCCGGTGTCCGCCCCGGACGTCTCGTAGAAGGCCTGGAGCGCGGGGATGCCGTCCCACGTGGCGAAGGTCTGGGTCGTGGTGTTGTTGTTGAGCGGAGCCACGGCGTTGAGCTGTCCGCGCAGCACCGCCTCGTCCCCCGCGGGGTTTCCGCCGGGGGGCGGGATGCGGAACGCGAGGAAGCCCACGCTGCCCGCCGCGTCCCGGCCCACGAGCCCGCGCACCTGGCCGCCCACTGACATCTCCGTGAGCGTGTAGCCGGGGCCCACCGCGACCTGCACGTCCGCGGCACCGTTCTCCTTGAACTGCACGGGCCGGAGGTTGGCCACCGTGCACACCTGGCCCGCGGGGCCGGTGCCGTCTCCTCCGTTGACCGGGCTGAGCTCGCCCGGGTCCCAGACGCCGTTCTGGTTGGTGTCTTCCGCGCCGTCCGGGATGCCGTCCCCGTCCGTGTCCGCCACGAGCGGGTTGGTGCCGAGCAGGCACGGCTGCCCCGCCCCGGCTGCACAGGTGCCCAGCCCGCCCTGCGGCGCCACGAAGCCGGGGCAGTGGCCGGGGTTGGGGTTCTGCGTCGCGCCGCGCTCCACGCCGTCGAGGATGCCGTCGTTGTCGCTGTCCGGGCGGGTGGGATCCGTCTCGCCGGGATCCACCTGGCCGTTGCCGTTGGGATCCTCCCCCGGCCAGCCCTGGCCCGCGTTGTTCACCCCGTCCACGAGCCCGTCGCAGTCGGTGTCCCAGTGGCGGGGATCCGTCTCGGTGGCCTCGCGCGTGCCGTTGCGGTTCTTGTCCTCGGCGCCGTCCGGCAGGCCGTCTCCGTCCGTGTCGGCGTTGGCGGGGTTCGTCTCGGAGGGATCCACGAGCCCATTCCCGTTCCTGTCCTCCACCTCGTCCGCGAGCCCGTCGCCGTCGGTGTCTGCCTTTCCGAGCGTGCCGCAGTCGGCGAGCTTCGGGTTCGTCTCGCCGAGATCCTTCTGCCCGTCCTGGTCCGAGTCCTCCGCGCCGTCCGGGCAGGAGTCCCCGTCCATGTCCGGGTCCACCGGGTCCGTCTTCGTGGTCTTCACCTCCACGCCGTCGCTGATGCCGTCCCCGTCCGTGTCCTTGAGCCGCGGGTTGGGCTCGCCGGCGCCGACCTGGCCGTCCTTGTTCGAGTCCTCGTACCCGTCCGCCAGCCCGTCCGCGTCCGTGTCCACGGCGGCCGGGTTGGTCTCGTTGGGGTCCACCCGGCCGTTGCGGTTGTAGTCCTCGAGCCCGTCCGGGATGCCGTCCGCGTCCGAGTCCGCCGCCGTGGCGGAGGTGCGAGAGGAGGGATCCGTGTCCGGGCCGATGGCACACGCCGGGTTCACGGAGCCGACGCGGCCGAGCTCCCGCCCGTCCGGGATGCCGTCGCCGTCCGTGTCCGGGTTGGCAGGATCCGTCTGGAGCCCCGCCGCGTAGACGTTGGCGAACTCCTCCGCGTCACTCAGGCCGTCGCAGTCGGTGTCCTTCTGGGCGTTCAGCGGATCCCCGGGATCCACGCCTGCGTCCTCGGAGCCGCCTCCGCCTCCACTTCCTCCGCCCGTGCCGCCACCGGTTCCGCCGCCCGAGCCACCGCCGGCACCTGCGCCGCCGCCCGCACCGCCCCCGGTCCCGCCGCCGACTCCCCCGTCCGGTCCGCCGGGCACGAGCCCACAGCCGGCGAGCACCAGCACGACACTGACGGACACCACCCACGACTGCCACGACGGCCGCATGACCGGACTCCCTCGCTTCGTTCGCCGCCTCCCGGACGGTCGGGGAGCGGCCGGGGGACTATACCTGTAGAGGGGTTTCCCACCCCCGCGAAGGGCTGCCCCACCGGCACCGCCGGGCGACTGCGGCCGCAAGGTGGCCGGGACCGGACAGGACGGAGGGCCGGGGCGCACGCCGACGTCGCTGTCACTTCCTCGCCGGGATGGGCCAAGCAGCACAAATCCCAGCCGCCCTCGCTGTCCTCGCTGTCCTCGCTGTCCTCGCTGTCCTCGCTGTCCTCGCTGCCCTCGCTGTCGTCGCTGTCGTCGCTGTCCTCGCTGTCGTCGCTGTCCTCGCTGTCCTCGCTGTCCTCGCTGTCCTCGCTGTCCTCGCTGTCCTCGCTGTCCTCGCCGCCCTCGCCGCCCTCGCAGCCCTCGCCGCCCACGCTGTCCTCGCCG
>JBDLRJ010000296.1:0-20700 GCA_039800145.1 Pseudomonadota bacterium | reverse complement strand
GCCACCTGCGGCGTGGGGCCGGACACCACCGCCTGGCCCCGCGAGTTCACCGTGGCGATGCCCACGTCCCCCGGGAGCCCCTCGAGGGCGCGCTTCACCTCCACCGGCGGCGCGAGCACCGCGGCCATGGCCCCGGTGTCCACGCCCGCGTCCCGCAGCTGCCGGTAGAGGAACCCGCGCGCGTGGCACAGCCGGAGCCCGTCTGCGAGCGGCAGCATCCCGGCCACCACCGCCGCGGAGAACTCGCCCACGCTGTGGCCCATCACCCAGCGCGGGCGGAGCCCGAGCGAACGGGCCACCCGGTAGAAGGCGACGTTGGTGGCGAGGATGAGCGGCTGCACCGACTCGGTGGCGAGCAGGGCCTGCGCCTGCGCCGCGTCGGTGCCCTCGAGCACGAGCTCCTCCCACGTCCTGCCCAGCAGCGGGACGAGCGTCTCGTTCGCCTCGGCAATGGCCGCGCGGAACGCCGCCGACTGCCCGTACAGCACCCGTCCCATGCCGGGGTAGGGAGAGCCGTGGCCGGGGAAGACGAAGCACCAGCCCTCGGCCGGGAGCGCCGGGGGCTCGCGGAGCAGCAGGTGCCAGTTGGTGCCGCCGAAGCCGAAGGAGCTCAGCCCCGCGCGCCGCGGCCGCGAGGGGCTCTTGCCCCAGGGCCTCGGCGTGGTGGGCACCTCGAGGTTGCGCGCGCGCAGCTCCAGGTGCGGGCTCTCTCCGGTGGGCAGCGGGGTGGGGGGCACCATGCCGGTGCGGAACGCCGTGGCGAGCTTCAGCAGCCCCACCGCGCCCGCGGCCCCCACGGTGTGGCCCCACACGGACTTGGACGAGCCGATGAGCAGCGGCGTCCCGCGCGCCGCGGCCGCGTACCCTTCCGCCACGGACTGCACCTCCGCCACGTCGCCCACGGGCGTCCCCGTGGCGTGGCACTCCACGAAGTCCACGGCGCCCGGCTCCACGCCCGCGTCCGCGAGCGCCCGCCGCACCGCGCGCCCCTGTCCCTCCGCCGACGGCGCCATGATGGCGGTGCCGCGCCCGTCGCTCGAGGCGCCCACGCCCTCGATGACGGCGTGCACCGTGTCCCCGTCCCGCAGCGCGTCCTCCAGCCGCTTGAGGACGAAGGCCACCGCCCCCTCGCCGAGCAGGATGCCGTCCGCGCTCGCGTCGAACGGGCGGCTCCAGCGGGCGGAGAGCGCCTGGCAGCGCGAGAAGAGGACGTTGGCAACGAGCCCCACGGTGAGTCCCACGCCCGCGCCCGCCACCGCGTCCAGCTTGCGCAGGCGCAGCTCGCGCACCGCCGTCATCACCGCCGCCAGCGAGGAGGCGCACGCGGCGTCCACGGACAGCAGCGTCCCGCGCGCGTCCGCGTGGCGCGCCACCTGCGCCCCCGTCATGGGGACGAGGATGCCGGGCCCCGAGTCCTCGTCCAGCGGCGGTATGTCCGCGAGCAGCCGCGCCTTCATCCCCGCCAGCCGCTCGCCCCAGGCCTGGGCGTCCACGCCCGGCGCGAGCGCCTCGCGCACGGGCTGCAGCGCGCCGGCGAACTCGGAGAAGGAGACCTGCTTCAGCAGCCGCCACGCGCCCCGCATGCTGCTCGTGGACTCGCCGAGCACGAGCCCCAGCCCCGAGGGCAGCGCGGGCTTCGACCAGCCCGGGTCCGCCCACACCTGGCGCACAGCCTCGAGCAGGTGCAGGTGGTTGTCGTCCAGGTGTGCCGCCACCACCGGCGGCAGCCCCATGCGCTCGATCCACGGGGCCAGCGCCCGCGGGAGCTCCCCCGCGAGCACGCCGCGCGTCCCGTAGGCGCGGTCCGGGGCGTCGCGGTCCGCGCTGACGTACGCCTCCCTGCGTCCATCCCACGCGGACGCCGGGAGCTCCCGGTCCTGCGGCGCGCCGGACGCGAGCAGCGCGCGCGCGGCGTGGAGGTCTGGCGCCCCGGGGAGAAACGCGCCGAGCGACACCACCGCCACCGGGACGGAGGGCGGGGGGGGCTCGGTCACGGGCGGGGGGCCGTGCCGCTCCCCGTCCGTCAGCGCCCCGATGACCGCGTGGAACGCCGGGCCACCCTCGCCGAACGCGTCCACGCCTATGCGCCGCGGCGGTGCCCCCGGCGTGCTGCCGGGGTCCACCGCGCCGCCGAGCCAGCGGCCGTGGTGCACCGCCAGCACCGCGCGCAGCAGCCCCACGGCGCCGGACGCGCCGAACAGGGAGCCGAACTGCTGCGTGGAGGTGGCGAGCCGCGGCGTCCCGAGCGGGAACTCCGACTCGAGCATGGCCCGCTCGAGCGCGTCCTCGCGCGGGATGCCGCTCCCGTGCAGCTCCAGCCCGTCCAGCGCCTCGCCGGCCTGGTCCACCGCGCCCGCGCGCGCCGCGCGCAGCGCCTCCACGGAGGTCTCCCCGCCGGCGGCGGTCCGCCCGCTCGCGGCCCGGCCCACCCCGCGCACGGCGGCGAGCGGCTCGAGCCCGTGCGCCCGCGCGAAGGAGAGGCGGCAGACGGCGAGCATCACCATGCCCTCGCCGGGCACCGTCCCGCACGCGTCCGGGGCGAAGGGGCGCGGCACGTCCGGCGAGAGGTCCCCGCGCGCGCTCTTGTGCAGGTACAGGAGGGGATCCATCACCGCCGTGCCGGCGCCGGCGAGCACCAGGTCCGCCTCCCCCAGCCGCAGCAGGTCCACCGCCTGCTCCAGCGCGGCGAGCCCCGAGCCGTTGCCCGCGCACACCGCCCAGTTGGGGCCCTGCAGGTCGAACGCGTTCATCACGCGCCCGGGCGCCACGTTGGCCAGGGACCCTGCCAGGGTGTCCTCGCCGATGGGCGGCGTGTCCCCGAGCAGCGCGGCGGCGAGCGCGGCCTTCACCTCCGGGGCCTGCGCCCGAACGCCGAACGCGTCCTCCAGCTCCCGCGTGAAGAGCGCGTGGACGAGCCGCTTGCCGAACCGGTGCGTGTTCTCCAGGTACAGCCCGCCGTGGCCGATGATGCACGCCACCCGCGAACGGTCCACCTCCCGCTGCTCCAGCCCGAGCGGGGCGAGCGCCTCGCGCGCGGACAGCAGGGCCATCTTGTGCAGCCGGTCCATGGACGCCGCCGTCACCGGCGTCACCCGGAAGTCCCTCGGCTCGAACGGCAGCGCCTCCACGAAGCCGCCCAGGGTGCAGCCGGTGCGCTCCGTGGACGTCTCCCCCGGACGCGCCCCGAAGAGGGAGGCGTCCCAGCGGTGCTTCGGGACGGGGGCGAGCGCCGTCGTCCCCTGCTCCACGCGGGACAGGAAGTCCTGCACCGAGGGCGCACCCGGCAGCACGGCCCCGAGCCCCACCACCACCACGGGATCCCGCTGCAGCCGCTCGCCCAGCCGGGCGGTGGCGGGAGGCCGGCGCTCCGGCTTCCGTCCCCAGTCGGTGCGCAGGCAGAAGCCGGCGAGCGCGTCCGGGCACTGGTCCGCCCGGATGAGCAGCACGCCGTGGGGCCGCAGCCGCTCGAGGGCCTCCGAGTTGTCGTACTGCGCGGTGTCCAGCGCGTAGGGCAGCAGGGGCTGGAGCATCGGGCGCGCCGTGGCCAGCGCCTCCGCCGGGATGCTCTGCTCGAAGAGGCGGACGGCGTCCGGCAGCGTGAGGTCGCCGCCGTCGTCGAACCGGGGCAGGGTGAGCTGCAGCCCCTCGTCCTCCAGCAACCTCCGCTCGAGGGCCCGGAGGAGGGCGGGGGACGCCTCCCGAAGCCGGACCGTGGAGCGGCCCCCCGTCAGGTGCAGCACCTCGCCGGGCGTGCGCACCGCGTCGCACAGGACGAGCACCGAGAGCGCCTCGGCCACCGAGTCCAGCGTCAGCACCTCGAGCCGCGCCTCGCTCGGGACGGGGAAGCTCCCCACGCCCAGCTCCGCCCCCATCATGAAGAGCCGCGCGAGCGCGTAGATGCCGTCGAACTTGGAGGTCCACCCGGTGCGCGAGTCACCTGCGAGGATGGACGTCCGGTAGATGCGCGCGCTGCGCCCCCCGGCAACGGCCGCGAGCACCGCCTGCTCCGCTTCCGCCTTGGTGCGCTCGTACAGGTTTCGAAAGGGGACGGAGGGGTCCACCGGGCGCTCGAGCGCGAGCCGCTCCCCGGGCAGGGGCCTGCAGAGGGCAAACGTGCTGACGTGGTGGAAGGTGGCGCCCGGCGGGGTGAGCCCCAGCATCCGCTCGGTGGTCTCCACGTTCGAGGCGCGGGCCTGCGAAAGCGTCTGGTCGAAGCGCACCTCGGCCGCGCAGTGCACCGTGTCCGTCAGACCTTCGGAGAGCGCCTCCCAGCGCCGGGCGTCCAGCCCCAGCCGCTCCTCGCGGAAGTCCGCGGGAAACGCGGTGACGCGCTCCTTCTGCTGCGCCGAGAGCCCCAGCTCTGCGGCAAGCGCCTCCCAGCGGGACAGGGCGCCGGCGGCACCGGGGATGCCGTCCTTCGGCGGGCGGACCGGCAGGAGCACCGTGCAGCGTGCATCCCTCTGCAGGGCCCGGCGCAGGAACTCGGAGCCGAGAAGGCCCGTCCCTCCCGACACGAGGATGCGGCGCGGAGGTGACGACGACATGCGCCCCGGACCATTTCAGAGGGACGTTCACTTTTGCAACCTTCCGGCGCATGCGGGACAGTGCCGGTCCATGAACGGCTCCCGCGTGGTCGAGGTGGCGCCGGGCTGGCTGCTCTTCGCCACCCCGTGGACGCTGCACGTGGTGGCCGGTTACGTCCTGGCGCTCGCGTGGATGGCGCTGTCCTTCCGCCGCCTGCGCATCCCGGTGGCCGAGGCGGTGCTGCTGTGCGCCGTCTGCCTCGCGTTCGGGGCGGTGGGCACCGGCCTCTTCGCGTGGGCCACCGTGGGACGGCTGAGCGGGAAGGTGCTCTACGGGGGGCTGCTCGGCGCGCTGCTGGCCGGCGGGGTGTGCTGGGAGGCCTGGCTCCGGCACCGGCTCCCCATGCGTCCGCTCTTCGACGAGGGGATGGTGGCGCTCTGCCTGCTGTTCGGCATCACCCGCTACGGGTGCCACCTCGAGGGGTGCTGCCACGGAACGCCGTCCCCGGGCGGCTGGCCCAGCGTCATCTACCCGCACGACACGCCCGGGTTCGCCCCGGCCCCCTCGCTGCGCGGCATTCCGCTCCACCCGGCGGCCCTCTACGAGTGCGTGGGGCTGCTCGCGCTGGCGGTGGTGGGCGGGCTGCTGCTGCGCCTGCGGCCGGTGCGGGCGGGCCACGCGGGGTGGGGGATGCTCGGGGGCTACGCCGTCCTGCGGCTCGTGGTGGAACTGGTCCGCGCGGACGAGCGCGGCTGGGAGTCCTTCCCGCTCTCCCCCAGCCAGGTCATCTCGCTGGCCATCCTCGTGGTGGGGGTGGCGGACCTCGGCCTCGGCTGGACGCGCTGGCCCACCTTCCCCTGGCGGAAGAGCGGCTTGGGGAAATGAAAAAATCCTGACGTCCCGGAGCGCTCACCTGTCTTGGACCGCTCAGTGTCACCGGCTCGGGGGCTTTCCCCGGGCACGCGCGGTGCCACCTTCCGTGGACGTCCGTGCCTTCCCCGTCTCTGCCCTCTCCCGACGCGCTGCTGCACCTCGCCCGCGCGAGCGCAGGGCCCGTGCGGCTCGCGGGCGGCGCCGTGCTCTTTTCCCAGCCGCAGGCGGTGGCGCAGGTGCACGGGCTTGCCCACGACGCGCTCCTCCCGCTGACGCCCGCGTGGGGTCCGCAGGTGGATCTCCTCCCGGTGCTCGAGCCCTCGCTCGCGCGGCTGTCCCAGGCGGCGGGACGCGCGGCCTCCGTGGCCCTGCGCCCGGTGAGCTCCGGCGAGGGGCTCGCGAAGGTCGCCTGCCGGGGACTGGGCAGTGCCCTGTTCGGCGCGGACCACGACACCTTCGGCTCTCCGCTGCCCGCGGCCCTGGACGGGCTCGCCGAGGAGCCGGGCGAGGCCTCGTGCGGCAAGCTCGCCTTCCTCGTGGGGCGCTTCCTCCCCCGCCGCCGGGAGAGCGGCGAGGGGGCGGACGTGCTCTCTGCGGCGCTGGAGCTCGAGCCGGACGACGGCGAGGCCCTCTCCCGCGTGGTGTCCCTGGCCCGCGTGGCCCTCCCCTCCGCGGCGGCGCTGCTCCAGTGGGCCGTCCTGCAGGTGGCGGTGGACCCTTCGTCCGTGCAGCCGCTCGAGCCCGCTGCCTTCGTGCGCGAGCTGCTCCGCCTGTATCCGCCCGCGTGGCTGCAGCGCTTTTCCGCCACGCGCCCGGTGGAGGTGGGCGGCGTGAGGCTCGCGGCGGGCGACGAGGCGTGGACCTCCCCCTTCGTCACCCAGCGGCTCGAGCAGCTCCACGCGGAGCCGGACCGCTTCCTCCCGCGCCGCGCGGGGCTCCAGGCCGGTTACGCCTTCTTCCCCTTCGGGACGAGGGACGGCGGCGCGCTGGGCCAGGTGGTGGAGCGCGTGGTGGCCGAGTCCCTGCGTGCCTTCGTGGCCACCGCACGCGCCACGGCCCCGGATGGCATGCCGCCGCCCGAGGCCGGGGAGGTGCTGCACCCTGCGGGCCCGGTGCGGCTGGACCTGCAGCGGCGCGGGATTTCGTGAGGCGTCCGTTGGAGTGCCGGCCGCGCCGCCGTCACATGAGGAACTCGGTGCCCAGCACCTCGTTGCGAGACGGCGGCAGCTTCGGCGGCACCTCCGCGTCGCCGAGGTATTGGCGGACGTCTATCTCGACGATGCGGCACAGCGCGCTCATGGGCGTGTCAGACGCCTGGTTGGCGAAGGGGTTCTCGGTGACGCGGGCGGTGCGCTCGAGCATCACGAAGACGAAGCTCACCGCTGCGCAAACGGGCATGGCGGCCAGTCCCATCTCGCGCACCACCGTCGCCGGCAGCAGCAGAACGAAGAGCCACACGAAAAGGCGCGTGTACAAGCCGTAGTACAGCGGGAAGACGGTGGACTTGATGCGCTCGGCCTGGCCTTGCAGTGCCGTGAGGTCCTCGAGTGAGCGCAAGAGCTCCACGTGCCCATGGGCGTCCACCCAGCCGCGCTCGCGGGCCAGCGCCAGGTCTCTCGCCTGGGCCAGCGACAGCTGGGACGCCTTGTTGGTGGCCGCCGGCAGACGCTCCATGTCGGCCTGCCCAAGCCAGGGGGCAAGCTCGTTCCAGTCGGACTGCTCGCGCAGCTGCAGCCGCAGCGCGTGGAGCCAGCCGAGTTGCCGCAACAACACTCGCCTGTGCAGCGCCGACACCTCGGCGGCGTCGTCGGCCCGAACCAGCGTCAACACCTTCGTCGAGAAGCTGCGGCTCGCGTTCACCAGGCCGCCCCAGATTTTCCGGGCTTCCCACCACCTGTCATACGCGGAGTTGTTGCGGAACCCGATGATGATGGCCACGCCCGCGCCCAGGACTCCCACGGGCCGGTAGTCGAGGCTCACCCGGCCAGTGAGCACGAAGCGGTCCACCAGCAGCGCGAGTGCCTGCACCGCCAACAGCGCACACACCACGCCCGCGTTCAGGCGGACAATGTTGACGGCGACGCGCAGCGGGTTGTCGGGAAAGCGGACCAACATGGGAGGGGGAAGCTTACCCCGACAGGTCGCTAGCTGCGGGGAATGGACTCGGTGGGCTTGCCCGCGTCCTTCCAGCCCTTGAAGCCCACGGTCAGCACGGAGACGTCCTTGAAGCCCGCCGCGGCGGCGCGCTCGGCGGCCTTGTGGGACGCGGTGCACTTCTCGCTGGCGCAGTAGAAGACGAGCGCCGCGTCCTTCTGCGCCGGGAGCTCCTTCTCCACGTCGTAGCTGGAGGAGGAGGAGAGCAGCTTCGCGCCGGGCAGGATGCCGTTCTTGCTGCGGAACTCCTCGCGGTTGGCGTCGTACACGGTCACGGCCTTCTTCTCGATGCGCGTGGCGAGCGCGTCCACGCCCACCGGCTGCCAGGGCGAGCGCGAGACTTTCTCTCCACCCTCACAGTCACAGGCGAGCGCGGCGGCGGGGAGGGTGGAAAGGGCGAGGGCGGCGGCGACGAGGAACGGCTTCATGGCTCTGTCTCCTTGGGAGGGGAACGGCGGGAAAGTTATGCGCCCGGCCCGGCCCCTTCGCAACTGGGAGCTGCCCGCGCCCACGCGGCGGCCTTCAGCAGCGCCTCCACCATGGGCCGTGCGTCCGCGCGCCCCGTGCCGGCGAGATCGTACGCCGTGCCGTGGTCCGGGGAGGTGCGCGGCAGCGGCAGCCCCAGCGTGACGTTCACCGTCCGCTCGAAGTCCAGCGCCTTGGCCGCCACCAGCCCCTGGTCGTGGTACAGCGCCAGCACCCCGTCGTACGGGAAGCGCTCCACGCGGGCGAAGAGGCCGTCCGCCGCGAGCGGTCCGTGGACGTCCACGCCGGAGCGGCGCGCGGCCGTCACCGCGGGGCCGAGCACCTCCACCTCTTCCCGCCCCAGCGCGCCGCCTTCACCGGCGTGCGGGTTGAGCCCGCACAGCGCGAGCCGGGGCTTCCTCCCGAGCAGCGCCCCGAGGCTCCGGTGCAGCAGCCGCAGCTGCGCTGCCACGCCGCGCGTGCTGAGGCGCGAAGGCACCTCCGCGAGCGGCACGTGGTTGGTGGCGAGCGCCACGCGCACCCGGGGGCCGTCCATCAGCATCAGCACGTCCACGCCGAAGGCCTCTGCGAGCAGCTCCGTGTGGCCCATGAAGGGGATGCCGGCGCGGGTGATGCCGCCCTTGTTGACGGGGGCCGTGCACAGCGCGTCCACGAGCCCCGCCCTGCCGGCGGAGACGAGCGCCTGGACGTAGGCGTGCTGCGCCCTGCCGCCCGCGCGCGTGGGCTTGCCGGGCTGCCAGTCCTTCTCCGGTAGCCGCGTCACTTCCACCACGGTGGGCCCCTCGGGACGGGCCGTGAACCCGGCGAGCGGGACGCGCCGGTACCCCTCCAGGCCTGCAAGACCGTCCAACAGCGGGCCGTCGCCGAAGACGACCGGGACGAGAGCGCGCTTTACCGCGGGGCGCGAGAGCGCGGCGGCGGTCACCTCGGGACCAATCCCGCTCGGGTCCCCGAGCGAGATGCCCACCAGGGGCTTCAGGGCTTCACCTCCACGGAGGCCTTCTGCCGGAGCTCCGCCACGTACTGCGCGGTGAACTTGTCCATCTGCGCGCGCAGCAGCCGCTCGCGGAGCTGGTCCTTCACGTCCTCGAACGGGGCGACCTCCGCCGCGCGGCGCTCCTCCACCTTGATGACGTGGAAGCCGAAGCGGGTGCGCACCGGGTCGCTCACCTGGCCGGGCTCGAGCTTGAAGGCCACCTTGTCGAACTCGGGCACCATCACGCCGCGCTTGAAGAAGCCCAGGTCGCCCCCGTCCGGGGCCGAGGGGCCCTCGCTCTTCGCCTTCGCCAGCTCCACGAAGTCCGCCCCCGGCGCGCGCGCCTCCGCCGCCAGCCCCTGCGCCTTCGAGAGCGCCGCCTTCACCTTGTCCTCGGGGGCCCCGGGGTCCAGCTTCACGAGGATGTGCCGCGCGTGCACCTCGGGGTCCTCTCCCTCCGTGCGGGAGAACTTCGCGTACTCGGCGCGGAGATCTTCGTCGGACACCTTCACGCGGGCGCGCACCTTCAGGTTGATGAGCTTCAGCCGCGCGAGGTGCTTGCGCATGAAGGCCTTGTAGCTCTCCACCGTGTAGCCCTCCTGCGCGAGCAGCTGGCCGAACTGCTCCTTCTCCACGTTGTTTTGCCGGCGCACGTCCTCGAGCGCGAGCTCCAGCTCCGAGTCCGAGACGTCGATGTTGAACTCGCGCACCTCCAGCTCGAGCAGCTTCTCGCCCACCAGCTGGTCCACCGCGGCGCGCATCACCTGGTCGCGCAACTTGCCCCGGCGGGAAGGGTCCCGCTCGTTGGCAATCCGCGCCAGCTCGGGCGCCGCGCGCTGCTCCACCTCGGACCAGGCGATGACCTGGTTGTTCACCACCGCCGCCACGCGGTCCACCAGCTCCGCCGCGGACAGGAGCGGCCAGCCCAGCACCGCCAGCACAAGGGCCTTCCTCACGTGCGACCTCCCCCGGCGGCGGCGAGCGCCTCCCGGTTGATGCGGATGGTTGCCTGCTTCTTCAGCTCCGCCACGTAGGCCGCCTGCGCCGCGGAGCGCTTCTCCTTCAGCACGCGCGCCTCCACCGCCGCGCGCACCTCCTTGAAGCTGCGCACGCGCGCGGGCCTGCGTTCCACCACCTTGAACAGGTGGTACCCGTACTCGCTCTCCACCACGCCGGACGTCTCCCCCTTGCCCAG
The DNA here is from genome assembly GCA_039800145.1 of Pseudomonadota bacterium. Lineage (GTDB taxonomy): Bacteria > Myxococcota > Myxococcia > Myxococcales > Myxococcaceae > VGRA01. Next base: position 10,492 of record JBDLRJ010000296.1, on the reverse strand, counting down.
CGAGAAGCACACCTCGTCGAACTTCGGCGGCATGACGCCCCGCTCGAACCAGCCCAGGTCCCCGCCCACCGTGGCGTCCGGGGAGAGCGAGTACTTCATGGCCAGCTCCCCGAAGCGCTTCCCGTCCCGCAGCTTCTGCAGGAGCTTGCGCGCCTCCTCCTGCGTCTTCACCACGAGCTGCAGCGCGTGCACCTGCTCGCCCTGCTCGAACGCCTTCGCGTTCTCCCCGTGGTAGCGCAGCAGCTCCTCGTCCGTCACCGCCACGCGCGCGTACACCTGCTCCTGGAACAGCCGCTCGAGCAGCAGCAGCCCCCGCGTGTTGCGCTTGAACTCGGCGAGCGCCTGCTCGGACTCCTCCAGCGCCTGCTCGAGCCCGTCCGCGCCGTAGTCCGCGCGCGCCTGCATCAGCCGCTTGTCCACCTCTTCCTGCGTGACGGTTACGGCGTTCTTCCGGATGGCCTGCTCGAGCACCATGGACTCCGTCATGCTCTCCACGAGCGAGTTGCGCAGCTGCTCCAGCTGCTCGGGCGAGGGCTGCGTCTCGAAGCCGCCGAGCGCGCGCCGGAGCTCCCGCTCGAAGTCCGCGCGGGAGAGCGGCTCGCCGTTGACGGTGGCCACCACGTCCGGGTCCATCCGCGCGCTCTCCTCGCTGCAGGCTGCCAGGAGCAGCAGCAGTCCGCAGAGCACCGGCGCCTGTGCCCGGGCGGCGCGCACCTCAGTGGACCATGGCCGCGTTGGGCGCGGGGATGAAGCCGGGCGTCGGGCCCTTCGGCTCCTGCGCCGGCGCCTTCAGGTCCACCTGGATCTTCGACAGCGCCGCGTCGTCCACCTTCAGCTGCTGCTCCGTCTTCAGCTTGTCGAGGAACGCCGAGAAGGCCGCCGTCTTGCGCTCGTAGAGGATGCGGCTCTGCAGCGTGGTCTTCACCTGGTCGAGCGAGAGGTCCAACGGCGCCTGCCGCGCCTGCAGCTTGAGGACGTAGAAGCCCTTGTCCGTCTCCACCACCTCGGACACCTCCCCGGGCGCCTTCAGCTGCTGCGCCGCCGTGGCCACCCCGGTGCCGTACTGCTGCGTGAGCTCCTCCACGGACAGGAAGCGCATGTCGCCGTCCAGCGGCTTGGTGCGCCCGTCCTGGTTGTGCTCGCGCGCCAGCTTCGCGAAGGACTGGAAGTCCAGGGTGGGCGCCGCCGCCGCCGTCCCGCGCAGCTCCTTCGCCTTCTCCAGCTGCGCCGCGCGCTCCGGGGCGTCCTTCGCCGCGGGCAGGAAGATGTCGCTCAGCCGCAGCATTTCCGGCTTCACGTAGTCCGACTTGTGCTTCTCGTAGAACGCCTGGAGCTCCGCGTCCTCCAGCTTCTTCCCGGCCTTCTCCTCGAACTCCTTCTGGATGAGCCGCTGCACCATCACCTTCTTCGCGGTCTCCACCACCTCCGGGTCGTCCTGCAGGCCGCGCTTGAGCGCCTCCGCCGCGAGCAGCTCGAAGCGGGCCAGCCCCTCCACGTACTCCTTGCGCTGCTCGGGCGTCTGGTAGCGCGCGCGGGCAAACGGGCTCATCTCGGAGAAGCGCTGCTGCAGCTCCTCCGCCGTCACCGAGTCCTTCCCCCAGGTGGCCACGGGCGTCCCGCCGCCGGCGCGGTTGTGGCGGAAGTCCTGGGTGGGCTGCTGCTGGGAGCAGGCGGACAGCAGGGAAGCGGAGAGGGCGGAAGCGGCGAGCAGTCGGTTCATGGCGGCTCCGCACCTAGCACGGGGCCGCGCGGGGCAACAACGCGCTCCCGTCCCGGGGTAGACAGCCGGTCAGCGCCATGGGCCCCTGGTACGTCTACATGCTGCGCTGCCGGGACGGCAGCCTCTACACCGGCTGCACCAACGATCTCGCCCGCAGGCTCGCCACCCACAACGCGGGACGGGGCGCGGCCTACACGCGCGCGCGCCTGCCCGTGCGGCTCGCCTGGTTCGAGCCCGCAGCGGACCGGGGCGCCGCGCTGCGCCGCGAGGCTGCCCTCAAGCGCCTGGAGCGGGCGGAGAAGCTCCTGCTGCTGCCCCGCCGCGCCCCGCGGCTGCCGCGCGCCGCCGCCACCACAGCCAGCCGTACGCCACCCCCGCCAGCAGCGCCCCGGCGGCAGAAGAGCCGAGGAGCGTGAGCTCGTACAGCCGCAGCGCCTCCGCCACCCGCGCGTAGGCGGGATCGAACGTGGTCGTCCCCACGCCCATGAGGCCGGAGAGGGCACGCCTCCCCGCGAGCGTCCCCGCCACGCCCCCGAGGAATCCCCCGGCCAGCAGCACCACCGCCACCCGTCTCAGCGTCTCCATGGACCGCTGTTCTCCCACGTCCTGCGGCCTTCGGGGTAGGGTCCGTGCCCGCCTTGATGACCGCGCTCGCCCTGCTCTCCGCCCTCGCCGCCTTCGGCGGTTGGCTGCTGCTGCTCCGCCACGCCCTCTCGCGCAGCGTGGGGACGCTCGCGCTCGTCCTGCTCCTGCCCGGCTACGCCCCCTGGTACGCCTTCAGCCAGTTCGAGCACGCGAAGAAGGGGGCCGTGCTCGCGGCCTGGCTCGGCGGCCACGGCCTCTGCGCCATGGCGCTCTCCCACTGGCTCGTGCCCCTCGCCTGAGCGCACCCATGCTCTTCCGACAGCTCTTCGACGCGGAGTCCTCCACCTACACGTACCTGCTCGCGGACCCGGGCTCGGGCCACGCGGCGCTGGTGGACCCGGTGCTCGGGCAGGTGGAGCGGGACCTCCAGCTCGTGCGCGAGCTCGGGCTCACGCTCACGCACGTGCTGGACACGCACGTCCACGCGGACCACGTCACGGCGGCCTCCGCGCTGCGCGCGCGCACCGGCTGCAGGACGGTGGCGGGGACGCTCGGGGCGGACTGCGCGGACATCCGCGTCCGCCACGGGGAGGTGCTTCACGTGGGCGCGCTCGCGGTGCGCGTGCTCGCCACGCCCGGCCACACCGACGACTCGGTCAGCTTCCTCGCGGAGGACTGCGTCTTCACCGGGGACTCGCTCATGGTGCGCAGCTGCGGGCGCACGGACTTCCAGAACGGAGACGCGGGCGCGCTGTACGACAGCGTTCACGCCCACCTCTTCACGCTGCCGGACGCCACGCGCGTGTACCCCGGGCACGACTACAAGGGGCGCACCGCCACCACCGTGGGCGAGGAGAAGCGCCACAACGCGCGGCTCGCCGGGCGCACGCGGGAGGAGTTCATCCAGCTGATGGGCAGCCTCGGCCTCCCGCCGCCGCGGCTCCTCGACCAGGCAGTTCCCGCCAACCGCGCCTGCGGGCAGCTGCCCGCCGTTCCCCAGGGATGACTGACATGACCCCCATTGAACAGCTGCACCCCTCCGAGCTCGCTTCCGCAGACGGCATCCGCCGCGTCGACGTGCGGGAGCCGCACGAGTACACGGGCCCGCTCGGCCACCTCCCCGGGGCGGAGTTGGTGCCGCTCGCCACGCTGCCGCTGCAGTGCCAGTCGTGGGACCGCGAGGCCCCGGTGCTGCTCATCTGCCGCTCGGGCGGGCGCTCCGGCCAGGCCGCGGCCTTCCTCCGCGCGCAGGGCTTCAGCCGCCCCATCAACCTCGCAGGCGGGATGCTCGCGGTGGAGCAGCTGGGACTGCCCGTGGAAGGCCGAGGCGCGTGAACGCGGCGCTGCTCGGGGCCGCGCTGGCGCTCGGGGCCGGCGTGGTGCTGGGCCTGCTGGGCGGCGGCGGCTCCGTGCTGACGGTGCCCATCCTCGTCTACGTGGTGGGGCTCGAGCCGCGGCCTGCCATGGCGACGTCGCTCGTGGTGGTGGGCGTGACGGCGGTCGTGGCGCTCGTGCCCCACGCGCGCGCGGGGCGGGTGCGTTTCCGGGCGGGGCTGCTGTTCGGCGGCGCGGGGCTGGTCGGGGCGCTCGCGGGCGGGCAGGTGGCTCGCCTCGTGCCCGGCTCGGCCCTGATGCTGCTGCTCTCGGGGGTGATGCTCGCCATGGCCGCGGCGATGCTGCGCCCACGGGCTGCAGGCGAGGGGGCTGGCACGGGTGTGTCGGGCCCGCGCAGCACCGGGCTTGCGCTCGCGAGCGGCCTCGGCGTGGGGGTGCTCACGGGGCTGCTCGGGACGGGCGGCGGCTTCATGGTGGTGCCCGCGCTGTCGCTGCTCGGCGGCTTCTCCATGGGCGAGGCGGTGGGGACGTCCCTGCTCGTCATTGCGCTCAACAGCGCGTCCGGGTTGGTGGGAGCGCTGGCCGCGGGGGCCGAGGTGCAGCCGGGGCTCGCGGCGGGCATGGCGGCCGCCGCGTCCACGGGCTCGCTGCTCGGCGCGCGGCTGGGGCGCGGGTGGTCCGCGGCCGCGCTGAAGCAGGCCTTCGCGGGGCTCCTGGTCGTGCTGTCGGTGGCCATGGGGCTGCGGGAGTTGGCGCCGGTGCTGCCCCTCGGTCCGTGGCCCTGGGCCGCTGCCTTCGGTGGGCTCGGCGTGGCGGGCGCCTGGCGCGCGCTGCGGGCACGCCCCGCGACCGCAGGGGTCTCCCCGCGCTGAGCCACCGTGCGGAACCTGCTGCCCGTCGATGGGTCGCAAATTCCGCGCAGTGGAAGTGAGCCCTGTCCCTGGAAGAGCACGTGGCCCCCGCACGTCGCCTGTCGCCCCGGTCTGCCTCACGTTCCTGCGGCCCGGGGCTCTTGCCTTTGCCCCACGCCCCCCTCGACCGCCGCCGGGGGCCTTGCATCTCGGGCTCGCAGCTCCACACGGGTACATTCGCTCGGCCGCAACACCGTGTTGCCGGCGCGTACCGTGTCGCAGGTGTCGGCTCCCGGTTACCCTTGGACGCACCATGGGAGAGAACCCGTTCACCCGCCGCGAGCTCCTCGCGGGCGCCGCCGCCCTCACAGCCTCCGCCTGCACGGGCACCGGGACCGCCGCCCCGCGCGCCGTCACCCAGCGCATGCCCGCCGTGTTCCTCCCCCACGGGGGCGGACCCTGGCCCTTCGTGGACGTGGGGTTCGGGGAGAAGTCGGAATTGGACGGTCTTGCGGCCTACCTGAAGGGCGTGCGCTACCTCCCGCGCGAGGCGCCGAAGGCGCTGCTCGTCGTCTCCGCCCACTGGGAGACGGCCGTCCCCACGGTGATGACCGGCAAGGCCCCGCCGCTCTTCTTCGACTACTCCGGCTTCCCGCCCGAGTCCTACGCGCTCACCTGGCCCGCGCCGGGCAGTCCGGAGCTCGCCGCCCGCGTGCGCGCGTTGCTCGGGAAGGCTGGCTTCGCGAGCGCGGAGGACGCGACGCGTGGGTTTGATCACGGCACGTTCGTCCCGCTCAAGCTCACCTGGCCCGAGGCCGCGCTCCCCACGGTGCAGCTCTCGCTGCGAAAGGGATTGGATCCATCCGAGCACCTGGCGCTTGGGCGCGCGCTCCAGCCGCTGCGCGACGAGGGCGTCTTCATCCTCGGCAGCGGGATGACGTTCCACAACCTGCGCGCCTTCGGGCCCCGCTCGCGCGCGCAGGGCGCGGCGTTCGAGGGCTGGCTCGCCGAGGCGCTCACCGCCGCGCCGGCCGTGCGGGACGCACGCCTGAAGGAGTGGACCCGGGCGCCGTACGCGCGCTTCGCCCACCCGTACGAGGACCACCTGCTGCCGCTGATGGTGGTGGCAGGGGCCGCGGGGGACGAGCGCGGAGTGGCCGGCTGGTCGGGGACATTGGCGGGCGTTCCCCTGTCCGCCTGGCACTTCGGCTGACCCCGGTGCCTTGCCGCCCCGCGGCACGCTGCCCACGTTCGACCCCGGACGGACATCTCAACCCGGGGGCACGTACATGGAGCAGCTTCGCAATTATTTCTTCTCGGCCTTGGGCCAGGTGACGGACTACCTCCCGAACCTGCTCTCGGCCCTCCTCATCTTCGCGGTGGGCTACCTGGTCTCCCGCGGCGTGGCAGCGCTGGTACGCAAGGGGCTCGGCCGCACCAGCTTTGACGGCTTCATCGCGCGGCGTCTCCACCCCCGTGCCAGCACCGAGCGGACCCCCGCGTCCCGGACGCTGGGCACCGGCGTCTTCGGCTTCGGCATGCTGGTGACGCTGTCCCTCACGGCGCAGGCGCTGCGGCTGAACTCGCTCGCCGCGGGGCTCAACAGCGTCATCGCCTACATCCCGCGCGTGCTGGTGGCGGCCATCATCGTGGGCGTGGCAGTCGCCGTGGCCCGCTTCCTCGCGGACATGGTGGCGGACGTCACCAACCGCTGGGTGGCCAACGGGGTGCGAACGGCCGTGATTGCGCTCTCCGTCTTCATGGCCCTGGACCAGCTGGGCGTGGCGAGCAACATCGTCACCACCGCCTTCGTGGGGTTGGTGGGCGCTGCCGCCGTGGCTGCTGCCATTGCGTTCGGCGTGGGCAACATCGAGTTGGCGAAGGATTACTCGCGTCGCCTCCGCCGGGAGACGGAGGCCGACCGAACCCACCGCATCATCGAGGGGCCGGGCACCAGCGGTCCGCTTTCGCCCGAGGAGCGGACGCACTGAGCCGCTGCTAGACTGACAGGCCTCATGCATCCTTTCCTCCTTGCACTCGCCGGCGGGGCCGTCATCGGCCTCGCCGCGACGTTTCTCCTCTACTTCAACGGCCGCGTGGCCGGCGTGAGCGGCATCGCCGGTGGACTCGTGGGCGGCGCCGAGGGGCGCCCGTGGCGCCTCGCCTTCGTCGGTGGGCTGCTGCTCGGCGGGCTGCTGCTCCGGTTCGCCTGGCCCGAGAAGGCCGTCTTCGGCGCGCTGCCGGCGCGGTCTCCCGCGCTGCTCGTCGTGGCGGGCCTGCTCGTGGGCTACGGCACGCGGCTCGCCAACGGCTGCACCTCGGGCCACGGGGTGTGTGGCCTGTCGCGCGGCTCGGTCCGCTCGCTCGCCGCCACGCTCACCTTCATGGCCACCGGCGCGGGCACCGTGCTCGCCGCGCGGGTGCTGGGAGGTGCCCGGTGATGCGCGCGCTCGCAGCCGGACTCGCCGGCGTCGTCTTCTCCCTCGGCCTGGGGCTCGCAGGCATGACGGACCCGGCCAACGTGCAGGGCTTCCTGGACTTCAGCGGCCACTGGAAGCCGGCGCTCGCCTTCGTCATGGGCGGGGCCATCCTGGTGCACGCAGGCTCGCGCTGGCTCGTCCTGCGCCGCCGGGCCCCGCTGCTCGAGCCTGCCTTCTCGGTGCCGGGGGCTGCCCCGGTGGACGCGCGGCTGCTCGCGGGCTCGGCACTCTTCGGCGTGGGCTGGGGGCTGTCCGGCTACTGCCCGGGCCCGGCCTTCACCTCCCTCGCTGCGGGCACGGTGGACGCGCTCACGTTCGTCGCCTCCATGCTGCTGGGGATGTGGCTGTTCGCCGCGGTGGTACGCAGGCGCGAAGCGCGCAAGGAGCACCCGGCTTCAGCTTCGTCTTCAGAGCCCGTTGACGCCTGATTCCGCTGGCGCGTGACACGTCACGCGGCAAGCTCCCTGCGCGTCCCGTCCGGGGCGAAGGGAAGGGCCGTCCGCAGATGGGCAGCGGCCCGCTCGATGTCGGAATCGGAGAACGGGCCGACGGCGAACCGGGACACCTCCCCGGAACCGTTGTGGAGCACGAGCATCGCGGGACGCCGGTGGCGCTGGCGTTTCGAGCCGAACGTGATGGGGGCGGCCGGGATGACCTCGACGCGCGTCACCCCGTACAGGTCGAACCTGGCCTCGGACCACCAGGGGACCGGGCCGCTCTTCATCACGAGCTCGTAGCAGTCGACCGAGATGTGGACCCGGTTGATGAGCAGGCTGAGGAAGAAGATGCCGACGGCCACGGCGATCAGCGATCCGAACACCTTTTGGTCCGTGCTGAGGGGGCGAGCGCGGTTCGTCACCTCGTTGATGCCGATGAGCAGGGTCGCCGGCCCCATCACCGCGAGGTAGAGCCAGCCCCCGGTGCCGGTCGCCGAGCAGCGGAGGTGCATCCGCCCGGGCCGCGTCTCCTCGAGCAGGGTCCACCGTCCGTCCTTGCCGAAGTCCATCGCTCCCCCTCACGGGCCCTTCGTCCTCGTGCTCAGACGCCCCGCGCGTCCGGCTCCCACACGTACTTGTGCTGCTGCAGCTGGAAGCGGACCGGCAGCCGGTCCTCGACGATCCACTCCGCGAGCTCCCGCGGGTGCAGCTTCCCGAACACCGTGGAGAACAGCAGCCCGAACGGCCGCTCGGCCAGGCGGTGTTCGGCCATGAGCCCCTTCGCCCAGTCGTAGTCCGCGCGCGACCCGAGCACGAACTTGAGTTCGTCCCGTGCCGTCATGCGCTCGAAGCAGCGCACGTCGTTGCGGTCCGCTTCACCGGACGACGGCGCCTTCATGTCCACGATTTTATGGACCGCCGCCGGCACCAGCCGCACGTCGATGGCCCCCGACGTCTCGAGCAGCACCGTGAGCCCCGCGTCCAGCAGCCCCTGCATGAGCGGGTAGACGCCCGGCTGCAGCAGCGGCTCGCCCCCGGTCACCTCCACGCGCGGGGTCCGCAGCGCCACGACCTCTGACACCACGTCCGCCACCTTGCGCCGCGTGCCGCCCTTGAAGGCGAAGACGCTGTCGCAATAGGTGCAGCGCAGGTGGCAGCCGGTCAGCCGCACGAAGGCGCACAGCAGCCCCTGGTGGGACGACTCGCCCTGCAGCGAGAGGTACACCTCCTTCACCACCACCGAGTCTGCGCCCTCGCGCAGGACGGGCTCCACCTTCGGACGTGCCGCGAGCATGGGGGCTCAATAACTCCCGGAGAGCTGCACGAGGAAGCCCCGGCCGAACTGCGGGACGGTCGCTTGCCGGTACTCGTCGTTGACGGGCAGCGCGTACTGCACGTCCAGCAGGTTGGTGACGCCGGCGAAGTAGCGCAGGTGCTCGCGCTGGCCGGAAATCCCCACGTTGACGAGCAGCGCCTCTCCCGCCCCTTCGGGCACGCGCGCGGTGCGCCGCGCGGACTGGAACACCGCCTGGCTGGAGAGCCGCACCGTGCTGCCCACCAGCGGCACCAGCACCTTCCCGCTCGCCACGTGCGTGGGATGGTTGGGCACGGACGAGTTCACGTACGAGTAGGTCAGGTCCACCAGCGTGTGCCGCCCCGGCTGCCACCGCAGCTCCGCCTCGGCGCCCCACGCGCGCACCGTCCCCGGCAGGTTCGAGTTCACCACGCACGCGGAGCTCCCGGCCGGGATGCCGCACGTCGGGGGACCGGCCTCCTCCGTCGCCACCACCAGCTTCTGGATGCTGTTGAAGTAGCCGCCCACGGTCAGCCGCAGTTCGTCCGACAGGTCGTGGGAGTGCTCGAGCTCCAGCGTCTGGATGGTCTCCGGGTCCAGGCCGGACGCGGGGGCCCGCTGCGAGTTGCCCTCCGAGTAGTACAGCTCGTAGATGTTGGGCGCGCGGAAGGCCGAGCCGCCCACGAGCTTGGTGAGCCCGCCTTCGTAGGGCCGCGCAATCAGCGCCAGGCGCGGCGTGAGCGGCGTCACGGAGAGGTCCAGGTACCGGTCCACGCGCAGCCCCGCCGTGAATGACAGCCTGCCCGGCACCACCTGCCACTCGTCCAGCAGGTAGGCGGAGAGCAGCGTGCGGCCCCGCGTCTCGGGCACCGGGGCGTCGTTCTCCGGCGTGGAGACGGTGTGCCGGATGCGGAACTGCGACTGGGCCTCCGCACCCGCCGTGAGCGTGTTGCCGCGGAAGAGCGTGAAGCGCCCCCGCACCTCCGCGCCCGTCCACTGCGCCTCGCCCAGGTCCGGGTCTGCCCCCGGCCCGTCCTCCCGCTGCGTCATCCACGTCCCCGCGTAGTGGGACTGGTCGTAGTAGGCGCGCGCGGACAGCGAGGCGCCGGGGGAGAAGTCGTGGTCGTACCGCAGCTCGGCGAAACCGCGCGCGTCCTGCGTGGCCGTGCCCGGGACGCCCACCGCCGCACCGTACGGGGCCGTGGGCACCTGCTTGGTGCGCGCGTTGAGGTAGCCCTGGAAGGTAAAGCCGCCGGCGCGCGCGCGCACCGAGCCCGTGTAGACGCGCTCGCCGTCCAGACCCCGCACCACCCCCAGCTCCCGCACGTCCGTCCTCTCCGCGCCGTACGCGTCCAGCACCCCCGCGGACAGCGTCAGCCCCAGGTCCGGCCGGCTGCCCACGCTGCCCGAGGCCCGCGCCCGGAACATCCCGTTCGCCCCGGCGGCCCCCGTCGCCTCCACGGTGCGCCCATTCTCCACGCGGTCCCGCGGCACCACGTTGATGACGGCGAAGAAGGCCCCCGTGCCGTAGAGCGCCGAGCCCGGTCCCCGCACCACCTCGATTCGCTCCACCTCCTCGAGGTCGATGGACAAGTCGCGCCCCGCGTAGCCCTGTCCCGCCCACACGTCGTTCATGGCGTGGCCGTCCCAGAGGATGAGCACGCGCGTGTTCAGGTCTCCCGGCGGGCTGAAGCCGCGGATGCCGAGGAACTCGTACTGCCGGTCGTTGGTGAGGAAGATGCCGCGCACCGCCTGCAGCGCCTCCACCAGCGAGCTGTACCCGAACGCCT
>JBDLRJ010000295.1:0-14353 GCA_039800145.1 Pseudomonadota bacterium | reverse complement strand
CACGGTGGCGCGCCATGACGGACGCCATCCTGGTGTGGGGCACCGCCCCGGACGAAGAGACCGCAGCACGCATCTGCCGCACGCTCGTCGAGGAACACCTCGCGGCGTGCGGCAGTGTCGTCCCGGGGCTCCGCTCCCTCTACCGCTGGGAGGGTGCCGTCCAGGACGAACGGGAAGTCGGCATGCTGCTCAAGACGCGCGCCGCGCTCTTCGAGCCCCTCCGCGCCCGGCTCGTCGCGCTCCACCCGTACCAGGTGCCCGAGGTGCTCCGGCTGGACGTGGCGGACGGCCACGCCCCGTACCTCGCCTGGGTGGCGGCGTCCGTGCGCGAGCGCCCCTGACCGCCCCGTTTGTTCCCTGTCCCGGGTGAGTCACGGAAAGCGAGCAGGCCGGGACACGTCTTCAGATTGCGGCTCTCATCCGGGACATTTAAAGGACGTGGATGGCTCGCACCCCCGGCGCCCGGAACCACGACTACGCGGAGACCCGGCTTGCACTCGCGCGCAAGGTCCGGGACGGGGTGATGGCAGGGGCCGGCGTGCGCTCCTCCCTGCGCGAGATGGCGGCCGCGGCCGGGGCGTCCGTGACGACGCTGCGCCACTACTTCGGAGACCGCGAGGGGGTGCTGCACGCGGTGATGGAGTCTGCGCGGTTGGACTTCGCGCCCTACCTCGCGAAGGGCACCACCGTCCTCCCCGGTGACGTGAGGGGTTCGCTGCTGCAGTACCTCGCGGGCTTCCAGGTGGCGTGGAGCCGCTTCGGGGTGGGGAGGTTGCAGGCCTTCGCGCTCGCGGCGGGACTCTCCGAGCAGAAGCTCGGGCCCAGCTACGTGGAACAGCAGTTGGAGCCGCTGCTCCAGACGGCGGAGCTGCTGCTGCAGCGGCACGTGGAGCGCGGGGAGCTCGCGCCCCTGGACACGCGCGCCGCGGCGCTGCAGTTCCTCTCACCGGTGGTGCTGGCGCTGTTCCACCAGGACTCGCTCGGCGGCGGCGACTGCCGCCCGCTGGATGTCCCTGCGTTCGTGAAGGCGCACGTGGAGATGTTCCTGCGCGCCTACCCGCCCACGCACCCGACTCCACGCAAGCGCGGTCGCTCCGGGGCGTAGCCGGGCGCCCAGGCCTCTACGCTTTCGCCCGGCGGGAGAGCCCCACCGCCGTGGTGATGCCTCCCACGAGCAGCGGCAACGCGACGGCCAGCACGCCGAGGTAGAGGATGTTGCTCGCCTCTTCCTTGCCCGCCTGCAGGATGACCGCCCGGTCCACCGGGTTGACGCCGACGACGGCCTGTTCCAACGCTTGGAGCGCCAGCGCGTAGCCTGCGCCCGTGGTGAGGGTCGTCAGCCCGGCCACCCCCAGGGTGGCGGCACCTGCCAGCACCGTGGTCTTCCACCGGGCACCGAAGAGCAGCACCAGCACGTTGGCGACCGCGCCCACCCCGCCCATCAACAGCAGGGGCAGCAGCAGGTACATCACCAGGCCACCCTCTTCGAACCTGCGGCCGAGCTCTTCCCACACGCTTCCGCTCACGACCGCCTCCGCTCACCCGCGCGGCGGCGGAGCGCGTGGAGCACGAGCACCAGCGGCAGCAGCAGCCCCGCGGGCGCGGTGTGGCACCCCTGCGCCGGCACCGCCGGGCCCGGCACGTCGCCGCTTCCCGCGTCCACAGGGCTGGGCGTCCCGCCGTCTTCGAACCCGAAGTCGGGGCTGCCGGCGTCCGGCTCGCTGACGGTGCCGGCGTCCGCGGGGAGTTCACCGCTGCCCGCGTCCGGCGTGACGGCACCGGGGCACGGCTGCGGGGCGGGGTTGGGCTCGAGCGGGCAGTCGTCGTCTTCGTCGAAGTGGCCGTCGCCGTCGTCGTCGCCGTCGCACGCGTTGCCCTCGCCGTCGCCGTCGGTGTTCAGTTGGTTCGCGTTGACCACCGCGGGACAGTTGTCCTGGGCATCCGGGACGCCGTCCTGGTCCAGGTCCGTGGGCCCGGCAGACTTCGTGAGCGCCATGCTGCCCCACGTGGTGGCCCCCGCCGTGAGGGTGCGCGTGACGGACGCCGGGCCGTAGCCGGTGAAGGTGGCCGTGGCGGTGTGCGAGCCGGGCGGCAGGTTCAGCACGTACAGCCCCTGCGCGTCCGTGGTGTCGGTGGCCGTGCCGGACGTCACGGTGACGTTCTGCAGCTTCGCCCCCGAGGCCGCGTCCGTGACGATGCCCTTGAGCGTCCCGAGCGCGCCGCTGGCAGTGGCCTTGATGCCGAGGTGGTTGGCCACCACGCGCACGTTGCCGTCCGAGGGGGAATTCACCACGCCGGTCCCCGCGAGCCACATGGCGGAGCTGCCGCCGCCGTCGAGGTTGAGGGCGTTGTACGCGCCGAGCCCCTTCATCAGGGTCCCCACCTCGCTGCACTTCATCCCCACGCTGAAGCCCGTCTGCCGCCCGTCGATGACCGCGACGTAGAGCGTCTTGCCGTCCTGCGAGAGCCCCACCGCCGTCCGCGGGTGGCGCGTGGTGCAGAAGGAGCTGTTGGGAGGGTCCTGGTAGGAGACGCCGTTGGTCACCACCTGCGGCTTGCCGGAGACCACGCCCTTCATCCACGAGGCGTCGAAGGGGACGATGGCGGACAGGGAGGTGATCTCCACGCGGCCCGGCCCGAACGCGAAGGTACCCGAGCCCGTGGTGTCGTTCGTGTCCGTCCACTGCGCGCCGTTGCCCGCGGCGAGCCCCGAGGTGCCGTAGGTGGTGTAGCTGAAGAAGTCCGCGTTCACCGCAGCCTGCGCGCCCACCTGTGCGCCCCAGGCCGAGGGGGTCTTGCGCCGGTGCGCGCTCTCGGTGCTCAGCAGCGACACGCCCGGGGCGGTGAGGTCCACCACCAGGACGTTGATGTTCCACGGCGTGGAGGTGGTGCGGTGCAGCCGCTTCACCCCCACGAAGGGCGTGGTCCAGGTGTCCGCGGCAGAGGCCACCGTGGCGAGCAGGCACAGCGCGAGCGAGAGGGCGCGTGTCATCATGGGCGGGCACTTCACCGCGGGGGTGTCCGGGTTGTCACGCAACAGGGCGACGAGGTGTCACCCCAAGGTGAGCGCGGGCGTGAACGGGCGCCCCAGGCGGTGCAGTCCGTTCACCGGCGCGGCCTCTCGCCGGGTCCCGGTACACCCGACGGCGCCCCGCGGTGTGGAGCTGAGAGGGTGAGTCACCGTCAGCCCCTTCCACCGAGGCACGTCTCGCCCGGCTCCGCGCGCGACACCCGGAGAACACGTGGCCCGCTCCCGGCGTCGGCCGATTCCCCGAAGACGCGCGTGTCGCCTGGAATCACCGCTCGTACCCGGACCCTTCTCGGCGTACTCCGCGCGAGGCGGCTGGTGAGTGTGTCGTCCGAGGCGTCGGTGCGCGCCCGCGGACAGCAGAGGCGCACCGTGCCGTGATGCGCAGGTCGCCCCACTCGCACTGGGACAGTTCTCGTCGCACTCCGCGCGAGGCACCTGGCGAGTACGGCCTCGGGGCGTCGGTGCGCGCCCGCGGACAGCAGCGCCGCACCGCGCCGTGATGCGCAGGTCCACCCACTCGCCCTGAGACACTTCTCGTCGCACTCCGCACGAGGCTCCCGGAGCACGGCCCCGAGGCGTCGGTCGCCGCCCGCGGACAGCAGCGCCGCACCGCGCCGTGACGCGCAGGTCCACCCACTCGCCCTGAGACACTTCTCGTTGTACTCCGCACGAGGCAGCTGGCGGGCACGGCCCCGAGGCGTCGGTCGCCGCCCGCGCACAAAAGAGTCGCCCCGCGCCGTGATGTGCAGGTCTACCCACTCGCCCTGAGACACTTCTCGTTGTACTCCGCGCGAGGCAGCTGGCGAGCACGGCCCCGATTCCTCGGTGGGCGCCCACGTACAGCAGCGCCGCACCGCGCCGTGATGCGTCGGTCGATGGAGCGTCCTTCCTCGCAGAGTGACACGTCTCGACAGGCTCCGCGCGAGACAACCGATTACGCGCCACCTTGGTTGGGGTCTGCACACACATCCGGCAGAGGTTCACCGCGGCGTGGTACGTGGTCGACGAGCGTCCTTCCCCGCGGAGAGACGTCGGTCCGCGCCCGCATACCGCCCGGCGCGCAAGGGCCCCGGGTGAACCCTCCGTGACGTCCCTCGTCGGAGACCACGCACACCACGCTTCGCGCCTGTGCACTCACCGTGCTCCCGCCCACCGCTGGACAGTGTTCCTCCGGCACGCGCGGTGCCCGTGCCCGGTTTGCACCGAGCGGACGTCGGGCTCAGCCCGCCGCGAGCAGCGTACGCGTGGCCTCGTGCCCCGGCCGCTGGAGCACGTCGTCCGGGTGGCCGCGCTCCACGACCTGCCCCCCCGCGAGCACCGCCACGTGCTCCGCCCCGCGCGCCACCTGCAGGTCGTGCGTCACCACCACCTGCGTCACCCCGGTGGCATCCACGCGCTTGAGCGCCGCGAGCACCTCCCCCTTGAGCGAGGGATCCAACGCGGACGTCGGCTCGTCGTACAGCAGCACGCGCGGGGCCATGGCCAGCGCGCGCGCGATGGCCACGCGCTGACGCTGCCCACCGGACAGCCGCGCCGGGTGGAAGTCCGCCTTGTCCCCGAGCCCGAGCTGCTCGAGCAGCCCCCGCGCCTGGGCCTCCGCCTGCACGCGCGGCAGCCCCTTCACCTTCATGGGCGCGAGCGTGCAGTTCTCCAGCGCCGTGAGGTGGGGAAAGAGCTCGAAGGACTGGAACACCAGCCCCGTCCGCTCGCGCAGTGCCCGCAGGCTCGCCTCGCGCTCCCTCGCGGTGCACTCCTCCGTGCCCCGCAGCACCGCGCCGTCCACCTCTATCTCCCCGCGCTCGAAGGGCTCGAGCCCCACCATGCACCGGAGCAGCGTGGACTTGCCCGCACCGCTCCTGCCGAGCAGCGCCACGAGCGCGCCGGACTCGAGCTCGAGCGAGAGCCCGCGCAGCACCGCGTGCGGCGCCCCCGCGTGCGTGCGCCAGACGTCGCGGACCTGGACTCTCACCGCGTGTCCCCCTGCAGGTGGCGCCCCACGTGTCGCTCCACCCGCCGTGCGAGCCAGGCGAACGGCAGCCCCATCAGCAGGTAGAGCCCCGCCACCAGCACCCCGAGCCCGAGGTGGTCCCTCATCCCCGTGGCCAACTGGCCGTACGTGCGAGACAGCTCCGTCATCGTCACCAGGGACACGAGCGAGCTGTCCTTGAGCAGCGCGATGAAGTCGTTCGTCATGGGCGGAAGCGCCACGCGCAGCGCCTGCGGGGCCACCACGTGGCGCAGCGTGGCCCACCGGGACAGGCCCAGCACGCGCGCCGCCTCCAGCTGGCCCCGCGGCACGCTCTCCAGCCCCGCGCGGTCGTTCTCCGCCTCGGCCGCCGCGTAGTTGAGGCCGAGCGCCAGCACGCCCGCGGTGAAGGGCTCGAGCCGCACGCCCAGCTCCGGCAGACCGAAGTAGACGAGCGTCAGCTGAAGCAGCAGCGGCGTCCCCCGGAAGAACTCCACCCACGCGAGGCAGGCGTACCGGAGCCACGCAGATCCCTGCGCCCGCCCGAGCGCCAACGCCGCGCCCAGGACGAGTGCGAGCGCCATGGCGCACAGCGACACCGCGAGCGTCATCCCCGCACCTCGCAGCAGCGCGGGCAGCACGCGCGGGTAGCGCTCCGTCAGCCGCTCCCGCAGCGACGGCGTCCGCTCCACTGCGCCACGCCAGCGCTCCCATGCCTCCGGGGGCGTGCGCGGGGTGACGTCCGCGTCTCCGAGCAGCGCCGCGGTCTCCGGGTTCCACAGGTCCCACCGCTCGTAGAGCCGCCGCAGCGTCCCGTCCCGAGCGAGCGAATCGAGCGCACCGTCGAGCGCCGCACGGAGGGGTTCATTTCCCGGGGCCAGCGCCGCCACGTAGCGCGTGGTGCCGAGCGACCCCGGCAACGTCTCCAGCGTGGGGTCGAGGTCCGCGTAGTAGTGGGTGATGGGGCCATCCATCAGCACCGCGTCCAGCCTGCCGAGCTGCAGGTCGCGGTAGAGGTCTCCCTGGCCGCCGTCATAGGTGCGCACCGCCGCGCCGAGCCGCCTCAGCAGGGCCTCCGGCAGGGAGCCCGGCAGCGCACCCACCGCGCGCCCCGCGAGCGCCTCGGCGCTGCGAGGCGCGTTCGCGTCCCCGCGACGGACCGTCAGTTTGAAGCCTGCCGCGTAGTAGGGACGCCCGAGCAGCGCCACCCGCTCCTTCTCCGGTGCGAACTCCAGCCCGTTGAGCGCCACGTCGAAGTCGCCGCGCCCGAGCAGCTCCAGCAGGCGGTCCCACTGTCCCTGGACGAAGACGGCACGCTTTCCGAGCCGGGCCGCGAGCGCCTCGGCGAGCTCGTGCTCGAAGCCCGTGAGCCGGTCCGGCTCACGCGGATCCAGGAAGAGATACGGCGCCCCGCCGAGAGAGTCCCCGCCGAAGCGCAGCGTCGACGGCCCTGCTCCGGGCGAGTGTGCGGCAACGGCAAGGGCCAGGACGAGCGGCGCGAGCAGGGCCATTCAGCGACAGTCGGCGCGCAGCAGCTGAACGCCCGCCTCCGTCCGCCACGCGTAGAGCACGCCGCCCGCGGCGCGGTCCACGGCGAAGTCCCGGAAGCTCTCCTCGGGGAGGGTGCTCGCCGGCAGCGCCCGCTCGCCCAGCACGTGGCCATCTCCGCCGTGCAGGCACAGCAGCGTCACCACCGGCCCTTCTCCGCCCGCGTCCGATACCAGCGCGAGGTAGACGACGCCCGCTGCATCCGAGTCCAGGAAGAGCAGCCGCAGCACCGTCGGCGGCACGCGCAGCTCGCGCGTGAAGCGCTGCTGCAGCGGCTCGCGCTGGATGGAGGTGACGTACAGCCGTCCTGCCGCCGGGTCCGTGATGCCCGCCGAGAGCCAGGCGCTGCCATCTGCGGAGGGACGGCCCGGCACCTCGGGCCGGGACTCGTCGCGCCGCCCGGACGTGTCCCCCACCCGCACGAGCGCCCCGTGCTCCCGCTCCACGTACACGTCTTCGCCGTCCACGAAGAGCCCGGTCACCCCGCCCGCCTCGGGCACGCCCTTCCCCTCGAGCGGGAGCTCCCCCAGCACCTTCCCCTCCGGCGACACCACCGCCACCACCTTGTCCACCAGCCGGTCCAGCTGCAGCGTGCGCCCGTCCGCGAGCACCTCCACGTCCTGGGCGTACTGCACCGCGAGCGGCTGGCTCTCCCCGGTGCCCCCATCCCCGTGGAAGCGCTGCAGCCGCCCGTTCACCGTGTCCACCACCCACGCGCCCCCACGCAGGTCCACCGCGAGGGACATGGGCCCCTCCGCGTTCCCCTCGGCTTCTCGCACCCTTCCGAGCTGCCCGGGTCCGGCGCCCCACCCCGCCGTCCACGCCGCCGGACTTCCGGCGTCCTGCACAGTTCGCGCGGCCGCCGGGGGCACCTCGGCGATCTTCGCCGCGGCCTTCACCCGCTCCGCGCGCTCTCCGCCGGATGGCTCGACGGCCCGTGCGGACTCCGCCGGACGTTCAACGGAAGACGGCCGGTCTCCGCCGGAGGCGAGCAGCCACCACGCGCCCAGCGCGAGCGCCACTGCCCCCACCGCTGCTCCCGCCCGGACCGCCTTCTGGTTCATCAAGGGGCGGAGTGTAGCGTCTGAATACAGCCGCACGGAAAGCCCGAGCGCGCGAGCGTCCGAAGTTCGTACACCCCCCGTGTAAACCCCCAGAACATGTCTAGAGGGAGGACAGCCACTGTCCGGGGTTGGCACAGCTTTGGCTCATGGGCACCGCGTCTCCCTGCCGGAGGGTTGCCCTTGGTCCGCACGCTGAGCCGCACCGTTGTCGCCCTGTCCCTGCCCGTCCTCTTCGCCGCCTGTGGACAGGCCGCCGTGGACATCCAGTCCGAGACCCTGGCGGGTGCGGACGAGACGGGGGTTCTCGAGGGCGCGCTGAGCGGCGGGGTGGCAGCCGGGACGGAGCTCCGCACCACGTCCAACCTGAACCTCCGCACCTCACCCGACATGGACGCCTCCGTCCTGCGCACCATGCCCGCAGGCAGCCGTGTGACCGCGGTGACGGGCGTTCCCAAGGGGAGCTGGTACCAGGTGCGCCACAACGGGCTCACCGGCTGGTCCCACGGCGGCTGGCTGCGGCTGGACGCACCGGTGGTGGGCAGCGCCCCGGTCGGTGACGCCCGGAAGCAGATGATCTCCCGCGCCCAGTCCGGGGTGGGGTTCAGCTACTGGTGGGGTCACGGCCGTTGGCGGCCCGAGGGCCCCACCTCCTCCACCCGCGGCGCCTGCACGGGCGCCTGCCCGGACTGCACCCACTCCGGCACCTACGGGGCGGATTGCTCGGGCTACATCGCGAAGATCTGGGAGGTCCCGGGCTGGAACGACGATCTCACCCAGGATGCCCACCCTTACAGCACCTACAACTTCTACAACGAGGAGACGTCCTGGCGGGGCATCAGCCGCGGCTCCCTCGAGCCGGGGGACGCGCTCGTGTACCGCTCGGGCGGCGCGGGCCACATCGCGCTGTACGAGTCCGGTGACGGGTGGGGCTCCATGTGGCTGTACGAGGCCCGCTCCTGTGGAAACGGCATCGTGCACAACCTCCGCGGCCTCGACGGCAGCTACAAGGCCATCCGCCGCGCCGGGCTCTGAGCGCACCGCTCACGGGGCAGGCGCATAGACCTCCCTGCCTGCCACCACGGTGAGCAGGGTCCGCGCGGTGAGCAACTCGGCGGGCTCGCAAGACACCGGGTCCACGCTGAACGCAGAGAAGTCCGCCGCCATCCCCTCGCGCAGGATGCCGCGCTGCTGCTCCGCGAACGCTGCGAAGGCCGCCTCGGCCGTGAAGGCGCGCAGCGTCTCCTCCCCGGTGAGCCGCTGGCCCGGCATCCATCCCCCGGCAGGAACACCCCGCGCGTCCTGGCGCGTGCGCGCCGCGTAGAAGCCGGGGAGCGGCTCCGGCTCCTCCACCGGGAAGTCGCTCCCGAAGCACAGCCGTGCCCCGGACTGCAGCACGGTGCGCCACGCGTACGCCCCTTCCAACCGCGAAGGCCCGAGCCGTGCCTCCGCCCACGGCATGTCGCTCGTGGCGTGGGTGGGCTGCATGCTCGCGATGACGCCTTCCTTCGCGAGGCGCGGCAGGTCCCCGGGCGACAGCACCTGTGCATGCTCGAGCCGGTGGCGCCCCGGTCCCCCTCCCGTCTCGCGCGCCGCCCCTGCAAGGGCGTCCAATGCAACGCGGTTCGCGCGGTCACCGATGGCGTGGATGGCGACCTGGAAGCCGGCGCCCATGAAGGCCGCGGCCCGCGCCTGCAGTTGCTCCGGGGACAGCAGCAGCAACCCCGTCTCCGCGGGGTCGTCCGAGTAGGGCGCGAGCAACGCTGCGCCGCGGCTGCCCAGCGCGCCGTCCGCGAAGAGCTTCGCCGCCATCATGGACAGGAAGCTCCCCTGGAACGGCCCGCGCGCGAGCAGCGTGTCCCCGTCCGGCCCCTGCCCGTCCGCCATGGCATAGATGCGCAGCGGCAGCGCCCCCACGGCGTCCCACCGCTGCAGCACCCGGAACGTCTCGAGGTCCATCCCCGCGTCGTGCACCGCGGTGATGCCTCCCGCGAGCACGCGCCTGAACGCGGCCTCGAGCCGCGCCTCGCGCTGGGCCTCGGACGGCGGCGGCAGGTGCGCCGAGACGAGCCCCATGGCGTTGTCCACCAGCACGCCCGTGGGCTCGCCGCGCTCGTCCTTGAGGATGCGCCCCCCCGGCGGCTCCGGCGTGTCCCGCGTGACGCCCGCTCGCCGGAGCGCCTCGCCGTTCACCCACGCGGCGTGGCCATCCACCCGGACGAGCCACGCCGGCGTCGAGGGCAGCGCCCGGTCCAGCAGCCCCCTGCCGGGGAACGGGTGAGGGCCCTCGGCGGTGCCCCAGTCGTTCTGGTCCCAACCGCGTCCCACCACCCAGTCCCCCTGGTGGCTCTCGGGACCCGCTGCGGCCGCGGCAGCCACTGCCTCTGCCTCGCTGCGTGCCGCCGAGAGGTCCGCCACCGTCAGCCGCCGCCCGAGCGAGTCGAGGTGGCAGTGCGCATCCTCGATGCCGGGGGTGATGACGCCCTCCACCCTCACCCACTCCGCTGCCCGTCCCGCCAGCCGCTCGCGGACGTGCGCCTCGCTGCCCACGGCGAACACCGTCTTGCCCTCCACGGCGAGGGCCTGCGCCCGCGGGCGCGCCTCGTCACCGGTGTGGATGGAATGGGCAACGTAGACCTTCACGGGCAGCTCCTTCGAAGGGGGGACGCGCGCGCAGCCCAGGACGGCGAGCAGGCACGGCAGTGCAAGGGTGCGAAACCATGTCTTCACGCCCGCGTCATCTCCGCGGCGCGCCACCGGGTCAAGCGTGGACCGGGAGGCGGCCTTCTCGCCGCCCAGGTATCCCGCTGGGCCACCGGTGCCGCCGCGCCGCCACTTGCGCGACGCGCGCGCGCGCCGCTGCCCGCGGAGAACAGGGACGAGCGGAGCGAGCAGCGAAAGAACATCCGTCCCGGCATGCCTCCGTGTTCGCGCATCCGACCGGCGCAGCCCGGCGACCCGTCCACGGGGAACGACCTCGCCCCCCCGCGGAGCTGACTCGCGCGACGCGCCCGGCACGGCACCGCCGAGGTCGGGCGTCCGCGCCCTCGCCTACACTCTCACGCGGGGCGCTTCGACGACTCGTCGCACGAAGAACGACGTCGACCACCGCGGAGCGACGGGTGCAACGCGCCCGGCATGGCACCGCCGAGTTCGGGCGTCCGCGCCCGCGCCCACGCTCTCACGCGGGGCGGTTCGGCGACTCATCCCGCGAGGAACCGCCGCGACCAGGACGGCACGGCTGAGTTCGGCACTTGCGCCCGCGCCCTCGCCCACGCTCTCACGCGGGGCGGCTCGGCGACTCATCCCGTGAGGAACCGCCGCGACCACCGGGGAGCAACTCGCCCGACACAACCCGCACGGCACTGCCGAAGTCGGCGCTCGCGCATGCGCCGTCACCCGGGAGGCAGAACGCCCTGCACCCGGACCCTGCGCCCCACGAGCCCCGCTACTGCAGCAGCGGCTCGCAGGTGAAGAGCACCTCCACCGCGGCGCCCGTGTCCGCCTGCAGCGCGTTGCACGCCGCGTCACACAGCCGCACGCGCCCGCCCGCCACGTAGAAGCGGTCCGCGCCGCACGACGCCGCGTCCGTCACTTGCGTGAGCGTCCTGGCCGCACCTCCCGCCCCCGGCGTCACCTCCACGTAGATGCGGTCCGAGGCCTGGTAGCCCGGCGGCGGGGACGGGACCTCGAAGTCACACGCGAGGCCCGTGCTCGCCACCACGTCACCGGCCAGCACCTCGAACAGGTGCGCGTATGCCGAGGCATCGCAGATGGACAGCCGGAGCCCGCCCGTCATCCGCGACAGCTCCTGGTACGGGTCCCCGGTGTTGATCGCGGTGGGACATTCCGTCGTCACCATGGGCTCGCTCGGCGGCCATGCCCCCTGGAACATCCCCTGCGGCGGAGGCGTCACCCCCACCACCGAGTGGAACCGGTAGTTCCGCTTCGCCGCGCTCCCGAAGTGCTGCGCAGAGAGCGCGAGCAGTTGCGAGTCGAACGAGGTTGCAGACCAGCTGGGATCGTCGTCCGTCATCACCACGAGCGCCTTGAACGCGCCCGGCCTCAGCCAGTCCTTCCACCCGCCGTCCGCGGCGCCGCTCGGGTCCGGGGCGGCGAAGGTGCTCAGGAGGAGTGGCCACGCGTTGGAGCTCCCCACCTCCACGCTGTAGTGAAAGAAGCGCGCGGTGTTGGTCGGCACCGCCGGGGGCGGGCTGCACGTGGCGTTGCCGGACAGCGGCGCCGAGATGCAGATGGACTCGTCCGGCACCGCCGGGCCGTGCTTCCCGAGCAGCACCAGCCGAAAGTCCACGCCCGCGTCCGTCAGCACCTCCGCGAAGTGCGCGTTGAGCGTGTCCTGGACGGCCTGGATCTCCTCGCCCATGGACCCCGAGTTGTCGATGACGAGCACCACGTCCACGGCTTGGCGGCCCAGGGTCCCGGTCGCGCGCGCCACGCCACACCCGCCGTCCGGCTTCACCGCGCCGCCGTCCAGGCTGCTCCCACCGTCAGCCCCGCCGTGGACCACGCCACCGTCGGTGGAGCCACCGTCGGTCGAGCCGCCACCCACCGCGCCCCCGTCTCCCCCCGCGTTTCCAACCCTCACTTCGCCCCCCCCGCACGCGGAGAGCACCAGGAGGGTGACAGCGAAGGGAGCGAGGAGAGGACGCATGGGCTCCTACTGTACCGACGTCCCCCGCGGGCGCCGCCTCAGCTGCCCTTCACGGCGAATCGCTTGAGCGACTCCCAGTACGGGGCAGCCCATTCCTTGAAGCGCACCACCTGCACGGCCAGCTCCGTGAGCGACTCGGGTGACAGCTCCCGGAACGCCACGTACGCCGCGAACAGCAGCACCAACAGGCCCACGAACACCCAGCGCCACTGCAGCGGACGCTTCTGGCGGCGGATGCGCACGCCGGGCTTGCGGAGCGGGTCCGCCACGAGGTCCCTCAGTGGAGGCTTCCACGCAGGCGGCGGCGCCTCGGGGTTCTCCTCTTCGTAGGCCTCTGCCGCGCGCTCCGCTTCCGCGCGCGCCTCGTTGACGAGCCGCTCCTTGCGCGGATCGAACCCCAGCTCGAGCGGCTCGTCCTCCGGGGGAACCGGCGCCTCGTAGGCCGCGGGCGCCTCGGACTCCGCCGCGGTCAGCGGCCCGTCGTCGTCCAGAGACACGTCGAACGGCTCATGGGCGGACGCGGGAGCGGGTTCGCGGGGCGGCGGGGCGGCGGCCACGGCCGGGGCGGGCAGGTCGAACAGCTCCGAGCGGAGCTCGAGCGACCCCGCCTCCGCCTCGAGGCGCGCCTCCGCCTGGCACATGCAGAAGTCCTGCGCAGAGCGGAGGGGGGCCCCGCAGTTGGTGCACGGGAAGTACGAGAGCTCGTCCGAGCGCGGCAGGACCGCGACCGGGTCGCGCAGCGCGTAGATCTCCACGGGAAGGGACTTGCCCTTGGCGGCCACCGCGGGCCGGGCCTGCGCGGGCGGGTGGCCGGGCTGCAACCCCGCGAGCACCTCGCGGGACACCAGCACCTCGCCCGCCTGCGCCGCGGCGTTGATCCGCGCGGCCGTGTTCACCACGTCCCCGAAGACGTCCCCTCCCTGGCGGACCACCTGCCCCGCGTGCAGGCCCATGCGCACGTGGATGGGCGCGTTCCCCGAGCGCGCGTCCTGCTCGAGCGTTTCCTGCATGGCGAGCGCGGCACGCACGGCCCGGTCCGCGTCCGGGAACTCCGCGAAGATGGCATCCCCAATGGTCTTCACCACGCGGCCACCGTTGCGAGCCACGTGCGGGAAGAGCAACCCGTTGTGCCGCTGCACCATGGCCAGGCCCGCCTGGTCCCCGTGCTGCTCGAAGTACCGAGTCGACCCCACGATGTCCGTGAACAGCACCGCCGCCTCGCCGGGCCCCGACGGCGGGTTGTACGTTCCTGCAGACGACCCGGCCGGGCCCCGCCCGTCCTCGGAGAACGGGCCGGCCGGCGTGGGCGGTGGCGAAGACAACTTCAGCACCGGCGCCCACCGCGCCACCCACTGCGCCAGCTGCGCCCCTCCCGAGGGCTGATCCTCGGACTTCAGGTACTTCTCGAGCGCCTCCTGCATCTGCGTGCAGTTCTCGAAGCGCTCCTCGCGCTTGCGCGAGAGGGCGCGCTCCACCACCTCCCGCAACAGGGCCGGGACGTCCCCGCGGCGCTGGGAGAGCGGGACGGGTGGATCGAAGAGGATGGCCTTCATCAGCCCCGCGTCCCCCTCGCCCTCGTAGGGCAGCGCCCCGGCGAGCAGCTCGTAGAGCACCACCCCGAGCGCGTACACGTCCGCGCGGGGATCCAGCGGCTTGGACGCCAGCTGCTCGGGAGACATGTACGGCACCTTGCCGCGCACGCCGCCCGTCTTCGTCTTGTGGGCCTGCCCCGCGGCCTTGGCGATGCCGAAGTCCACCACCTTCACCACGCCGGTGCGGGAGACGAGCACGTTGTCCGGGCTGATGTCCCGGTGGACGAGGTTGAGCGGTTCTCCCGTGGCCGGGTCCGCGAGCGCGTGCGCGTGCGCCAGCCCCTCGCACGCGGAGGCCACCATGCGCGCGGCGAGCGCACAGGGCAGCTGCTCGCCTCCCTCGCGCACCGCGTCCTGCAGCACGCGGAGGTTCAGCCCGTCGATGAACTCCATGGCGAGGAACCACGTCCCGTCTGCCTCGCCGAAGTCGAAGATGTGGACCAGGTTGGGGTGGTTGAGCAGCGCCGCCACGCGCGCCTCGGA
>JBDLRJ010000294.1:0-10658 GCA_039800145.1 Pseudomonadota bacterium | reverse complement strand
TACGTCACCCGCATCGGGCTCACCGCGGCCCGCGCCTCGCTGGCCCACGGACCTGGACGTCTATGGCCACGTGAACAACGGCGTGTACCTCACGCTCATGGACCACGGGCGGCTCGCGCACTGGATCCGCACTGGCCTCTTCGCCCAGTCCGTGCCGCGGCGCTGGATACCGGTGCTGGGGGCCGGCTCGGTGCGCTACCTCCGCGAGCTGAAGCTCCTGCAGCGCTTCGAGCTCGTCACCGCGCTGCGCCACTGGGACGACAAGTGGTTCTTCTTCGAGCAGCGCTTCGAGCGGGACGGCCACGTCCACGCGGTGGGCCACGTGATGGGCGTGGTGAAGAAGGGGCGCACCACCATCCCCCCGGCGGAACTGCTCGCCACGGTGGGCTTCACCGGCGACCCGCCGCCCGCTGCTCCGGAGGTGGCTGCCCTGCGGGCCGGTTGGTGAGACCGCTTGTCTCCTTTCCGACGTTCGTGGTGTAAGGCCCCGGCCGCAAGCCCACCTAACACTTCGAATCAGGAACGCATCCCACCATGGCCCCCGTCCCGAACAAGAACGTCAACCCCGCCGTCGCCGTCATCGCCAACTGGCTCTGCCTGAGCATCCTCGGGTACGCCCTCATCGGGCAGAACAAGAAGATGGGGTATGTCTTCGCGGCGGTGTTCGTGGGCAGCTTCTGCTGCGTCATCCCCGGCACGGTGCTGGCCATCTGCTCGCTGGTGGACGTGTACAAGTGCGCGGACGCCATCGCCCGCGGCGAGTCCGTGGACGAGAACGAGTACCGCGTGGAGCTGCTCCACAAGGCGGTCTCGTTCATCGACAAGAGCGCCACGCTGAAGGCCTAGCCCTCCCCGGGTGACGCTTCATCGGCTGGACAAGGCCGACACCGGGTTCCTCGTGCTCCTCGGTGTCGGCGTGCTGTACCTGCTGGCGGGCATGTGCTGGCCGGCCCTCCCCGGCATCCCCTGCCTCATCAAGCTGCAGACCGGCTGGGAGTGCGTGGGGTGCGGGCTGACGCGCGGCGCCCGGGCCCTGCTCCGCGGAGACCTGTCCGCGGCCTGGGCCTTCAACCCGCTCGTCTTCTTCGTGGCGGGCTACTGCGCGCTGCGCCTGCTGCGCGCGGGCACCACCTGGGTGTCGGGACGCGAGTGGCCGCGCGCACTTCCCCGCTGGGCCGCGCGCCCGCTCGAGGCCGCCTTCTTCGCAACGACGTTCTACGTGCTGTACCTGCGGGTGTTCCACCCGCGGACCGGCTGAAGGCCGCCGGGGCTACAGCAGCGTCCGCAGCGCCGGGACGATGTCCTCCTTCTGCGGCCCCTGCTTGCCGCGCGCCGCGGACTGGGCCAGCGCGTCCACGAGCTCGTTGAGGGCGTGGCCGTCGTGGCCGCGCACCCACGTCCACTTCACCTGCAGCTTCGAGGTGCGGGCGTGGAGGGCCTCCATCAGGTCCCGGTTGAGCACGTCCGTGCCCTGGGCCGTGCGCCAGCCCTTCTTCTTCCAGCCGAAGATCCACTTGCTGAGCGCGTTGATGACGTACTGGCTGTCCGAGCACACCTCCACGTGCTCGCCGTCCGGGAGCCCTTCCAGCGCCTGCAGCACCGCGCGCAGCTCCATCCGGTTGTTGGTCACCTCCTGCCCGCCGTCCTCCAGGAAGCGCACCCCGCCGAAGCGGAGCGCCGAGTGGGCGCGGTCGAAGACGATGAAGCCGGTCCCTCCCGGACCGCCGGGGTTCTTCAGGGAGCTGCCGTCGGTGTAGGCCATGAAGCGCGCGCGGGACGTCATGGGCGGCGGTTCTACCGCACGGCCGTTAACCGTTGGGTACCTCCATGCGAACGCCCCTCCCGGAAAAGCCCTGTGCCACCTGCGGCCGCCGCATCACCTGGCGGAAGAAGTGGGAGCGGGACTGGGAGAACGTGCGCCACTGCTCGGACCGGTGCCGGACGCACAAGCCGGGGGCCGGGGGGGACGGGCTCGAGGCCGCCATCCTGGGGCTGCTGGCAGCGCGCGCCCGCGGCTCCACCCTCTGCCCCTCCGAGGTGGCGCGCGCGCAGGGCGGCGAGGACTGGCGGGCGCTGATGGAGCCCGTGCGCGAAGCGGCCCGCCGCCTGGTGGCAGCGGGCCGGCTGGACATCACCCAGGGGGGCCGAGCGGTGGACCCTTCCACCGCGAAGGGGCCCATCCGGCTGCGGCTGCGCTGAGGGGCTACGCGCCCGCGGCCTTCAGCCGGAGCCCCGCCGCCTCGCGCAGCGCGTCCTTCTTGTCGGTGCGCTCCCAGGTGAACTCCTTCTCGGAGCGCCCGAAGTGCCCGTACGCCGCGGTCCGCTGGTAGATGGGCCGCAGCAGGTCCAGCGCCTCGACGATCTCCCGCGGCTTCAGGCCGAACACCTGGCGGATGGCCCGCTCGATCTTCTCCTCGGGCACGGCCGCGGTGCCGAACGTCTCCACGAACACGCTCACCGGGTCCGCCACGCCGATGGCGTAGGACACCTGCACCTCGCAGCGGCGCGCCAGGCCGGCCGCCACCACGTTCTTGGCAATGTAGCGGCCCATGTACGCGGCCGAGCGGTCCACCTTGGAGGGATCCTTCCCGCTGAACGCGCCGCCGCCGTGGCGGCCCATGCCGCCGTAGGTGTCCACGATGATCTTCCGCCCCGTCACGCCCGAGTCCCCCATGGGACCGCCGATGACGAACCGCCCCGTGGGGTTGATGAAGACCTTGGTCTTCGCATCCAGCAGCTTCTTCGGCAGCACCTTGAAGATGACGTCGTCGCGGACCGCCTCGTGGAGGGCCTTGTTGGAGACGCTCTCCGCGTGCTGCGTGGAGAGCACCACCGCGTCGATGCGCACGGGGCGGCCGTCCCGGTACTCCACCGTCACCTGGCTCTTGCCGTCCGGGCGCAGCCAGTCGTGCTTCTTGCGGCGCACCTCCGCGAGCTTCCGGGTCAGCGCGTGCGCGTAGGTGATGGGGGCCGGCATCAGCTCCGGCGTCTCGTCACAGGCGAAGCCGAACATCATCCCCTGGTCGCCGGCGCCCTGCTCCTTCTTGGGCCCCTTCACGTCCACGCCGCGGGCGATGTCCTGGCTCTGGCCTTCGATGGCCACCATCACGCCGCAGGTGTTCCCGTCGAACCCGTGGCTGCTGTGCGTGTAGCCGATGCGCGTGATGGTGCTGCGCACGATGCGCGGGATGTCCACGTAGCAGTTGGTGGTCACCTCCCCCGCCACGATGGCAATGCCCGTCTTCACGAGCGTCTCCACCGCCACGCGCCCGTGGGGATCCTTCTCCAGGATGGCGTCCAGGACGCCGTCGGAGATCTGGTCCGCCACCTTGTCCGGGTGGCCCTCCGTCACGGACTCGGAGGTGAACAGGTAATCGCGGGGCATGTGCGTGGGTTCCTTCAGAGTGAAAAAGGGCGGCGAAGCTAACGACACGAAGCGCCCTGCGTCAAACAGACCGCGCGCGGGGCCGGGGTGAATATTGTGGAGGGGCCGCGTGTCCCTCGGCTACATGAACGCCTCCATGCGCACCCTCCTCTCCCGCCCCGCCGCCCTGCTGGCCGCCCTCCTGCTCGCCACCCCGGTGCTCGCCGCGGCCGCGGATCCAAAGAAGTCCGTGTCCGACGTGGTCAACAACGTCCGCTACGCGAGGGACCTGAAGGCCCTCTCGCTGTTCGGCACGGACGCGCAGGGCGCCTTCCTGCTCGGGGACGACTGGAAGAAGGGCACGGACGCCCAGCGCAAGGAGTTCTCGGAGCTCTTCAAGGTCATCTTCGGCAAGGTGGCGTTCCCGCGCGTGCGCGAGAACTTCAAGTACTTCGGCTCCTTCACCACCGAGGAGCCGAAGGTGGACGGCAAGGGCGGCGAGCTCGGCTCGGTGCTGCTGCTGGACCACCCGGTGAAGAAGCAGGAGATGAAGCTCAAGTTCACCCTGGTGAACGACGCCGGCTGGAAGGTGGTGGACGTGGCGGTGGCCGGGGACTCCATGCTGAAGGGCATCCGGGATGACCAGATCCGCCCCATCATGAAGGACGGCGGCTGGGACAACCTGCTGAAGCTCATGCGCGAGAAGGCGAAGGAGCTGGACGCCGTCACCCTGAAGTAGCCCTGCGGGCGGTCTGCCGTCCGCTCTCTGGAAGTGGCGCGTGACCTGCGTGTAGGGTCCGCGCGCCATGAGCGACTCCCCCAACAGCCCCATGAACCGCGCGGCCACCGCGTACGCGGACGCCGTCGTGCGCAACCCGCTCGCCGTCCTGCTGGCGGTGCTGGCCCTCTTCGGCGTGTCCCTCTGGGCCACGCTGAAGCTGACGGTGAACTCCAACCAGCTGGAGCTCATCGACCAGGAGCTGCCGGAGGTGCAGGAGGTCAAGCGCGTCATCGACATGGTGGGCGGGGCGGGCCACCTGATGATCGGCCTGCGCTCGGACGACGAGGCCACGCTCAAGAAGGTGGCGGACGACCTGGCCGCGCAGATGGTGGCGGACAAGGAGAACGTCCGGACGCTCACCTACAAGGTCCCGGTCGACTTCGTTCAGAAGAACATGGTGCTGTTCATCCGCACCGAGGACCTGCTCGAGGGCAAGCGCCGCATCATGGAGTGGTACGCGGACGCCCGAAAGCGTGCCAACCCGTTCTTCATCGAGATCAAGAAGACGGAGCCGGTGAAGCTCGAGCTGCAGGACCTGGTGGACCGCTACTCCAGCGTCGGCAAGAAGAGCATCAAGGACGACTACTACATCAGCAACGACCGGAAGATGGTCCTGCTCATCGTCAAGCCGATGTGGGACTCCAACCGGCTCGACAAGACGGGGCCTTACCTGGAGAAGCTGCAGGCGGACCTGAAGGCCTACAGCGCGAACAACCCGCACGGCATCAAGCTGGTGGAGCGCTACAAGGAGACGCCCGGCGCGCCGCTCACCGGGAACAAGGGTGAAATCACTTACGGCTTTGCCGGCAGCTACAAGACGTCGCTCGACGACAAGGACGCCATCCAGAAGTCGCTGGACGACGTGACGTGGCTGTCGCTCATTGGCGTGGTGCTGGTGGTGCTGGCCTTCTACCGGAAGCTGCTGCCGGTGTTCCTGGTCAGCGGCGGCGTCATCGTGGGCACCATCGTGATGTATGGCTTTGCGTGGCTCACGCTGAAGGAGCTCAACATGGTCACCTCCATCCTGGGGGCGGTCATGCTGGGGATGGGGATCGACTTCGGCATCCACTTCACCTACCGGACGCGGCTGGAGCTGGGCCAGGGCCGGCCGTACGACGAGGCCATCCGCCAGGCCATCATCAACGCGGGCCGCCCGGCGCTGGTCTCCGCGGTGGTCATCTCCGGCAGCTTCTTCGTGATGATGGTGTCCAGCTTCAAGGGCTTCAGCCACTTCGGCTGGCTCGCGGGCTGGGGAACGCTCATCACGGGCGTGCTGGCCTTCATGTGGACGCCCGCGCTGCTGCTGCTCATCGGTCGCCGGAAGCCGGACCTCGTGGAGAAGCTGCTCGGGAAGATGGACCTGGAGACGCAGGACGCGTCCGGGGCCGAGCCGCGCTTCCCCGCGCCGAAGCTGACGCTGGTCGTCTCCACCGTCATCATGCTGGTGGTGAGCGCCTTCGCCGTCCCGTGGACGAAGGAGGACCGCCCGAAGGATCCCTCCCTGTGGGACCGCCTCCGGACCGGCATCACCTTCAACTACAACACCCGCGCACTCGTCCCGGAGGACCACTCCTCCATCGTGATGCAGGACGAGATTGGCACGCGGTTCCAGATGAGCGCGGACCCCATCGCCTACTACACGCGCACGCGCGAGGAGGCGAAGCTGCTGTGGGACGAGATGGCCGCGGGCCCCACGGGCAACCCGAAGCCAAAGTACGGCGCGGTGGACCAGGTTGTCTCGCTCTACACCTTCGTGCCACCCCCGGACCGTGCACCGGCGAATGCGAAGGTGCTCGCGGACTGGAAGGCGGAGCTGGACGAGATGGGGTTCGACCCCAAGGCGCTGCCGCCCGAGTTCCAGGACAAGGCGCAGCTGTTCCTGGACATCCTCGGCGTGAAGCCGTTCGACGTGGACGGCGTGCCGGAGGTGTACGCCAGGCAGTTCACCCACCTGCCCAGCACGAGGCCGGAGAACCACGGCTTCCTCACCTTCGTGTACCCGGCGGTGGACCTCTGGGACGGCGCGAAGATGCTGGAGTTCGTGGACCAGACGAAGGTGGTCACCCTCGGCGAGAAGCAGTTCCGCGCGGCGGGGCTGCCCATCCTGTACGGGACGCTCGCGAAGATCGTGCTCGCAGACGGGCAGCTGATGGTGCTGGTGACTGCGCTGTGGATTTTGGGCATGCACTGGCTGGACTTCCGCAAGCCGGTGCTGGCGCTGGCCTCCGTCATCCCGCTCGGGGTGGGGCTGGTGATGACGCTGGGCTTCTACAACCTGGTGGGCGGCCGGCTGAACTTCATGAACCTCATCGTGCTGCCCATCCTCTTGAGCGCGGGGGTCAGCCACGGCCTGTACCTGCTGCACCGCTTCCTCGAGGGGACGAGCCCCGTCGTGGCGCTGCGCAGCGTGGGCGCCGCGGTGGCTGCCTCCACGCTCACCACGGTGGCGGGCTTCGCGGCCCTCATCGGCGCGCAGCACAACGGTCTGAAGTCCATTGGCGTGCTGTCTGTCATTGGCCTCATCGCCACGCTGCTGGTGAGCTTCACGGTGCTCGCCGCCGTGCTGCAGCTGATGCACGACGCGCGGAAGGCGAAGCAGGCTGCCGCGGGGACGAAGCCGGAGACGACGCAGGAGGCCGCGTGAACCGGCGCGCGCTGGCAGGGGCGGCGGTGCTCGCGTTCACCGGCTGCGCCACGGTGAAGCACGTCCAGACCGCACCGGACTGGAAGACCGTGGACGCGCTCCGGGTGAAGCGGCTCGTGGTGGTCACCGCGCCGATGCCGGCCGGGGACGAGGCCATTGGGAAGATGTGGAGCCGCATTGCCCGGCGCCACGCCAACCAGCGGCGGGACTTCATCGCGAAGGAGGAGAAGGCGCTCCCCGCGCTGGAGTCCCCCACCTCGCTGTGCGGCGAGGGGCTCGAGGGCGTGCTGTGGCTGCGGCCGTGGATGGAGAAGCGCGGCAGCGGCGTGGAGGCGAAGGTGGACGCCTCGCTGGTCCGCTGCGTGGATGGGCAGGTCTCCTGGCGCGCGGAGGCCGCGGGGAGCTGGCCGTCGGAGGACGCGGACCTGGCCGAGACGGTGAAGGGGCTCGTCTCCGACTTCGGCGAGGGCGTGGCCCCGTGGGCGGCCCCGTCCTTCCGGTTGCTCAAGGCGACGCTGGACACGCTGCCCAACCCCGTCCTGGACGAGAAGGACGTGGACGAGAAAATCGAGCTGGGCGACTAACCCTTCCGCCGGAAGCAGAGGATCCAGTCTTCGAAGGCGCGGGCGCGGTAGCCGTCCGCGAACTCTGCCTGCCAGGAGATGGAGCGCTCGCGCGCGGCCACCTCGTCCGGGGAAAGTGACCGCTCCCGGAGCAGCGCGCGGGAGTGGGCCACGGAGAGCTCGTACCAACGCGAGGCCTCGTCGCTGACTTCCTCTGCCGAGACGAGCTCGAAGCCTGCGTCCGCGGCCGCCTGCTCGTAACTTGCCTTCGTGCCGATGCGGCTGAGCCAGTAGGCGTCGAACTTTCTTGCAGCGGCCTCGTCCACCTTGAAGGTGTCTTCGATTCCCACGGTGCCACCCGGCTTCACCACGCGGGCGAGTTCCCGGAACCAGCGGGTACGGTCAAAGTAGTTGGAGGCGCCGATGCTGTAGGCCGCGTCGCAGCGCGCCGCCTCCCCGAGTTCATGCGCGTCCGAGCAGTTGCAGCACACGCGGTCCGAGAGGCCCGCCTGCGCGGCAAAGCGCGCCACCCACTCGAGGTGCTCCGGGACATTGGAGAGCGCGGTGAGGTGCGTGTCCGGGCTCGCAGCGAAGTACAGCGCCGAGCCGCCGAGTCCGCAGCCCACGTCCAGCACCTGGCCACGAAAGGTGCGGGAGGCGTCCCACGTGGAAGCGGCCCGGTCGAGCAGCGCCTCCTGACCTGCCACGAGCTGCGCGCGCAGCCCCAGCGCGTCCGAGGCGGGAACGGTCCCTTCTGCGACCAGCCCCGTGTGGAAGTGCACCCGGGGCCCCGGACCGTATTTGTCCAGTAGCCAACGCGTCTTCCGCTCGTACCACGACCGCACGTCCACCGCGGACGCAGGACTGGGCAAGGTGTAAGGAGTCGTCGCAGCGTTCACTGTCCAACCTTCAGGAGACCCCTCATGGCGAACTACGACTTCTCTGGCAACCCCCGGCTCGTCGGCGTGCAGCTCACGGAGTCCACGCACCAATACCTCACGCGTTGCCTGGAACTCGGCGCGCTGGAGGGGCCTCTTGGAGACATGAAGGTGACGCAGGAGGTCGCGGCCATCCTGCAGGCACTCCACGTGGTTCTGGCGGGCGGGAAGGTGAACGTCCAGGTCGAGAGCCAGGGCAACCCGGACGTCTTCAACGAGCTGAACAGCCGCATGGAGGCCGCGGGGCGAGATGCGAACGTCGTCAACGAGTTGGCCGGGTATTTCGTGGTTCCCAGCGTCTAGGCCCTCGAACATGACGCCATTCAAAGAGTACATCGACAGCCTCGACCACGAGGCGATCTACGCCAACTCCGATATCAAGGCGTGGATTCCTGCCTACCTCATATGGTTCACCCTGGTGGCACTCGGCGCCTGGATTCCGTGGACGGCACGCCACATCCAGCTGCGACCCGGTCCTATCCTGTTCATGCTCGGGTGCTTGGGGGTCGTCGTCGTGACAACGGCCCTCCTGCACCGAAGGCGTTCTCCGTCCTTCGTCACGGCGTTCATCATTCTCACGGACCCGATCATCGAACTCATCATGATGATGATGGTGAGCCTGTCTGCAACCGTCGTGGGCAAGGTCGGATACGGTTTGCTGCTCCTGCTGGCGGCGCTGGCTCATGGCGCATACCACCGAGTCTCCTGGCATCAGCCCTACCAAGCGGTCGGAGTGGCAGTCCTGATGCCGATCGCGGCCCTGGTAGATCCCCGTCCGGAGAACATCAGCCTGGTCGGCATCCTCACCCTCGGAACTGTTTTCCTGATGCTCTGCACGGGTGTTTATGCGGAGGCTCAATTCCGGAATCAGCAGCGCACCGCGGCAGAGCGCGCAGCCATGGCGGCACAGATGCTCGAGCAGGCCAACTCAGAGGCCGCTGGCTGGGAGCGCCAGTTCACCCTCCTCGCCGGCCTTCACCATGACATCGGGAACCTGCTCGCCACCGCCTCCCTCAAGTCAGGGCTCATGCTCCGAAAGCTTCGGACGGACCGGCTATCCCTAAGCGTCGACGACCTCGAGGGAGGTTTCTCCACCATCGACGAGGCGCTCAAGACGGTGAGCGGCCTCATCACCGAGGCGAAGAAGTCCGCCCCCACCCAGCCCACCGAGCGCATTGACCTCGTCCCCCTCCTGAAGTCCGTCGCCTCGCAGCTCGGCGCCTCCGCTGCGCCGGTCATCCTCCTCGAGCTCCCCGCCTCCGCGCCCGTCGACGTCCCCGGAGGTGAAGCCACGCTGAAGCGCCTCTTCGACAACCTCCTCCGCAACGCTGTCGAAGGCGACGGCAAGCGGCGGGCCCGCAACGTCCAGGTGGCCCTATTGGACACCGGCGCCACATTCGCCGTCTCCATCTCCGACGACGGCCCCGGCTTCCCCGAGCACCTCCTCCAGGGACGCGCGAGGGGTTACTTCACCACCAAGTCCCACGGCACGGGCCTCGGGCTCGTCACCGCGGAGGCGCTCACCGCTGCCTGCCGCGGCACCCTCCGCCGCTCCAACCGCCCCGAGGGCGGCGCGCGCGTCAACGTCACCCTCCCGCGGCCCCGGCAGACCGCGGATTCGCGTGCCGAGGCGGTGGCCTGACATGAGCGGCGGGCTCCTCTTCCAGCGGGCGCTGCGCCTTCTCGACGAGGCGGCTCTGCCGGCGGAGGCCAGCCGGGACGTGGTGGCCGTGTTGGAGGCAGCGCGCAAGAGCGGCCACGGCGGACAGGTCATCTATGAGCTCGCCACTGTCGCGGAGCTTCCCCGGGACACGCTGCTCACCCGCTCCACAGGCCTGCTGCTGCTGACCGCCGCAGCCAATGTCTGTGACGATCTCATGGACGGGGACGTCACCTACCTCGAGCGCCCGGTGCAGCTCGCCCCGAGCGCGCAGATGCTGCTGCAGGCGCTCGGCACCGCGGTGATGCTGGAGGGAGGAGTTCCCGCGCGCACGCTTGCCGCCGCCCAGCGCACCTTCGTCCGGGCAGCGAGCTTCTCCCACGTGGAGCAACGCACCACGGACTGGACCGCGGCCCGCTACAAGCTGCTCGCGGAGGAGACCGGCGGCCGGCAGTGGACCGCTTATCTGGAGATGCTGTGGGCCGGCACGCCGCTCGAGTCGCACGCAGCGGCCGTCGCGTTCCCCATGGCCTGCGCAGGGTACGTGGCGGAGGACCTGCGCTCGGCGGACCGCCGCTTCACGACCCTCACGCCGTCCGAGCAGGAGGACGTGCTCGCGTGGGCCCGCGCCCACCTGGCCGCGCTCGCGGAGAGTCCGCTTCGCCCTGCCCAGCTGGTGCACGCGAGCCTCGCACCGGTGCTCGCGGC
>JBDLRJ010000293.1:0-5125 GCA_039800145.1 Pseudomonadota bacterium | reverse complement strand
CCCACCACCGTCGCGGCGGACGTGGAGGCCAACTACCGGGAGCAGATCCGCATCTACACGCTGGCGCTCTGCCGGGCCGCGGGCATCCGTGACCGGGACGACTACGGGAAACGCTTCGGAGGCTTCGTCTACGTCTACCTCCGGGACTTCCGCGCGGACGGACACGGCCTGTGTGCCGGGCGCGTACCGTGGGAGGAGCTCGTGGACTTCGAGCAGAAAATGCTCGCCTACAAGCCGGCCCCCGGCGACGACGGCGCCGGCGAACCAACGTCGGTAGGCGAGGACGAGGCGTCCGAAGAGAACGAGCGGGAGGAGGAGTCATGAGGAAGCGTCCCGAGCTTCACGTGGAGGGAAGCGCCGTGGCACGGCTTCGCGCCCGGAGGGAGCTCGACGGGGCTGCACCGCTGGACGGCCAGGCCTGGCGAGGCGCCTCCACCAAGCTCGCCACCGCCTTGAACACCCTTGCAGAGCGGGCACGCACCGCGCTGGAGGCAAAGCAGGAGGGCCCGTATGTAGACTGGGTGCAGTCCCCGGAGTCCACCCGCGCGCTCGCGTGGGAGCTCTCCGAGTTGTTGCCGGAGAAGGCGCCGCAGGAAGACCGGGACGCGCTCCAGGTGCTCGCCTTCGTCGCGCTCTCCGGCTCACACGAGGGGAGCACGTACCTCCCCACGGACGAAGTGATGAAGCGCGTGGAGGCGCTGCAGCTGGACAAGGACGTCGCGACGCGGCTCAGCGAGTGGGTGGTGGACGGGAAGCTCCCGGAGTCCCTCTCCGGCCTCGTGGCGGCCTCGGGCTACGCACCGCTCCTCCTCACCCGCGAGCGGCTCGCGCTGCAGCGGCTGGCGCACTTCGAGGCGCGGCTCTCCGAGGGCGTGGCCACCCTGCGTGGGCGTCCCGAGCGGCCGTACAAGACGAAGGAAGAGAAGGCGCGCGTGGCGGCGGCCATGGCCGAGGTGGTGAAGGGCACCGACTTCCGGCCCACCGCGGAGCAGCAGCTCGCGGTGCTCAACTCCACGCACCTGCCCTTCAGCGTCATCTCGGG
Organism: Pseudomonadota bacterium; assembly: GCA_039800145.1. Classification (GTDB taxonomy): domain Bacteria; phylum Myxococcota; class Myxococcia; order Myxococcales; family Myxococcaceae; genus VGRA01. The sequence goes on along the minus strand of JBDLRJ010000293.1, from coordinate 4,083 downwards.
CGGCCCCGGCACGGGCAAGACGACCATCGTGGTGAGCCTGCTGCGGCTGCTGATGCGGCTCGGGGTGGAGCCCTCCGAAATCGGCCTCGCCGCGCCCACGGGCAAGGCCGCGTACCGGATGGGAGAGGCCATCCGGACGAACCTCCCCTCGAAGGGCTTGCCCGCGGAGGACGCGAAGCTGAAGGACATCCCGCCCGCGCAGACGCTCCACCGGCTGCTCGGGTACTCGCCCTCGAGGGACCGCTTCACGCACGGCGAGAACCACCCGCTCCCCTTCAAGGTGGTGGTGGTGGACGAGTGCTCCATGGTGGACCTGTTCCTCGTGGACCAGCTGGTGCGCGCCTGTGGACCTGGGACGCAGCTCGTGCTGGTGGGGGACGCGGATCAGCTCCCGTCGGTCGAGGCGGGCGCGGTGTTCCGCGGGTGGGTGCCGCCCCTGCGGGACGACGGCACACCGGCACCGTCCCTCTCGCAGCCCTGGCACGAGGCGGCGCTCCCCGCGGACGGGGAGAAGCTGCCGGAGACGGTGAAGTCCTCGAAGGACGTCCGCGCCTCGCTCGCGGTGAGGCTGATGAAGTCCTTCCGCATGGATGAAGGCAAGCCGGCCGGCAGGCACGTCTACCTGTGCGCGAAGGCCATCAACGCCGGCAAGCCGGAGGCGCTCCGGGGGGGAAGCGGCGCGCCCGTGCTGCGGGCCTCCGTGGCGGAGTTGGAATTCAAGGGCGTGGAGCGGCTCGAGCTGCAGCTCGAGAAGAAGGCGCCCGCGCCGTTCTTCGAGGCCTGGGATGCGAAGTTCCTCTCCACCGGGGCACGACGGGAGGCGTCTGCAAGGACGTACCACTTTAAGGATGGCATCGTCGTCGAGGAGGACAAGGACGGGCTCGAAGCGTTCGTGAAGGCGACGGAGCAGGAGCGCGTGCTGTGCCTGACGCGCGGCGAGGAGGCGTGGGGCGCAGGAGGCACGAACGCCTGGTTCCACGCGGCGCGCGCAAGGGCCACGAAGGAGAGCGGCTGCTTCCTGCCGGGGGAGCCGGTCATCATCCTGCAGAACGACTATGAGCGGATGCTCTTCAACGGCGACCAGGGCGTGGTGGTGCGGGCGCAGCTGCCGGGCGAGGCCACGCCCCGCGTCCGGGCGGTCTTCCCCCGCGGCGATACGTTCGCCGTGTTCGAGCTCGAGGCGCTCGCGAAGAACTTGGCGCACGCCTACGCCCTCACGGTGCACAAGGCGCAGGGCTCGGAGATGAAGCACGCGGCGGTGCTGCTCCCGCCCGAGAAGTCACCCCTGCTCGTGCGGGAGCTCCTCTACACGGCCGTCAGCCGCGCGAAGGAGTCCGTCACCCTGCTCGGGCCCCAGGCCATGGTGGAGTTGGCGGTGAAGTCGCCCAACCGACGGTGGTCGAGCGTCCTGTTAGGCCCCGTCACGGAGGACCCGGCCCGCTAGAGCACCACGAGGTGCGGCCGGATGGCCACGGGGTTGGTGCGCTGGAAGACGAAGAAGTGCCGGCCGAAGAGATCGTGGACCTGGGGGGGGGCGGTGGGTGGCGAGCGAGCGAAACGCGGTCCGGCCGGGCCTCTTCCCGTGGCACGGCATGCAGGCGCTCTTCGCGTCTCTCGAACATTCACGGACGTCGTCACCGAAGTCCCGCAACGCCTGGACCGCGCCCGCGCAGGCGGCTGGGACATCCCACCCACCGGGTAGCCCTTCGCCTACGCCCGCGCCGTCCCCACGCGCACGGTGGACTGCTGCCCGTTGTGCTCCACCAGCACGTGGCAGTCGATGGCCTCCTTCACCTTCTCCACGTGGCTGATGACGCCCACCTGGCGGTTGGCCCCGAGGTCCTGCAGCACCTCCAGCGCCCGCTCCATGGCGTTCGGTGACAGCGTCCCGAACCCCTCGTCGATGAACAGGGTGTCGAGCTCAATCCCCCCGGCCCGCTCCTGGATGACCGCCGCCAGCCCCAGCGCGAGCGACAGCGAGGCCAGGAACTTCTCTCCCCCGGACAGCGTCTTCACGTCCCGCTGCCCCGCCTGCTCCGTGTCGTACACGTCCAGGTTGAGCCCCGCCTGCTTGTTGCCGTGCAGCACGCCCCCCTGCCGGACCAGCAGGAAACGCCCGTTGGACAGCCGCTCGAGCACCTTCGTCGCCCGCGCGAGCACGTGCTCGAACCAGTAGGCCAGCACCCACGTGGAGAACGAGAGGTTCGCGTCGTTGTCTCCATCCAGGGCCGCCGCCAGCTGCTGCATCCCCTTCGTGGCCGCCTCCAGGGCCTGGAGCTCCTTCGCCAGCGCGTCGTAGCGCTTCTTGTTCTTGTCCAGCTCTGCGAGCACCTGGCGCAGCTCCGTGGCCTTCTGGACGAGCTCCTGCACCCGCTTCGCCGCGCCCGCCGCCGCCGCCCGGAGCCCCGCGAGGTCCGGCCGCTGCGCCTCCCCCACCTTCTCCCGGAGGTCCGCGAGCTTCGTCTCCAGCTCCGTCTTCCGTGCCGTCCAGGTCCCGATAAAGGCCGTGTGCAGTGCCACCTGCTCCGCCGTCAACGCTGCCGCCTCGAGCGCCGCCCCCGTGGGGAACCCAGCCGTGCGCAGTGCGTCGGCCTCCTGCACCACTGCCTCCGCGAGCTGCTGCTCCGCCTTCCGAAGCTCTTTCTCCGCCGCCTTCAGCGCCTGGTCCAGCCGCACACCCGTGGACTTGAGCGCCTCCAACTTCGCCGCGAGCGCCTTGAGCGCCCGCTCCTCGGCCTTCACCCAGGCGTCCAGCACCTGGCGCCGCCCGCGCAGCGCCTCGAGCTCGCGCACCAGGTCCACGCCTGGGGCGAGCCCCTTGCGGACCTCTGCGCTCCGTCCCTCGAGGCTCTCCAGCTTCAGCCGCTCATCCACCAGCGCTCCCTCGGCCGCCTGCAACGCCTTGCGCAGCTGGGACGCCAGGTCCTCCAACTTCCGGGCCCGCACCCCCTCTGCGTCCGCCGCGGCCTTCTGCGCCTTCAGCTGCCGGATGTCCCGCTCGCCCGCAGCCCGCGCCTCACGCCATGCCGCCGTGGAGGCGTGTCCCGCCTTCTCGAGGAGCTCGCGGGACTCCTTCGCCCGCCCTGCCTCCGCGCCCCAGCGCGCCTCGTCCCGCGCGCGCTCCTGGGCTGCCGTCTCCCTGCGGCGCACGGCGTCTGCCACCCGCTTCCGGGCCTCCTCCAGCCAGGCGGTGAGATCCTTCCCGTCGTCCACGAACGTCGCCGGGTGTGGGTGGGACTCGCTGCCGCACACGGGGCAGTCCTTCCCCGGCACCAGCTGCGCGGCCAGCGCCGCGGCACTCTGCGCGTCCCGCCGCGCCTCCGCCGCGCGCAACGCCTGCTCTGCATCCGAGAGGGCCTGGACGCACTCCGCCTCTCGGGCCTCGTGCGCCCCCTGCGCCTTCGCCCGGTTCGCGGCCCCTGCGTCCCACGCATCCACCCCGTTCGCCGTGGCCTCGAGCGCGTCGAGCTCACGCTGGTGCAGCTCCGCGGCGTGCACCCGGCCGGCGAGCACTTCCGACTGCCCGCGCACATCCCCGAGCGCAGCCAGCTCCCCCTCGGCCCCGGCCACCTTCCCGACGAGGTCGTCCCGCCTGCGCTCGGCCGTCAGCACCGCGCCCCGCTGGCCCGCGAGCTTCTCCTCGAGTGCGTGCGCCTGCTCCAGCTGCTCCGCCTTGCGGCCGAGCACCTCCGCCTCGGCCTTCCCCTCCTCGAGCTTCTGTTGACGACCGGGGAGCCCGTCCTCCTCCGGCTTCACCTGCGCGAGCTCCCCGAGGTGCCTCTCCCAGTCCGCATTCGCCTGGCCGAGCTGCGTCGTGCGTCCCTCCAGCCCCGAGGCTGCAGCCGCCCGCGCACGCACGGCGGCCAACCCCGGCGCGGCACGCTGGGCCTCCTCCACCAGCCGACGCCGGCGCTCCACCTCCGGCGCCTGCTTGCCGTGCTCTTCGAGCTTCTCACGCACCTGGCCCAGCTCGGTGATCTGACCGTCCAGCGTCTCGGCGTGGACCAGCGTGGTCCGTGCCTGGGCCGCGGCAGCCTCCGCCTCCGTCGTCTCCTTGTCGGCGACGGAGAGCCCCGCCTCGTT
>JBDLRJ010000292.1:0-4191 GCA_039800145.1 Pseudomonadota bacterium | reverse complement strand
ATCAGCTGGACGCAGCCGGGCTACCCGGTGCTCGCCATCCACCGCTACCGCGGCTGAGCCGCCGCGGGGAACCCGAGCCCCTGCTGGACTTCCTCCGCGGAGAGCTCGCGGAACTCTCCTTCCGGCACGTCCAGCGTGAGCGTTCCCACCGCCTCGCGGTGGAGGCGCCGGACGGGAAGTCCCACGGCGCCCAGCATCCGCTTGACCTGGTGGAAACGGCCCTCGGTCAGGGTGACGGCCACGTGCCGGGCGTCCAGGCAGCGGGCCTCCGCGGGACGCGTGGGGCCGTCGTCCAGGGTCATCCCGCGGCGCAGCGGCTCGAGCTTCTCCTCGGTGGCCCCGCCCTGGACCTCCGCGACGTAGCGGCGTGGCAGGTGCGTGGCGGGGGACGTGGCGTGCCCCACGAAGCGCTCGTCGTTGGTGAAGAGGAGCAGCCCCGTGGTGAGCCGGTCCAGCCGGCCGACCGCGTGCCACCCGTACCCCTGGAGCTCCGGCGGCAGCCGGGCCGCCAGCAGCGTGAACGCGGTGTCCCCGCGGGAGTGCGCATCCTCGGGCGCCGTCACCACCCCGGACGGCTTGTGGAAGACCAGCACCCGGGTCTCGCGCCGCAGCTGGACCCGGTGGCCGTCCAGGCGGATGTCTTCACCCGGCTGCACGACCGCGAACGGCTGGCGCACCACGCGCCCGGACAGGCGGACGCGGCCTCCCCGGACCGCCTCCTCCGCCTCCGAGAGAGAGAGGATCCCCGAGCGCGCCAGCGCGCGGGAGATCCAGTCCTGCTTGTCCCGCGGCTCGCGGGACGGGGTGGGGCGGGGCGGGGGCTTTCTCGTCACGGGAGGTGCTTCTCCACCGTCTTGAGGGCCGCCGTCCAGAGGGAGGCCTCGGCGCGGGACAACTCGGCGCGTACCAGGGTGCGGACCAGGCTCGGCAGCGCCTCCCGGCCGTCGTCCTTCAGGAAGCCCCCGCGCTGCAGCAGCCCCTCGAGCGCCGCGTGCAGCACCCGGAGCTCCGCGTCCGTTGCCGGCACCGCGCGTGGGCCGCGGTGGCCGGGGGCCTCGGACAGCGCCGCGTTGCGCGCCTCGTAGGCGTACAGCAGCAGCGCCTGTGCGAGGTTGACCGAGGGTTGGGCGGCGTCCGTGGGCAGCGAGGACAGCGCGTGGCAGCGCTCCAGCTCCTCGTTGGTCAACCCGCTGCGCTCGTCCCCGAACACCAGGGCAGTCGGCCCCCGGCGCAGCGCCTCCGAGGCGACCTCCCGCGGGCCCAGGCGCCGCTTGCCCGGAACCTTCCGGCTGCTCGTCCCCACGATCCACACGCGGTCCGCCAGGGCCTCGTCCAGCGAAGCCCACTCCACGCGGGCGGCCAGGACATCCCCGGACTGCACCGCGAGCCGCTCGGCCCCGGCGAGATCCATCACCTCGGACTGTAAGGTTCCCCAGTCGGAGAATCCGAAATTCTTGAGCGCGCGTGCCGCGGCGCCGAGGTTCTCGGACACGCGGGGACGGAGCAGGACGAAGCGGAGATCGAGCGGCACGATTTCCCTTCTATCGTGTGGCGCGGCCAGGGCGCACGGCCTAGTGTCGGCAGCAGTGTCGACCGACAAGTCCCCAGGCGTTCCATCGACCCCGGAGGTGCCCGCACAGGACGCGGAGAGCACGCGCGAGGCAATCCTCCGCGCGGCGGTGGAGGCCATCGAGCGGGACGGCGAGAGCGCGGTGCGCGTGCTCGAGGTGGCGCGCGTGGCCGGGTACTCGGTCCGGATGATCTACTACTTCTTCGGCGACCGCGAGGGGCTCATCGAGGCGGCGCGGGTGCGGCAGTTCGTGGGCCGCGGGATGCAGGACGTGGCGGCGATTGCGCACCTGGTGGAGAGCGTGTCCTGCTTCGAGGAGTTCCGGGCAGGCGTTCGCCGGGTGGCGGAGCTGGGGATGGACCCCACGCGGGTCGAAGCCAGGCTCTTGCGCGCGAGCGTCCTCGGCGCCACCTGGAAGCGACCCCGGCTCGGCGAGGCCCTGCGCGTGGAACAGGAGCGGGTGCTCGGTGCGCTCCAGGTGGCCATCGTCCGGGCGCAGGAGCGTGGCTTCATCGATCCCGCGGTGGACCCACGCGCCTTCGCAGCGTTCATGCAGGCCTACTCCTTCGGCAAAGTCACCACGGACCTCTGCGGCGAGGGCTTCGTGGCGCCCGGTGCGTGGGTGGACATCATCGTCCGGTTCATCGAGGCGTTTGCACCAGCCACGCGGACGCCTGCTGGATCCACCACCAGCTCGCCATGAGATCGCTCCGGGCGGAGGCCGCCTGCGCCTCGTCCAGCGCCTGCGCCGCGGCGGAGAGGGTGGCGGACGGCTCGAGCTCCGAGGCGCGCCGCACGTCCGACTGGGCACGTGCGAGCCCCCGGTCCCACTCCCCGGAGTCCATCAGCACGTCCGGCTGAAGCGGCGCGAGCGCGGAGAGCGCGTCTCTCACGGCCACGGTCCGCTCCCGCGCGTCCGCCCTCCGCGCCTCTGCAGCCGCCTCCCGCGCCTGCTCGTCCGCCCGGAGCCCGTCGAGCTCCTCGCGGAGTTGCTCGAGCTGCGCCTCCTGGCGGGCACGCGCCTGCTCCTCTGCCTCGTCCCCCCACGCCACGAGCGGCACGACCACCGCCAGCCAGGTCCACGTGCGCATGGGCCCAAGGATGGGGACCGCGCGCCGGGTCGGCAGGGGGAAAATGGAAACCTCTTGGTGGGCGGGCAGACTTCGGAGCAACATGCGTGTCCTCTTGGAGACCTTGCGAAGATCCCTCGTGTTCTCCCGGGCCCTGCTCGCCGTGGTCCTGGCGCTGGCCTGGATGCCTGCCGCCCACGCAGAGGGGGCGCTGACGCTGTGGCTCACCCGGCCGCTGTATCCAGGCCAGGACAACCTCGTGGCGCGGACGGACGCGGCGCTGCGCGGGATGTTCCCGCCGGAGGCGCTCAAGGGGGAGATCATCGGCCGGGCGGAGCTCGCGCGGGTGCTCGAGTCACAGCCGCTGGCGCTCGGCTGCATCCTCGGTGAGTCGGCCTGCGCCGATCCCGTGGAGGCGGTGATCTCGGGGCTCGGCGTGGGGCGCGTGGTCCTGCTCAAGGCCGGGCAGGACGAGTCCGGCTACCGCTACCGCGCCACCTCGTGGACGCTCGGGGGAGAGGCCGTGGTGGGCGAGGGGCAGGGGGCGCAGCTCGAGAAGGCGCTCCTGTCCACGCTCGTGAAGGTGGTGCCCGTGGGCGCCTCGCTCGTGGTGGAGAGCACCCCTGCCGGGGCCACCATCTTCGTGGACGGCGAGCAGGTGGGCCAGTCCCCTGCCACGCTCCAGCTGCTGCCCGGGGAGCACGCGGTGAAGCTGGAGCTCGCCAGTCACCTGCCGGCCGAGGCGCGGGTGAAGCTCGTGGCCCGCGGGCAGACGACCTTCTCGCGGACCCTCGAGAAGGTCCCCGCGCGGCTGGTGGTGGAGGCCCTCCCCGAGGGGGTGGCCATCGCGGTGGACGGCCAGTTCGCGGCGAAGGACAGGCTGGACCGGGGCATCCAGCCCGGCGTCCACACCGTGGGGCTCTCGCTCGAGGGGTACCTCCCCCACGAAGAGAAGCTGGACATTGCCCCGGGGGGGACCGCGCGCGTGCAGCGGACCCTGCAGCCCACCACCTGGTTCCAGGTGAAGACGGCCATGGGCCGCGCACAGGACGAGGAGGCAGCCCGCCGGCTCTACCTGTCGGCCGCGTACGAGTTCGGGGCGTTCCTGAACAAGGGGTACCGGACGTCCCTGGACCCGGGCTTGCCCCGCGTGGATTCGTTCAAGCAGGGGGACCTCCCCGCCGTGTCCGGTGTGAACGCCGAGGTGGGGGTGCGGTGGCGGTACGGCGGGCTCGCGCTGTTCGGCGTGTCCACGTTCGCGAGCGCGCGCGGCAGCAGGGCGCTCGCCACCTTCGCGGTGGAGGAGAACCAGGTCCAGCCGGACGGCTCCACCGTGACCGTGGTGGTACCGCAGCAGCGGGAGGCGAGCCTCGAGATCAACGGGGTGACCCTCCGGTTGCTCCAGCCCCAGTTCCAGCTGTTGCTGTGGCGCTTCGCACTGGGTGTGCAGGGCGGCGTGGCCACCCGCGGCGCCCTCCTGTTCCTCGACGGTGACAAGCGCATCGGCGTGGCAGGCGGCGCCCCGGTGAGCTGGGACGGCCTGCTGCTGGA
>JBDLRJ010000291.1:0-4392 GCA_039800145.1 Pseudomonadota bacterium | reverse complement strand
TCTCCGCATTTGACCAGGCGGCGCGCGAGCTCCCGCGCTCACCGGCCGTGGAGTTCAACCGCGGCAATGCGCTGTACAAGCTCGGCCGCACCGAGGATGCGAAGGCCTCCTGGGAGCGCGTGCTGACGCTCGAACCCGGCGAGCTCCAGGGGCGCACCCACTACAACCTCGGCACGCTGCTCGCGAAGGCTGGAAAGGATCCGGAGGCCATCTCCGCTTTCCGCAAGGCCCTGCGCGCCAACCCGCGGGACGAGGATGCGCGTCACAACCTCGAGGCGCTGCTCCGCAAGAAGAAACAACAGCAGCAGGATCAGCCTCCGGACGCGGGCCAGCCGGACGCCGGACCGGACGGTGGTTCACCTCCAGACGCAGGCCAGCCGGATGGCGGCACGCCGGACGCTGGCCCGGATGGCGGTCGCCCGGATGGCGGCGAGGACGGTGGCCAGGACGGCGGGCAGGGCCCTCAGCCAGGCGGCACGGATGCGGGCGCGGACGGTGGTTCGGACGGCGGCTCCGATGGTGGCTCGGACGGCGGGGCTGGGAAGGGCAACGGCAGCGGGGAAGGGGACGCAGGCCAGCCGGATGCCGGCAATGCGGACGGGGGCCAGCGGCCGGATCGTCCTGAACGCTCAGACGCTGGCACCGATGCGGGCACCGCCAGCCAGGCCGAGCAGGGCAGGGATGCAGGGGCCGAAGACCTGGACGGTGGCACGCCTGCTGGCGCCATGGATCTGGACGCGGCGGAGAAGCTGCTGGACTCCATGAAGCAGAACGAGAAGAACCTGCAGCTGTGGCGGTTCCAGCAGAAGCGACCGAGGAAGGCCCATGACAAGGACTGGTAGCGCCGCGGCGCTGCTCGCCGTCGCCCTCGCCGCGCTCCCCGCGGCCGCCACCGAGTTCCACCAGTCCGTGGACCGGGCGGAAGTGGGCACCGAGGACACCTTCGTCCTCACGGTGGTGATCTCCAACGCCCCCGACGGCGCGGAACTCCGCCTGCCGCGGGGAGACGACTTCGAGGTGCTCTCGCGCAGCCAGAGCACCCAGATGAGCTACAGCTTCGGCTCGGGCGGCGGGAGCATGGAGCGCGTCCAGAAGCACACGCTGGTGCTGCGCGCCAACCGGCCGGGGACGTTGAAGATCCCACCGTCGGTCCTCGCGTCGCCCCAGGGGACGTACCAGACCGAGGCGCTCTCGCTGAAGGTCCGCCCGGGCACCGTGGAACAGGAGCCGCCCCCGCGCCGGGCCAACCGGCAGCGCGGCGCAACGCCCCCCGATCCCTTCGGGGGCCCCACCGGCAACATGCCGGACCCGTTCGCCGGCCTGCTGCAGGGGCTCGCCGGGATGCAGGGTCTGCAGTTGGACGAAGAGCCGCAGCAGGAGGAGCCGCAGGCGGAGGAGGACCCGTCCACCTCCATCCCGCGCGGGGACTCGGATCTCTTTCTCAAGGCCTCCGTCTCCCGAGACGAGATCTTCGTGGGCGAGCAGGTGAACTACACGCTCCACATCTTCGCGAGGCTGGATCTCTCCACCGTGGACGCGGTGATCATGCCGAAGCTCGAGGGCTTCTGGAGCGAGGACCTGGACTCCCCCACCCAGCTCGCCCCCGAGACGCGGTCCATCAACGGCGTCACCTACCGCGTCTTCCTCCTGCGCCGCCGCGCGCTGTTCCCCGTGAAGGCGGGGGAGATCACCATCGAGCCCGCCTCCGCGGACATCACCACCGGGTTCCTCTTCCAGGGGCGGCGGGTCCAGCGCAAGAGCGAGGCCATCACCCTGCGCGTAAAGCCGCTCCCGCCGGGCGCGCCGCCGGGCATGGCCGCGGGCAACGTGGGCCAGTGGCGGCTCACCGCGGAGTCCCCGCGGACCGAGGTGGAGCTCGGACAGCCCGTCACCGTGCGCCTGGTGCTCGAGGGGCGCGGCAACCTGAAGAACGTCACCCTCCCTCCGCTCACCGGGCCCGAGGGGCTGAAGATCTATGATCCCACCGTCACCGACCAGCCCCCCCCCAGGGGCAAGCTCGGGGGTCGGCGCGTGATCGAGTACCTCGTGCTGCCGCAGAACACGGGCACCTTCACGCTGCCGTCCGTGGCCTTCCCGTACTTCGATCCGCAGTCGCAGCGCTACGAGGTCAGCCGCTCGCCGCCGCTCACCTTCACCGTCGTCCCCGGGGCAGGTGGCAACGCCCCGGCGCCGGTGGCGGGCCTGCCCCCGGATCCCGGCCCGCGCAACGTGCTCACCTCCAACGGACTGCGCCCGCCGCGTGCCTCTGCCACGCTCGAGCCGCTGCTTCCTCCACTGCACCGCGCCAGGTGGTTCCTGGCCGCGCTCGCGGCGCCCCTGGTGCTGCTGGGCTTCGTCCTCGCCGGGGCTGCGCTCGCCGGCCGTTCGCGCACCGTGGACGAGGGCAGCCTCCGCAAGCAGAAGGCCCGCGCCGCGCGCAAGCGCCTGTCCGAGGCGGAGAAGTTGGTGGACGCCGGGGGCGAGCGCTTCTTCGCGGAACTCGAGCGCGCCCTGCACGCCTTCCTCGAGTCGAAGCTCGGCGAGCCCGTCCTGGGGCTCACGCGCGAGCCGCTCCGGGAGAAACTCCGCGCCGCGGGCCTGCCCGACGAACGTGTCTCCGCGCTCCTCGCCGTGTTGGACACCTGCGAGATGGGCCGCTTCGCACCCGGCGCACTGTCCGGCACGCGCGCCGAACTGCTGGATGCCGCCGAGTCCGCCATGGAGGGTTGGGCATGAACGGCTCCAGGTGGAGTGTCGAGGCGATCGCGCCCCGAGCGGTCGGACGCCGCCGAGTCCGCCTCGGCGGAAGGACCGTGGACGGCGCCACGGGGGGGCGCCCGGCTGTCGCGAACCCTCGCGCCGGGACCGGAGCCCCCGCTGCCCGTGCACATCGGTCGCGAGGGGGCATCCAGGAGCGGTCCGAGCACCGCCCATCGAGCGGGGAGGGGCCATGATGCCTGCTGCATGGTTGTGTGCGCTGCTCGCGGCGCAGTCGCCCGTCTACTATGCACCTCCCGAGGCGAAGGCCCTGTTCGCGGAGGGTACGAATGCCTGGGCCCGCCAGGACGTCACCGCCGCACGCGAGGCCTGGGAGAAGCTTGCCGTGCGCGGCCACGGTACCCAGGAAGTTCTCTACAACGCCGGCACCGCGGCGCTTGCCGCGGGCGATCTCGGTGGCGCCGTGCTCTACCTCGAGCGTGCGCTCCGGCTGGGCGGGGACACGGCGGACATCGAGGCGAACCTCTCCGTGGCGCGCAGCCGCCAACTGGACCAGGTCGTGGGCGCAGGCGTGGAGCGATCCTTCGCGCAGCGCCTGGCCTCCTCCACGGACGAGCGGTTGGGAGCGGTCGTGCTGCTCGCGGGCGCGTGGATCGCGTGCCTCGCCTTCGCGTGGGCGCGGTTGCGCCGCACGGGGCGCGGGGCCGCCGTCGCGCTCGGGGTGACCGCCCTGGCCGTGGCGGTCCCCGCTGGCGCGCTCGTGGCCACCCACGCCTGGGTCGAACGGAACGTACGCGAAGGGGTGGTGCGCGCCCCCACGGTGCAGGCGCGGGAGCTCCCGCAGGCCGAGGCGCGCGTGTCGTTCGAGATGCACCCGGGGTTGAAAGTCCGCCTGCTCGACGACAAGGATGGGTACACCCGCGTTCGGCTCCCCAACGGCATGGAGGGCTGGGCCACCCGCGAGGGGATCGAACCGCTGTGATCCACGTCCAGGACGTCACCCGCACCTACCGCCGAGGCCGGACGGAGGTCCCCGCGCTGCGCGGCGCCTCCCTCCACGTCCCACGCGGACAGTTCCTCTCCATCATGGGCCCCTCGGGCAGCGGGAAGAGCACGCTGCTGAACCTGCTCGGTGCACTGGACGTCCCCAGCTCGGGCTCCATCACCATCGACGGGCGGGAGATCTCCCGGCTCCCGGACGGGGAACTCTCCCGCTTCCGCCGGGAGCGGCTCGGCTTCATCTTCCAGTTCTTCAACCTGCTGCCCACGCTCACCGCGGTGGAGAACGTCGTCCTCCCGCAGTTGCTCTCGGGGCGCCCCCGCAAGGAGCTGCTCGAGAAGGCCCACGCGCTGCTCGAGTCCGTGGGCCTGCGGGGAAGGGATCACCACCGCCCGGACGAACTCTCCGGCGGCGAGATGCAGCGCGTGGCCATCGCGCGGGCACTGCTCGGCGAACCCTCGCTGCTGCTCGCGGACGAGCCCACCGGCAACCTGGACTCGAAGACCGGCGCAGAGGTGCTCCGCCTCATCCGCGAGGCCACGCGCCAACGAAACCTCACCGTCGTCATGGTCACGCATGATCCGCGTGCCGCCGAGGTGGGGGACCGGCTCGTGCGCCTCGCAGACGGGCTGATCGTCGGTGACGACGTGGTCGGGGCCGCCGCCTGATGCTCG
>JBDLRJ010000290.1:0-2822 GCA_039800145.1 Pseudomonadota bacterium | reverse complement strand
GACGCGGGCGTACCGGACGCGGGCGTACCGGACGCGGGCGTGCCGGACGCGGGCGTGCCGGACGCGGGCGTGCCGGATGCAGGTGTGCCGGATGCAGGCGTTCCCGACGCGGGCGTTCGAGACGGCGGTGTGCCGGATGCGGGCGTCCCGGACGGTGGCTCGGTGGGCGTCTGCAAGCCCAACGGGTACCGGTGCGACATCTCGGCGAACTGCTGCTCGTACTTCTGCATCTACGGCGTCTGCAAAGCCCCGCCGAGCTGCCAGCCCCAGGCGAGCGTGTGCACCGCCTCGGCGGACTGCTGCACCGGTCTCGCGTGCGTCTTCCAGGGGGCCGCGTCCATGGGAACCTGTCTGTCGGCCACCTGTGCGTCTGCTGGGCAGCCGTGCTCGTCGGCGGTCAACTGCTGCTCCGGGCTCATCTGCCGCGACGGGGCCGGACAGGGGTGCACCGATACCTCGCCCTGCACCTGCAACCTGCTCACGCCCTGAGGCCGCGTACGTGACTTCTCGGAGGCTCTCGGGGGAAGCTCCACGTCATGTGTAAGCGACCGGGGGGCTCTCTCACGTGGGTGTGGCTGCTGGCGTTGGCCGCCTGCCAATGCGGCACGCCCGGCGATCTCCTCTCCGATGGTGGTGCGAGGGACGCGGGGAGCCTGGTCGACTCCGGTGAACCCACGGACTCCGGCGCGTCCTGCTCGGGCCCCGGTGGTCCATGTGACGTTCTTGCAGGCCCTGCCTGTTGTTCGGGCAGCCTGTGCGTGGGCGGGTCCTGCAGCGAGCAGGTGACCTGCCGCGCGGCGGGAGAGGGCTGTGCATCTCCAGTGGACTGCTGCACCGGGACCTGCATCAGCGGGACGTGCGGCACGGTGTCATGCGCGCCCAACGGGGGGGCGTGCAGTGCGGGGCCGGGTTGCTGCTCCGGCACCTGTGATGCCGGGACGTGTGGCGAGGTGCCCGGCGCCACCTGTGGGACGCTGTACCAGTCCTGCCTCACGGGGGGGGATTGCTGCTCCACCAACTGCCTGAACGGCCGGTGCGCTTCCGCCTTCAGCTGCCAGGCCAACGGGGACCTCTGCTTCTCGGACGCGGATTGCTGCGGCCGGGCGTGCAGCCAGAACGACGGGGGCGCCGGCGTGTGCCTCTTCGTCACCGGGGGCGGTGGCGGCGGTTGTCTCCAGGGAGGTAACCCGTGCAACAGCGGCACGAACTGCTGCAGCCGCGTCTGTGCGGATCCCGGGAGCGGCGTGAGCGTCTGCCTGCCGGCGGGCGGGTGCCGTCTCACGGGCGACAGCTGCAACTCGGACGACGAGTGCTGTGGCGGTGGGCTCAACCCCAACGGCTCCGTGCTGTGCATCAACGGCCGGTGCGACAACGGCCAGTCCTGCAACGGCGTGGGCAACATCTGCGGTGCGCGCGTCCTGCCGGACGGCGGCGCGAGCAACGCCAGCCAGAACTGCTGCAACGGCCGAAAGGACGTCTGCCAGGTGGATTCCTCGGGCATCCCGAGGTGCTTCGGTGGCTGTCCGAACAACGTGTGTCCCACCAACTGTCCCAACGGCTACGACGGGACGGCCGGGTGCTGCATCGCGGGGGGGGACGTGTGCCAGTTCAAGGACCAGTGCTGCAACGGCGCGCCGTGCCTCCCCGGGCCGGATGGCGGCGTGGCCCGCTGCACCATCTCCTCCTGCATCCCCGTGGGCGACACGTGCAATCCGGGCGCGTCGAACTGCTGCAACGGAACGGCGTGCCTGCAGAGCTCCGAGCTGACCTGGGTCTGCCAGTCGCCCGTCCGGACTGACGGCGGGACGGGTCCGGGGCCGGGGGCAGATGGTGGAACCCCGGATGGCGGCCTGCGGGACGGCGGCGTGCTGCTCCCGGACGGAGGGCTCGGCGGGGCCTGCCGGGCCAACGGGAGCGCGTGTGACGTGTCCGTGCAGTGCTGCTCCGCGCAGTGCATCGGCGGGACCTGCAAGGCCCCCGCTGCATGCCAGCCCCAGGACGGCGCCTGCACCGCCTCCGCGGACTGCTGCAGCGGACTTGCCTGCGTGTTCCTCGCGAGTGGCACCACCGGCCAGTGTGCGCCGGCGTCCTGCGCGGGTCCCGGTCAGCCGTGCTCCTCTGCGCTGGGGTGCTGCACGGGCCTGGGGTGCCGGGATGCACTCGGGGCGGCCTGCTCCGAGGGAACCGCCTGCACCTGCAACGTCGTGATCCAGTAGGGCGCGGCTGCAAGTAGTTGTGGCGCCACGGGCGCAGTTTGTGGTTCGAATGCGGCCCCCGTGACGGAGCAGAAGACAGGCATGCAGATCATCGCGGTTGGGGGTGGCAAAGGCGGCGTGGGCAAGTCGCTGGTGTCCGCGAACGTGGGCTTGTCGCTCGCGCGGCGCGGCTTCCGCACGGCCGTGATCGACCTGGACCTGGGGGGCGCCAACCTCCACACCTGTCTCGGGGTCCCGCTGCCTGCCCGCGGGCTCTCCGACTTCATCCACCGCCGCGTGGCGAAGTTGTCGGACGTGCTCGTGGAGACCGGGGAGCCGAACCTCTGGATCATTGCCGGCGCGAACGATTCCCTGGACGCCGCGAGCCCCAGGCATTCCCAGAAGCAGAAGCTCATCCGCCACCTCCAGTCCCTGCAGATGGATTACCTCGTCCTGGACCTGGGCGCGGGAACCCATTTCAACGTGCTGGACTTCTTCCTGCTCGCTGACCACGGGCTGCTCGTGCTGTTGCCCGAGCCCACCTCCATCGAGAACGCTTACCGCTTCGTCAAGGCCGCCTTCTTCCGCAGGCTGGAGCAGGTCCAGGCCCGGTACGAGGTGGCGGAC
>JBDLRJ010000289.1:0-10944 GCA_039800145.1 Pseudomonadota bacterium | reverse complement strand
CGCCGTCCAGCGCGCAGCGGTGGACCGCCGGTTCCGAGCTGACCCAGGTGAAGACGGCCTCCGGGGTGCGCTCGAGCGACGCAGGCGTCTGGGTCCACTGGACGACCGGCAGCTGCGAGTCACACGTCCACCGCCACGTGTCCTCGGGGCCGGCGTTCCCCACGACGTCCACGCCGTACACCGAGAGCGAGTGGGGGCCGTCCGCGAGAGGGCCCACGAGGAAGGGAGAGGTGCACGGGGTGGACGCCTGGCCGTCCACGGAACAGGAGAAGGTGACCGTCTCGGAAGAGACGAACCGGAACGCGGCGGTGGGCTGGCCGAAGCGTGGCGGCGGCCCGAACGTGATCGTGACGGTGGGCGGGACGGTGTCGGTCAAGACAGCCTGCTGCGCGGGGAGGCCCTGGTTCCCGGCCGCGTCCGTGGCGATGGCCGTGATCACGTGGGGGCCCTCGGCCAGGGGGGCTGGGAGCACGAGCGAGAAGTGACCGGACGGATCCGCCTGGACGGTTCCCACGGCGTGGCCATCGACGTGGACGGAGACGGACGCCCCCGGCTCGGCGGTACCGCTGATGGGAAGGGCAGGTTCACGGGAGGAGAGCGGCGCGAGGATCGGGGAGGCGGGGGCCGTGCGGTCCACCGTCCAGGCGACCTGCGTGGCCGGTCCCTCGTTGCCCGCGGTGTCCACGGCCGAGAGCACCATGACGTGCGCACCATCGGACGAGGGACCGACCAGTACGGGACTCGCACAGGGCTGGGCCGCGGCCCCGTCCAGGCTGCAGCGCACCTCTGCGGGTTCACTCGGTGAGAAGGCCAACACCGAGTTCGCGGACTGGGTCAGCGCGGCGGGGGCTGCCAGCACCGTCACCGTGGGAGGCAGCGTGTCCTGGATCCAGGTGATCGCCAGCGCGGGGCTCGGATTCCCTGCGAGATCCTCGGCGCCGAGGACCAACGCGTGCGGTCCCTCCGAGAGTCCGCCGAGCACGAGCGGTGAGCTGCAGTCGACCATCGGCTGTCCATCCAGGGTGCAGTGCGCCGTCCGGAGGGGCTCGGTGGGGCGGTAGAGCACGGTGGCGCCGGACGTGCGGATCCGCGGGGCAGGTGCGGACTCGAGCACGAGCCGTGGGGCGGTGGTGTCCACCGTCCATGCGTGCTGGATGTCCGGGCCGCGGTTGCCCGCGTCATCCACGGCGCGGAGCAGCAGCACGTGTGGCCCGTCCGCGAGCGGCTCCTCCCGGTGGAAGGGGCCGCAGGGCGCGGGGATCGCACCATCGCGGGCGCACTCGAACCGCGCGGGTTCGTCTGACGCGAAGGCGAAGTCGGCAGAGGAGGACGACGCAAGGGCCGCGGGCGCCTGGGTGAAGAGGGCCGACGGTGCATGGGTGTCCGTCAGCACGGACGTCACCGCCACCGGCCCCGCGTTGCCCGCGGGATCGCTCGCGACCGCTTCCACGGTGTGGAGGCCGTCCGGCAGCGGAGTCGGGATCTGCAGTGAGAAGTGTCCCTCGCCGTCGGCGACGGCGGTGCCGATCCACGTTCCGTCCACGGAGATCTCCACGGTGCTCCCCGGCTCTGCGTGGCCGGAGAGGACCGGCTGCGGATCCGCGGCGGGGAGGGGCTCGAGCGTGGGACCGGCCGGGGCCGTGCCATCCACCTGCCAACTCCAGCGCGCGGCGGGACCGAGGTTTCCGGCGGCGTCCTGGGCCTGCACCGAGAGCTCGTGTGGGCCGTCCTGGAGCGGTCCCACGTCCAGCTCGGACGCGCACGCCACGCTTGCGCCGTCCAGCGTGCACCGGAGCTCCGCGGGCTCGCTCGTCTCGAACGAGAAGTGGTCTTCCCGTCGCGCGGACAGCGCCGCCGGGGCGGACGCGAGGGTGACCAGGGGGGGCTGGGTGTCCACCCGCCACGTCGTACGCGCCGGTGCAGAGACGTTGCCGGCCGCGTCGACCGCGGACACCTCGAGCGCGTGGGGGCCGTCCGCCAGCGGCGGTGAGCTCCACGGCGGCATGCAGGGCTGCCCCGGTGCGCCGTCCAGCACGCACAGGAAGGCGCACCCGGACTCGTCCGATTCGAACTCGAAGAGGGCCGATGCCTCGGACGTCACCGGTGCGGGCGCGCGGGTGATGCGTGCGAGCGGAGGCGCGCCGTCCACCGTCCAGGCGTGCGTCCGTTCAGGGGACACGTTTCCCGCCGCGTCCACGGCCTGGGCCGAGAAGGCGTGGGCGCCGTCCGGGAGATCTGCAAGAACGTTCTGCGCCTGGCAAGGGGCCCACGGGCGACCGTCCAGCGTACAGGTGAGGGTGACGGCCTCCCCGGAGCTCACGTCGATGGACGCGGTGCGTGCAGAGGTGACGGGCGGCGGAACCCGCGTGAAGTGCAGGTCCGGCGGCTGGAGGTCCACGTTCCAGGTCCAGGACGCCACGTCTCCCACGTTGCCCGAGTCATCCGTCGCGCGGACCTCCAGCGCGTGCGCGCCGTGACCGAGCGACGTCACCTGCAGGGGCGACGTGCAGGGGGCCCAGGGACCACCGTCCAGGCGGCAGGAGGCCGAGGACGGGCGGGCGTCCTCGACGGTGAAGGCGAACCCGCCCTCCGGGCTCGCGGAGGCTGCGCCCGGCCCGGACACGAAAGTGACCGCTGGGGGCACGGTGTCGGTGAAGAAGGTGCGCGCGCTCGCTGGGCCGGCGTTCCCCGCGGCGTCCACGGCGAATCCCTCGAGGAGGTGGGGACCCTCGGACAGCGGGGTCCGCGGCGTGCCACCGAAGCGCCCGGAGTCGTCCACGGGAGCAGCCGCGAGCGGCAGGCCGTCCAATGTCCAGGTCACGGTGGTGCCGGGTTCGGCCGTGCCGGAGAGACCCGGAGTGGGCGTGGAGGACGCGACGGGATGGAACTGCGGGGCCGCGGGCGGTGAGAGGTCCACGGTCCACGCGTGGCGCGCGGGAGAGGGATCCACGGTGCCCGCGGCGTTCCGTGCACGAACCTCGAGCAGGTGCGGACCCTCCGAGAGTTCGCTGAAGACGACGGTGGGGCCGCAGGCCGTGAAGGGTGCGCCGTCCAGCGCACATTCCCAGTGCGCGTCCGGGGCAGTGGAGGCCACCAGCAGGACTGCGACGTCCTGGTTGCTCCAGCCCGGAGGCCCCTCGAGCACGAGCGTGTCCGGGAGGCTCGTGTCCACCGTCCAGCTCCAGTGCGCCCCCACCGGGTCCTCGTTGCCTGCGGCGTCACGCGCGTAGACGGAGAGCGCGTGCGAGCCGTCCGAGAGTGCCGTGAAGGTGGCTGGCGAAGCACAGGGGATCCGGACTGCCGAGCCATCCAGTTGGCACGTGAAGGTCGCCCCGGGCTCGCTCGCGCTGAACTCGAACGCGGCGGACGAGGCAGGGTCCACCGGGGCAGGGGTCGAGAGAAAGCGCGTCGATGGCGCCGCGGTGTCCACCTCGTAGCGCACCACGGCGAGAGGTCCGAGGTTTCCCGCGTCGTCCCTCGCCCGGATCTCCACCTGGTGCGGACCGTCGCTCAACCCGGAAACCGGGAGGGGAGAGGTACAGGCCACGAACGGACGCGCGTCCACGCTGCACTCCACGGCCGACGGTTCGGAGAGCGTGAAGGCGACGAGGTCGGTCGTGCTCGACGAATGCGCGGGCGGGGACTGCGTGATCGTCACGAGCGGAGGTACGAGGTCGACGCGCCACCGCGCGGAGAGGGGCTGCCCCACGTTTCCGGCCGTGTCCGTGGCGGTGATCTCGAGGACGTGGTCCCCGTGCGAGAGGTCGTCCAGGGACCAGGGCGAGGTGCACGAGAAGGCGGGGCCTCCATCCAGCGAACACCGGGACGTGGCGGGCTCACTCGAATGGAAGGCCACGGCGAGTCCGGGACTCGCCGTCAGCGGCGGCGGGGCGGACGAGAAGGAGAGCTGCGGCGCGACCGTGTCCACCGTCCACGCGTGTGCTGCCGGGGTGAGGTCCACGTTCCCGGCGGGATCGCGGGCGCGGATCTCCATGCCGTGCGAGCCCTCCGAGAGCGATTCCCGCGTGAAGGGGGAGGTGCACGGTGTCCACGCGCCCCCCTCCACGCTGCACTCGAAGGTGGCCGCGGACTCGGGAGAGGTGAAGGCGAAGGTGGCCCGTGCTTCCCGCGAGAGCGGGGGAGGCGTGAGCACGAGCAGCGTGTCGGGCGCGACGGTGTCCCAGGTGATCCACGTGCTCGCAGGGACCGCCTGTACGTTGCCGGCAGCGTCGGTTGCCCGGACGCGGAGCGCGTGGATCCCCTCCGAGGAGACGGTCACGCTGAACGTCCAGGGATCCAACCCGGCTGCGGGCAGCCACGGCCCGGCGTCCACCGAGTATTCCACCCGCGCGAGCCCGGATCCCAGGTCCTCTGCGCGGCCTTCGACTTCAACGGGGCCCGACCGGAGTGCAGCTCCTTGCAGCGGCGAGGTGACGGACGACGACGGGGGCGTCCCGTCCACGGTCCACGTCCACGTGAGCTCATTGCCCGCGTTCCCGGCGAGATCCTTCGCGCGGACCCGGACGGCGTGCGCGCCATCCGGGAGCCCGGTCCAGGTCCTGGGCGAGCTGCAGGTTGAGAAGCCCGTGCCGTCCAGGGCGCATTCCCAGCCCGAGGTGGACTCGGAGGCGGAGAACTCGACCGTGGCCGTCCGGACGTTCGTGAGCGCCGCGGGGTGGCTCACCCACTGGAGGGTGGGCGTGACGGTGTCGACATTCCAGGCATGGACGGCGGGCTCGGGCTCCACGTTGCCGGTGGTGTCGGTGGCGCGTACCTCGAAGGCGTGGCGTCCTTCCGACAGCGGCCCGAGTCGCCGGGGGGATGCACAGGGTGTGAACGGAGCGCCGTCCAGGCTGCAGGCGAAACCCGTGGTGGGTTCGTTGGCGCGGAAGGCCACGTCGGCGAACGCGAGGGCGCTGGAGGCAGGCGGCACGGCCTCCCACTCGGTCTCCGGAGGCGTGCCGTCGATCACCACCGTCACGCCTGCGCTCGGGACCTCGACGTTGCCGGCGCGGTCGATGGCGCGGCTGGAGATCCGGTAGCTCCCGTCCGAAGGAGGGACGAAGGTCGCGCTCCAGGTCGTGGTCCCCTGCGCTGCGAACCACGTCCCTCCGTTCACGCTGAGCTCCACGCGGGACACGCCCGAGGTCCCGTCCGTCGCGTCTCCGCCGAGGGCGAGACTCCGAGGCGGGAGCTGCGCGCCGGTCGTGGGCGCCAGCACGCGGGAACTCGGGGGGTGGGTATCCACCGTGAAGGTCCGCTCCGGGGCAGGCGCGGAGACGGCGCCGAGCAGGGACTGCACGGCGGTCCAGGTGTGGGGACCCTCCGAGAGCGCGGGCCCCGCGTGGCTCCACTGCGCGCCGAGCACGGAAGCCACCTTTCGCCCGTCCACGGTGAGCTCCACGGTGCTCCCGCCGAGCGCAGTCCCCTCGAACACCGGGGTGGAGGTGGACACGAACGCGCCCGAGCCCGGCGCAACCAGGGTCGGCGCCCACGGTGGAACCGCGAACTGCGCAGCGGCCTCTGCGAGCACGCCACCACATGACGATCTCCAGGTCGCCCGCGCGGTGTGCCGGCCGAAGGAGGGGAAGGCCACGCCTGCCTGCGCCCCCCAGCCCACCCGGAGTTGGCGCGTGGTGAGTTCAGGGACGGGAACCTCCAGGGTCCGAACCGGCGCGAGGAAGGGATCGAGGATCTCCAGGTGGACCGCACTCTCGGCGAGCAGCCCGGAGCGTCCCGGCCAATCCATCCGCAGCCCCAGTAGGAGCGCGGACCCGGTGTCTGTCTCGGGGAGTGCCTCCACCGAGACCGCCGCGCCGTCCTCGACGGTGTAGCGGGCCTCGTGCAGCGGCGTCCCGTTGAACTCGAGGCGGAGCTGCCACGTGCCTGCAGGGGCGCCCCCCCACGAGGCGAACGTGGCCGTCGCCGTGCCCTGTCGATCCGTCACGAGCGCCACCGCGTCCACCGGGGCCCCGGAGGGATCAAGCCTTCGGAGCACGTAACCGAGGGTGCTGTTGGGCACGAGGTTCAGCGCCTGCACAGAGACGCTCGCACACGGAGGAAAGCGGACCGCGGGCAGGGCCCCGAGCGGATCGCGCGAAGTGACCAGGGATGAGAGCGTCCACGCCTCCTGCACCGACACGTTCCCCCGAAGGCCGGTGGCAACTGTCGACGCACTGCCGGCGGTGGGCATACCCGCCTCGGGGAGGTGAAGCGCGGTCACGAGCGACAGGGCGCCGCCGTTCCCCGCGACGCGGAGAGGCCCGGAGACCAGGGCGCCGTCGGAAGGGTTGCCATCTGCATTGGGATCCGTGAACCACCTCTGCACGAACCCCGCCGGGAGCGGCGTCCCGGTCCTCAACGTGATGGAATCTTCTTGCGGGTGGGCGTTGACGAGCCGGTGGGGGAAGAAGAGGACCGTCCCCGGCAAAGCGGGGAGCGTGCCGTCCGGCGCGGCGTACTCGGGCTCGAGCGTGAGGGTGGGCAGCACCTTCACCGTGGCCCAGGCCCGGCCGGGTGCACGCGGGGCCGAGGGCGCGGCCGCGCGGAGCTCCACCGTGGCGTTCGAGTTCAGCGCCGCTCCCGCGGGCACTCCGAGCACCACCCAGAACCTGAAGGCCTGCCCAGCGCCCACCGTTCCCGGCCCGCTGAACCCCGGGCCGTCCCAGGCCCCGTTGCCGTCCGCGTCCGTCGCGAGGATGCTTCCCGGGCTGCCGGAGGCGTCTGCCCGGAGCGTCCGGGACCACCCCGGTGCGCCCAGCACCTCGAGCGAGGGCGCGAAGGCGGAGGGGCTGGTGTTGCTCAACGCGAAGGGCCCGAGCTGCGCCTCGGCGCCCGGTGTTGCCGCGGCCCCGTGGACGTCCGGGCCGATCGCGGCAGGTCCCACGCGCGTGGTGTCCAGCGCGCGCGCCGTCACGGACGGGACGAGCACGGACTGGGCGCGGACCGTGGTGGACTCCACCGCGCCGTCGAGCGCCGCGGGAAGGTGAACGGTCACCACCCACGAGGACGTGGCCCCGCGCGCCAGTTCCACGTCCGGGCGACCGTCTCCATCCCCGTCCCACGCGGCGGAGGCGCGGGTGTCACCCGGGTCGTCGAAGTCGCCGTCCCCGTTGGCATCCTCGGCGACGGTTGCCCCCGGCGTGCAGTTGCCGAGGTCCGGGTGGAACGTGACGCCGCTGCCCGCAACGGACGCCGCGAAGAGGTTGTAGCGGTCCCGGAACTGTCCGCGGTTCTGCAGCACGTGGCAGTGGCGGACCTGGCCCGAGTTCGCGCCCGCGCTCTCGCGGTCGGGCGTGAGCTCCACGGCGAAGACCCCCACGCGGCCCACCGTGCCGTCCGCCGCGCCCACGTTGTCCACCGCGGAGGACACCTTTCCGTCCTGCGCCACGGCGAGGTGCCACAGCAGCGGCGAGCCCGCGGCGATCCCGAGTGCGCTCCAGGGAACGCGCACCTCGAAGCGATCCCCCGAGGACGCCGCGCCCGGGACGTTGGCCTCGGACCAACGCAGCGAGCCGGTGGTCCCGCGCAGGGTGTAGCCATCCACGAGCCCGAGGTCTCCGGGGGCAGGGCAGAGCGCGCGGTCGGTGCACGCGAGCGAGTCCCCGGTGGAGAGCGCGGGCACGTAGTCCAGCAGGTCCACGCCCTTGAGGGTCGTGGCGCCGCCGCCGTTCCACGTCACGTCCAGCACGCGGTCCGTTGCTTCCGCCACCCCGTCCGCGTCCAGGTCCAGGACGAAGGCGCAGTGGGTGATCTTCTCGTAGTCCGCCGAGCGCGCCACGTAGAAGTAGAGGTGCGAGGCGTCCCAGGTGCTGGCAACGCGCACCACGTCCCGTCCCCGGCCGCTGACAGAGACGCAGTCGCGGTCCGGGTTGGTGGGGTGGCAGCCCGCCCCGGTCACGCTGGCGTTGCCGTCCGTGGACACCTGCGCCGGCTGTGCGAACACCTGTGCCCAGTCGTGGAACTGGCCGTCGAGCACGATGGCGGGAGTGGCCGCTGGGAGACTCCGGGACGCGGCATGGAGGGCGCCTGCCACGGCGAGCAGCAACGCGAGGAGGACCGAGGAGAGGACGCGGAGACGCAGAGCCCTGCGGGCGAGTGGGAGACCCATGCCGGCAAAGCTAGGGAGGGGTGCCCTGCCCGCCCGCTGTCGCCGCGGGTCCCTTGCAGTGTGGTCCCGCTGTCCCCGTCAACGGCCGGGTGGACGGAGCGTTACTTCCCCGGCTGCCCGCGCGCCTTCTGGCAGAGGGGATGCGCCCGGCTGAACCACGCGAGGTGGCTCTCCGGGATCTCGGCGGTCTTCAGCAGGGACGCCCGCTCCGCGGGGTCGGTCGCTGCCAACGCCCGCTCGCAGAAGTGCCGGGCCTCTCTCCAGGCGGTGTGGGAGGTCCACCAGGTCAGAAACAGGCCGAAGCCCACCGCCGGCAGGCTCAACGCCAGGAACACCGCGGCTGCGCGGGCCCCTCCGCGCCGGGCTTCGCGCGCGCTTCCAGCGGCAACCAGGAGTCCCCCCACCGAGAGTGCCGCCGGGACGAACCAGGTCCGAGCCGGCGCGTCGCTGCCGAAGAGGCTCCACGGCCAGGGCGCGAGCCAGGCAGCGAGCACGGCGGCTGCGCCGAGTGCGAGGGACGGCAGTTGAGAAGTCATGGACCGGGAGGGTACACCCGCGCAGTCGTGCTTGCCGAGGCGTACCCCGAGCGTGTATCCCTCGCGCGCTGCACGGCCCCGTAGCTCAGATGGATAGAGCGGCGGTTTCCTAAACCGTAGGCCACCAGTTCGAATCTGGTCGGGGCCACTTTCTTTCCTCAGGCCAGGCAGACCGGTGCTCCCCGAGCGACTCCAGAACGCCGACGTGCCCGCCCCGGTTCGCTCCGTACTGGACGGGCTGGAGCAGCGCGGGTTCCGCGCGTTCCTGGTCGGCGGCTGCGTGCGGGACCTGCTCCGCGGCGTCCCGCCGAAGGACTGGGACGTGGCCACCGCGGCCACGCCCGCACAGGTGCAGGCCTCCTTTCCGCGCGTGCTGCCCACGGGCATCCAGCACGGCACCGTGACGGTTCTCGTGAAGGGCACCCACGTGGAGGTCACCACCTTCCGGACGGAGGACGGGTACGTGGACGGCAGGCGCCCCACCGCCGTCACCTTCCGCACGGACGTGGTGGAAGATCTCTCCCGGCGCGATCTCACCATCAACGCCATGGCCTTCTCGCCCACCCGCGGCGAGCTCGTGGACCCGTTCGATGGACAGGGAGATCTCTCGCGCAGGCTGGTCCGCGCCGTGGGAGACGCCGTGGCGCGTTTCTCCGAGGACGGGCTGCGCAGCCTGCGCGCGGTGCGTTTCGCCACGGTGCTGGACTTCGCGCTGGACCCGGACACGCAGGCCGCCATTCCCACCACGCTCCCCGTGTTCCGCAAGGTGTCCACCGAGCGCGTGCGCGACGAGTTCGAGAAGACGTTGATGTCCCCGCGGGCAGCGTCCGGGCTCGCGCTGCTCCAGCAGGTGCAGCTGCTTCCGGAGTTCCTTCCCGAGGTGCAGCCCGGCCCGGCCTTCGACCCGGTGCTGCGTGCGCTCGCCGTCGCGCCCCCGCAGCTCGAGGTCCGGCTCGCGGTGGTACTGCTCGCGGCAGCGGGGTTGGACGTCCGCGCCGCGGCCCTGCGGCTCCGGTTTCCCAACCGCACGGCGGATCTCTGCGCAACGCTCGCGCGCGAGGCGGCAGCCGGTATCCCGCCCGCGGACACCGCGGTCGAACTTCGCCGCCTGCTCGCGAGGGTCCGCCCGGAGAACGCGCCGTTGCTCGAGGCGCTCGTGGTGGCCCGCGCCGAGGCGGTGGGGGAGGGGACGCGCGCGCGCGACTTCGCCGGCCGCCTCCGGGACGAGGCCGCGCGCCGTCCGCCGCTGGATGCGAAGGCGCTCGCACTGGACGGCGCGGCCATCATGCGTGCGCTCGGCGTGGGGCCCTCGCCCGTGGTCGGCGAGGCGTCCCGGTTCCTCGTGGAGCGTGTCCTCGAGGACCCGGCGGCCAACACCCCCGGGCGGCTCGCGGCACTGCTCCAGGACTGGGCCACCTCGCGCCGCTGAAGGTGTGATAGGCCCACGTCCCGTGCGTGTCGTCGTCGCCATGAGCGGCGGGGTGGACTCCTCAGCCGCGGCCGCCCTCTTGAAGGAGCAGGGCCACGAGGTCATCGGGATGACGCTGCGCGTCTGGTCCTACGAGGACAAGGCGCAGTGCGGCAGCTGCTGCAGCCCCGACGACATCGAGGACGCGCGCGCGGTCGCCGAGCAGCTCGGGATTCCCTTCTACGTGGCCAACGTGGAGGAGCTGTTCCAGGAG
This sequence comes from Pseudomonadota bacterium, assembly GCA_039800145.1. Lineage (GTDB taxonomy): Bacteria > Myxococcota > Myxococcia > Myxococcales > Myxococcaceae > VGRA01. The sequence goes on along the minus strand of JBDLRJ010000289.1, from coordinate 616 downwards.
CGGGTCATCCAGCCGTTCGTCCAGTCGTACCTCGGCGGCACCACGCCCATTCCCTGCGTGGCCTGCAACCAGGACGTGAAGTTCGACTTCCTGCTCCGCCGGGCGCGCGCGCTCGGGGCACGGCTCGCCACGGGGCACTACGCCCGCATCCTGGACCGGGACGGCAAGCTGGAGCTGTGGCGCGGCGCGGACGCGGCGAAGGACCAGTCCTACTTCCTCTTCACGCTGGGCCAGGCGCACCTCAAGGACCTGCTCTTCCCGGTGGGCCACCTCACCAAGCCCGAGGTGCGTGCGCTGGCCGAGAAGCACGGTCTCCGCACCACGCAGAAGCCGGAGAGCATGGAGATCTGCTTCGTGCCGGACGGTGACTACGCTCGGTTCGTGGAGAAGGTGGCCGGCCCGCAGCCGGGCGGGGAGATCCGCACCGAGGACGGCACGGTGCTCGGGGAGCACCGCGGTCTCCACCGCTTCACGGTGGGCCAACGCCGGGGGCTGGGGGTGGCCTCGGCCGAGACGCTCTACGTCCTCCGGCTCGAGCCCCAGGCGCGCAGCGTGGTGGTGGGCCCCGCGCCCTCGGTGGACCGCGGCCACTTCCTCGTGGAGCGCCCGCACTGGG
>JBDLRJ010000288.1:0-28441 GCA_039800145.1 Pseudomonadota bacterium | reverse complement strand
GCAGCATTCCATGCCTCGGGCTGCACGCGCCTCTTCCGTCGCGGCGTTCAGCGGGACACACTCCGGCCCGCATGCCCGACGTCCCCGTTCCCGTGGACCTGTCCCACCTCGACCGCCACGGTTTCGCCCGCGAACTGGACGCGCTCCACGCGCGGCTGAAGGCCGGCATCGGCGAGGCGGACCGGGCGCACTACCGGAAGCTGAAGCGGTGGAGCCTCGGGGCGTCCGTGCTCGGGCTCGGCACCGCGTGGCTCGCGGCCAACCCGCTGTCGGTGCTGCTGCTCGCCCTGGGCAACGTCACGCGCTGGGCCGTGGTGGCGCACCATTCCTCCCACGGCGCCATGGACGAGGTGCCCGGCGCGCCTGCCCGGGAGACGTCCCGCCGCTTTGCCCGGGGCCTCCGCCGCTGGGTGGACTGGATGGATTGGATCCACCCCGAGGCGTGGCACCACGAGCACGACTTCCTGCACCACGCGCGCACGGGGGACCCGGGAGACCCGGACATCACCGAGCTCAACGTGCGCCTCATGCGCGAATCCGGCGCCCCGCGGCCGCTGAAGTGGCTCGTCGTCGCCTTCTTCGCATGCACGTGGAAGCTCACCTACTACGCCCCCAACACCTTCCACCTGCTCCGGCGCGAGCGTCAGAAACGCGCCGGCGCGACGCCCCGGCCCGAGCCGCGCGAGGCGTTCCTCTTCACGCTGCTCCCTTCCAGTCGCGAGGGGCTCGCCTTCTGGGGGCAGTGCGCGCTCCCGTACATCGCCTTCCGCTTCGTGGCGCTGCCGGCGCTCTTCCTCCCGCTGGGTCCGGGCGCCGCCGTGAACGCGCTCCTCAACCTGCTCGCCGCGGAGCTCGTCGCCAACGCGTGGGCGTTCTTCATCATCGTCCCCAACCACAGCGGGGAGGATCTCTACCGCTTCGAGGACAAGGCGAAGGACAAGGCCGAGTACTACCTGCGCCAGGTGGTGGGGAGCACCAACTACGCCTGCGGCTCGGACCTGCTGGACTTCCTCCAGGGGTTCCTGAACTACCAGGTGGAGCACCACCTCTGGCCGAGGCTCCCGCCGCTCAAGCTCCAACAGGCCCAGCCCGAGGTGAAGGCCCTCTGCGCAAGGTATGGAATTCCCTACGTCCAGGAGAGCGTCCACCGGCGCGCGGCCCGGCTCGTCCGGCTCATCCTCGGGGACACCTCCATGCGTGTAGCGCGCTGTAGCGAAATTTTGGACGCTCCGCGGGCGGCGGGCTAGGACCGCCCAGGGTCACCCGCCGCCGGAGCCGACATGGTCGACAGCACGGAATTCTCTCAGGTCCTGGCCGAGGCCGAGGACATTGCCCGCGCGGCGGCGCAGAAGTTCACCACCGTCCACCTGCTGCTGGGGCTGTTCGCCGTGGACAACCCCGCGCAGGTGCTGCTGCGCGAGCGCGGCATCGACGAGGACAAGCTCCTCGACGCGCTGACCGAGGCCCCCCGCGAGGAGGAGGGGCTCGTCCTCGAGCTGTGCGAGCGAGCGCGCGACTTCGCAAGAACGTGCCACACCCCGGAGACCGGCAGTCTCCACCTGCTCATCGCCACCACGCGGGTGCGCTGCGGGGCGCAGGACCTGCTCAACGCCGTCGGCGCGGAGCTGGGGGCGCTGCGGAACATGGCGCTCTCGTACTACGCCTCCGGGCGGATGCCGCGGAAGCTGCAGCCCGGCCGCGTCCCGGCCGTGTCGCCGCGTCCCGCGCCCCGCCCCGTGGGGGCGCCTCCCTCGGCCATGGCGTCGACGCACGCCGCGCCCGCGGTGCAGGCCACCGCCACGCGCCCGGTGATTCCCTCGTCGCTGCTGTCCATCCGCGACCTCGTGGACGAGGCGGCGGAGGAGGCCCCCGAGCCGGTCACCGCGAAGGAGCTCGCGCCGCTGTTCTCGCCCGCTCCCACGCAGCCCGCGCCCGCCGCCGCCGTTCCCGCGGCGGCCCCGGCGCCCGCGCGCAAGAACGCCGCCTCCCTGGACCCCGCCCGCTTCCCGCTGCTCACCGCGCTCGGCCGCAACCTGTCCGAGGCGGTCCGCAACGGCCAGGTGGACCCGGTGGTGGGGCGCGCGCGTGAAATCGAGGAGGTCATCGACGTCCTCGGCAAGCGCCGGACCAACAACCCGTGCCTCGTGGGCGAGCCGGGCGTGGGCAAGACGGCGGTGGTGGAGGGCGTGGCCCACAAGCTCGCGTCCGTGAAGGGCACGCTGGGGGAGAAGATCATCGTCGAGCTGGACGTGGCCTCGCTCGTGGCCGGCACCCAGCTGCGCGGCAGCTTCTCCGAGAAGCTCAACGCGCTGAAGGACGAGGTGCGTTCCGCCGCCGGCCGCGTGGTGGTCTTCATCGACGAGATCCACACGCTCGTGGGCGCGGGCGCCACGGGGGACGGCCCGCAGGACGCCGCCAACGAGCTCAAGAGCGCCATGGCGCGCGGCGAGTTCCCGTGCATCGGCGCCACCACGCACGAGGAGTTCCGCAAGTTCATCCAACAGGACCCCGCGCTCGAGCGGCGCTTCACCGCCATCACGGTGAACGAGCCCTCCGTGGAGGAGACGGTGGACATCCTCGCGGGCGTCATCCCGCGGTACGAAGATCACCACCAGCTCCGCTACGCCCCCGCGGCGCTGCAGGCGGCCGCCGCGCTCTCCGCCCGGTACGTGACGGACCGCTTCCTCCCGGACAAGGCGGTCTCCGTGGTGGACCTCGCCGGCAGCCGCGCGCACCGGGAGGGGCGCAGCGTCGTGGGCGCCGAGGACGTGGCGCGCGTGGTGGCCAAGCTCGCGGGCGTGCCCGAGGAGCGGCTCCTGGTGGACGACTCGGCGCGGCTGCTGCAGCTCGAGTCCCAGCTGCAGGCGCGCGTCATCGGCCACGAGGAGGCCGCGGAGCGGATCGCCCGCGTCATCCGGCGCAACTACGCGGGCTTCGCCAGCCGCCGCCCCATGGGGAGCTTCCTGTTCCTCGGCCCCACGGGCGTGGGCAAGACGGAGATGGCGCGGGCGCTCGCGGACGTGCTGTTCGGCAGCAAGGACGCGCTGGTGCGCATCGACATGTCGGAGCTGTCCGAGGCGCACTCGGCGTCCCGCCTGCTCGGCGCCCCGGCCGGGTACGTGGGCTACGGGGACGGCGGGCAGCTCACGGAAGCCGTGCGGCGGCGCCCGTCCTCGGTGGTGGTGTTGGACGAAATTGAGAAGGCCCACCGGGACGTGCTGATGCTGCTGCTCCAGGTGCTGGAGGAGGGGCGGCTCACGGACGGGAAGGGGCGCCACATCGACTTCTCGAACACGGTGGTGGTGCTGACCACCAACCTGGGCGCGGAGGCGTTCGACAAGAAGTCGCGGCCCATGGGCTTCGGCAGCGTGGAGTCCCCCGCCGCCGCGGCGCCTGACAAGGACCCGGCACAGGAGTCGGCGCGGAAGGCGCTGCCGCCGGAGCTGTGGAACCGCATCGACGAGCGGCTGACGTTCCGGCCGCTGCGCGAGGTGGAGGTGGCGAAAATTGCCGGGCTGCTCCTCGCCGAGAGCAGCAGCCGGCTGCGCGCGGAGAAGGGCATCCAGTACGTGGCGGACGCGGGCGTGGTGGAGGTGCTGCTGCGCTCGGGCGGGTTCGATCCGCAGCTCGGCGCGCGCCCCATGCGGCAGACGGTCCAGCGGCTGGTGGAGGCGCCCCTCGCCGAGCGCATCCTCGCCGGCGAGTTCGGCCGCGGGGACACGGTGCGGGTGGCCGTGGAGGACGCCGGGAGCCTGCAGTTCCTGCGCGAGGCGCGGTGAGGACGCTGCTCGCCGTTGCAGTGGCCGGCGTGCTGCTCGGCGGGAGCGGCTGCAACAAGCACCCGTCTGCCGCCCCGGTGGTGACGAACCCGGAAGCTCCGGTGACGGCGAAGAACGGCCTCGTCACGCAGGTGCTGGTGCAGGGGAAGGGTGACCGCACCGCGCAGAAGGGCGACAAGGTGACCGTGCACTACGTGGGCACGCTCGCCGCGACCGGCGAGACGTTCGACAGCTCGCGCAAGCGTGACACGCCCTTCAGCTTCAAGCTCGGCAGCCGCATGGTCATCGACGGGTGGGACCAGGGCGTCGAGGGGATGAAGGTGGGGGAGCTGCGCAAGCTCACCGTCCCGCCCGGGCTCGGCTACGGCTCTTCCGGTACCGGTCCCATTCCCGGTGGCGCCACGCTGGTGTTCGAGGTGGAGCTGCTCGAGCTGCGCTGAGCGGGAAGCTCACTTCTCCTGATTGCGCGCGAGCACGGTCTCCAGTTCCTGGACGACACGAAGATCCTTGTTCCGTCCCACGGCCCGCTTCGCCGTGAGCAGGTCCTCCAACCCCATCACCGGGACGGTGAATCCACCGAGGTCCATCTTCACAGCGTTGAGCTTCACGCGGTCGAGCGGGCCGAGGCCCGTGATGTTCCCCAGGAAGTCGATGACGCCGTCATCGGTGACGACGTAGAGGTTCTTGAACCCCACGTACGCGAGTGGATCCGACCCGAGTGGTGGCCGATCCGGCGTCATGCGCTGCCGGGGGTTCGTCCCTGAGAGCGCACGGAAGAGGGCGTGCAAGGTCGGAGTGTCGAACCGGATGCAAACGTCCACGTCCTCGGTGACCGTGGAGGCGCCGTGAGCCACGGCGGCGAGTCCACCCACGAGGACGAAATCAACCTTCTCCGCTACGAGCCGCCGCAACAGCGCGAGGGTCGAACCCATGGTGTTCCTCCCCGGCCTTTCGCAACGCCCGCACCAGTTCCAGCGCCGACTCGTGCCGCGCCATGCGCTGCGCAGGCGTCAACTCCTGCAGCAGCTGCAGGAGATCGAGATCGAGGTCCTCTTCGGCGGCGACCGGCTTCACGGGCTCCAAGGTTACTCCTCCTCGAACGCGAGGTCCTTCCCGAAGGTCTCCTCCAGCATGAGCAGCCCGGCGATGGCGCCCACCGCCACGACGCCGCCCACGAGCGCCACGGACTTGTCCAGGCCGTATCTCGGCGCGAGCGCCTTCATGGCAAGCCCCATGGGGATGACCGTGGCCCGCACGAAGTTGGAGGCCGTCGTCGTCGCCGTGGCCCGCAAGTTCGTTCCAAACTGCTCCGCCGTCGCCTGCATGAACATGGCCCAGTAACCCGCGCCCAGCCCCAGCACGAAGCAGACCCCGCGGAACACCCACGGCGGCCTCCCGCGCATGGCCACGAAGTACAGGCCGTTGGCCACCGCCACGAGCGACATAAACGCCGCCATGGCCCGCCGCCGCGAGCCGAGTTGCTGGCTCACGAGCCCGCTCGTCAGGTCCCCCACCGCGAGCCCCGCGTAGCCCCAGAGGATGCAGTCCGCCGTGGTCACCGCGCCGCTCACCCCCACCAGCGGCGCGAGCTTGTCCCCGTAGGACATGAGCAGCCCCACCACGTACCAGATGGGGATGGCCACGAGGATGCACGCCGCGTAGCGCGCCGCCCGGTTCGAGTCCTGGAACAGCGCGAAGAAATTCCCCCGCGACACGCGCCCGTCGTGCGAGGCCGCCTTCTCGAACATCCCGGACTCGGAGAGCTTCACCCGGAGCACGAGCAGCGACAGCCCCAGTCCCCCGCCCACCAGGTAGGCCGTCTGCCACGTCGTCAGCTTGGCCACGAGCGCCGCCACCACCGCGCCGCACACTCCCACCGACGCCACGATGGTCGTCCCGTACCCGCGCGAACGGGGGGACAGCACCTCGGACACCAGCGTGATGGCCGCTCCCAGTTCGCCCGCCAGCCCCACGCCCGCCACGAAGCGCAGCGCCTGGTACATGGGGATGTTCGTCACGTAGGCGTTGAGCAGGTTCGCCACGCTGTACATGAGGATGGAGCCGTACAGCACCGACAACCGCCCCCGCTTGTCCCCGAGCGTGCCCCACAGCACGCCGCCCACGAGCAGCCCCGCCTGCTGGAAGTTGTCCAGGGTCACCGCCACGCTGAGCCGGTCTGCATCCGCCACGCCCAGCGAGGTCAGCGACGGCTCGCGGACGACGCGGAAGAGGAGCAGATCGTAGATGTCCACGAAGTACCCCAGCGCCGCCACCAGCACGGTCGGCGTCAGGGCCTGCTTGAAGTCTTCCCAGTTGAGCGACGAGTCGTTGGCCACGGGGCCGCGGCTTATCACGCCCCCGCGCCGCGCCGCTCCGCCGCCAGCTCCGCGCGGAACCACGCCGAGGACTCCGCCAGGGTCTCCATGTACCCACGCACGTCGTCCCGCGCCTGCGGGGACAGCTCGCAGAAGCGCTGCACGTGCGCGGCCGGGACGTAGCGGAAGGTGAAGTTCACCCGGCGCGTGCGGAAGCCCGCCACCTCGGGCGGCAGCGCGTGGCCGTCCCTGCGGTCCACCCGCTGCACCCGGTGGAACGTCTCGTCCTTCCACTCCGTGCCGCCGAAGATCTCCAGCGAGCCGTCGTCCAGCCACTGCTCGAGCACCACGCCGTCGCGCTCGCCGGGCCGCCGGGAGGTCACGAACTGGATGAGCGCACGCTCGCCGAGCGAGAGGGAGGCCACCGGCCCCGGCTCGAAGTCCTTGTGCTCGCCCACGCGCGCCACGTCCACCCAGCGGTCCCCCTCCAGCTTGTCGCCGTAGAAGTTCACGAGGCAGGTGTTGAGGCCCCAGCCCCCGGGGATGTCCTCTCCCTTGCGGAACATCACCCGCGTCTTCTCCTCCATCTTCGCTACCAGCCGCTGCAGCACCTTCGGAAACGGCTCGGCGCGCACGCAGCGGTCCACCGTCCCCTTCGGCGGCCGGTAGTAGTCCAGGCACGCGAACTGCCAGTTCCCCAGCCAGTACACGGGGCGCAGCAGCCCGCGCTGCGGCTGTCCGTCCGGGGGCGGGCGCAGCGTGGAGTAGCGCTGCTCCCACAGCGGCACCAGCGTGGAGAGCCACGCCAGCACCTCGGCGCGGTCGGACGCGGAGAGGAAGGAGCGGTTGTAGTGGTGCCCGCGCGGCATGGCGGCTACTCCGCGCCCCAGCGGCCCACGACGTCGCCCACCACGTTGCGCACCTGGCACAGCCCCCACTCCGGCGGCGGCGAGAAGGCCCCCGGCGCGAAGCGCTCCAGCGCCCAGGCCACCGCCGCGGGCAGCGCCTCGTTCGTCCCGGCTTCCACTTTCACGGCGAGCGACAACCTCCGCTCGGGCAGCGCCATGCAGAACAGCCCCATGGCGCCCACCTTCACCGCCAGCGGTTCGCGCGCGTTCTTCACCACGTCCAGGTCCAACCGGCCCAGCCCCGAGGTCAGCTCCGGGTGCCGCGCCATGGCCCAGCCGATGCGGCCCAGCGTCCCGCGCTGCCCGTGCATCGCCTCCGCCACGGCCAGCCAGCTGCGCGCCACCGCCTCGAGCGGGAGGAAGAAGGTCGGCACGCCGCACCCGTCCGTGGCCGTGCCCGTCACCTCGCCCGCCCACGCGGCGAGGTTCGCCAGCACGCGCTGCTGCAGCGGGTGCGACTGCGGCCGGTAGTCCGCCGCCCACCCCGCGTGCTGCGCCGCCGCGAGCATGAAGGCGTGCTTGCCGGAACAGTTGTTGTGCAGCGCCGAGTACGCGCCGCCCGAGCGGATGATCTCCTCGGCCGAGGGCACGTGCACCGGCGCGTGGGCGCCGCATTTCAGCCCGGAAGCCTCCACGCCGAAGCGCGCGAGGATGGCCTCCACCACCGCCAGGTGCCGCGGCTCCGCGTTGTGCGAGGCGGCCCCCACCGCGAGCCACGCCTCCTCCACCCCCGGGTTCCCCAGAACCTCGAGCGAGGTGGCCAGCTGGAACGGCTTGGATGCCGAGCGGAACGTGGTGCTGCACGGCGTGCCGGCGAGCTCGGGCGGGGCGCCTGCCCCCAGCGCCACCACGGAGAAGGGGTGACGGGACTCGGCGAAGGCGCCCCGGTACTGGAGGACGTGCGGCATGGCGGTCAGTTCAGCGGGGAGGCCACCCGCAGGACGGGGTAGCGGTTGAGCTCGGGATCCTGCGGCGGGACGTGCGCCATCCAGTACGCCTTGCGGTCGTCGCGGCTCTGCGCGAACACCGGGTCCTCGGCGAGCCGCTTCTCGAACGCCTTCTGCAGCCCCGGCAGCCTCGCGAAGAGCTCCTCGCCGTACAGCTCGCGGATGCGCACGTCCGAGCTCGCCATCCAGCGCGCCAGCTCCAGCTCGCGGTACTCCGCCGTGTAGTCGCTCACCTCGTAGGCCGCGTTGAAGAGCCCCCACGCGGAGAGCGAGTCGGGCGCCTGCGGCTCGAGCAGGTGCGCCGCGAGCAGACCGCGGGGCTGGGCGATGGGCACGAACAGCGCACCGGCCGCCACGTCCACGCGCTCCTTCTTCCACGTCCCCTGCATGCGCAGCATCTGCCGGCCCTGGAACGGCGCCGGGTCGAAGGCGAGCTCTTCGGGTGCGGGCCTCTGCACCTCGGCCTCCACCCCCTCGAGCGGCGCGGCCAGCGTGCGGTACTCCACGCCGTGCAGCCGCAGCCGGCTGCCCACCACTTCCGACCACGACGCGGGCACCACGTAGCCGCCGCGCGGCAGCGCCACCGTGGTGCCGTCCACCGGGTGCACGCCGTCGTAGAAGGGCAGCGTCCAGGTCTTCGGCTTGTCCTCGAAGTAGACGAGCCCGCGGCCACCGAACACCGGCGCGTCCGTGAGCACCTCGTGCTCGTACCCGAGGAACTCCACCGTGCCCGGCGCCTTGCCCGAGGTGTGCGTCTCGAAGTCCAGCGCCACCTTCTTGCCGCCGAGCGCCGCGCCCGCCGCGTCCGCTGCACGCACGGCCTCGAGCAGCTTGGATCTCTGCGCGGCCGCGAGCCCGAGGAAGGTGGCCAGCACGTCCTGCGCCGTCTTCACGCGCGCGGAGAAGGGCTTCCACGAGTGGTTCTCCACCAGCACCGCGAGCCGGTTGTGGAGCCCCCAGTAGGCGTGGCCGTGGCGGGGAGGGTCCGCGTCCATCACCAGCCCCTCGAGCGGCGCGCCGCGGTCCTTCCACTGCGGGTAGAAGGGCAGGGGGAGGTGGCCCTTCTCCGTGAGCACCTTTGCCGCCTCGTCGCGCAGGGCCCGCGCCGTGGCCGCGAGCTTCTCGCTGCCGTGGTGCGCGGGCGCCGCGGACAGCGAGACGTCGTGCTGGAAGCGCGCGCCGTCCGTCACGTGGAAGTCGAGCATCAGCAGCGGGTCCCACGCGCCGAGGAGCTCCAGCAGCGCCTGCGTCTCCGGCGCGCTCGCCACGGTGAAGTCGCGGTTCAGGTTGATGCGCTGCGCGGTGACGCGCGCCCCCTGCTCGACGGGGCCCGCCTGGTTGGGACGGCGGTGGCGGCCGCGCAGCTCGTGCCCATCCGCGTTGAGCACCGGGACGAAGAGGCACACCACGTCGTCCAGCGACGGGCTGCCCGCGAGCAGCTCCGAGCGCAGGTGGAGCAGGCCCGCGTCCTTGCCGTCGATTTCCCCTGCGTGGGTGCCGCCGAGCGCGAGCACCACCGGCACGCCCTCTGCCCGCGCCTTGTCCGGCGAGAGCAGCCCGCGCCCGCTCACGGCCATGGCCCACAGCGCCCGCCCCTCCGGCGTCTTGCCGAAGGGGAAGCAGCGCACCTTGTCCGGCCACCGGGCGGCCCACGCGTGGCACAGCCGGTCCACCTCCTCGTAGCGCCCCGTCTCCGCGAAGCCGGTTTGCTCCGCGCGCGTCAGCAACTCCGGGGGAACGCCCTCGGGCGCGCGGGGAGGTTCACCGGGGGCCTGGGAGACGACGGCGAGCAGGGGGAGGAGTGCGTGGAACACGGGGAGCGGGAGCTTGGCAAGCGCGGAGGCCCCTGCCAATGGCATACGCTGGCCCCCGTTCGCCACCGGGAGACGGGATGACACGCTTCACCACCACGGCGCTGCTCGGCGTGCTCCTGCTGTCGTGCGAGGCACGCGAGTGTCCCGGCCCCTGCGGCCGCGACGGTGGCCTCGCCGCGGACGGGGGCGTGACGCAGCAGGATGCGGGCGCGGAACCGGTGGACGCAGGCGTGCCGGATGCCGGCGTGGCCGACGCGGGCTCACCGGATGCCGGCTCGGCTGCACCGGGGCAGCGCCTCTTCATCCCGTCCTACTTTTACCCGGGGCCGCTTTGGACCCAGGCCACTGCCGCGGCGCCCGGCGTGGGCGTGCTCGTCATCAACCCGGCGAGCGGGCCGGGCGCGCAGGTGGACCCGGCCTACGTGCAGGTGACGCAGGCGGCCGAGGCGGCAGGCATCGCGGTGCTCGGGTACGTCTCCACGTCCTGGGGCGCGCGGGACGCGGCCGACGTCCGTGCGGACATCCACCGCTGCTTCGACGGCTACGCTGTCTCGGGCATCTTCCTGGACGAGGCGCCGGGCACGGCGGACTGCGCTGCACTGCAGGCGCACTACGCCTCGCTCGCGGCGACCGTGCGAGGCCGCGACGCACGGGCCCTGGTCGTGCTCAACCCCGGCACCGACACGTGCGAGAGCTACCTCTCGTTCGCCGACGTCCTCTGCACCTTCGAGGGCGAGGTGCCGGCGTACGACGCGTACGTCCTCCCGGCATGGACGCAGGCGTGGCCGGCGGAGCGGTTCCTCCACCTCGTGCACGGCGTCCCGGCGTCCGACGCGCAGCGAATCGTCGGCCTCTCGCGGGAACGCCGCGCCGGCTTCGTGTACGTCACCGACGACGTGCTGCCGAACCCCTGGGACACGCTGCCCAGCTACTTCGCGGACGAAGTGACCTGGGTCTCCGCTCCCTGGGTCCGCGCGCGCAGCAGCGCCTCGGCGAGCTCGAGCCATCCCTCCGCTGAATGGCCCACGGCCCACGCGGGGAGTGACGCGAGCGCCGCTGCCTGGGACGCGACCTCGGCCGTCCCCACCGGCAGGCCGAAGCGGCCCGGCACCCAGAAGCCCGCGTCGTTGGGAGCGTCTCCCACGGTTGCCACCTCGCCCGGCGCCACCCCTCCGCCGGCGAGCAGCCGCAGCAGTCCCTCCCCCTTGTCCGGCACGTGCAGCGAGAGGTGGACGTGCACCGAGGACCACGAGAGCTGCACCCCCGCCTCGCGCGCCCGGGTGCGCAGCGCGGACAGCTGCTCCAGCGTCCGCCCCGCGCGCTCGAAGGCCACGTCCGCGAGGCGAAAGGCTGCGCAGGGCGCGGGCTCGAGCGGACTGCCCGGGTCCGCGATGTCGCGCGCCACCGCGAGCAGCCGCGGCCGGTCCGCGTGGCCCAGCAGCAGCCGGTGCGGTGCATCCGGCACCACCGCCACCGCGCCGTTCTCGGCCAGGGCCCGCTGCACCGTGGGCAGGTAGCGCGCCAGCCCGAGTGCCTCCCCGGCGGAGCGGCCCGTCACCGGCACCACCTCCACCCCTGCGCGGTGCAGCCGCTGCAGGGCCTCCAACACCTCCGGCGGCAGCTTCCCTGCGCGGGTCATCGTCCCGTCGATGTCGGTGGCGAGCAGCCGGATGGAGCGGAGCAGCGGGGCGGGGGCTTCGGCCAGCGGGCGCAGGGAGGGAGGCATGCGTTCGGCAGAGGCTAGCAGGTGCCCCGCAATGCTAGACATGGGGTCCATGTCCACTCTGCCGGCCGCCCCGCTCGAGCTCGAGTCCCTCCCGTTTCCCGTGGCGCACCCGCTCGCGCTCGCGCGGGACGAGGGACTGCCGCCGACCGAGCGGCTGGAGCAGGCGCTCTTCGCGGCATACCAGGCGCTGCGCGCGGCGGGGCTGCTGCTGCTCGCGGACTACCTCTCGAACGAGGGCGCGGACCGCGCCGTGGACGAGGCGGCGCGCGCGCTGCGGATCCCGCACTGGCGCGAGTGGACGGAGCTCGCCGACGCGCTCTCCGCGTTCTGGCGCGGGGAGTCCCCGGGCAGGCCCGCTCGCCCGCCGCGCTTCGCCGCGCTCGCCGCGGGGTGGACCACCGCGCGCGGGGAGCTCGCGGAAGTGGGCGCCGCACGCCACGCGCGCGCCGTGCGACTGGGGACTGCCGCGGCGGAGGCCGCGGAGGACGCGGCGCTGCTGGCCCGGTGCCTGCCCCGCGTGGAGGCGGCGTGCAGTGCGCTGTTTCCCCCCGGCGCCTTCACCCTGCTGCGGCGCGCGGCGGCCTCCCCGCTGCAGGTGGTCCGCGTGCACGGGCCCCACCGCGACGGTGTCTTCACCCCCGAGCCGGCGGATGGCTCGCTCGCCCTCGCGCTCGAGGCCTCGCCGGCGGTGGCCGTGGTGGAGGGACGGCCGCTGGAGCTCTACCCGCTCTTCGTCCCCTCCGAGCCCGAGCCGCTCGTCATGCTGGACGGGCTCAAGGAGCGCGGCACGGTGCTGCTCGGGGTGAAGACGCGCGAGGAGACGCCGCAGCACCTGGCCGCCTTCAAGTCCGCGCTCGCCCGGAAGGGCACCTCGCCCCTGCTCGCGCGCGACGCCGTCACCGCCTCCGCGCTGCTGGCCCCGTCCCGCGCGAGCGCCCGGTCGGAGCTCGCGCAGCTGTCCGGCCGCGTGTACCAGCCCGAGGCCTGGGTGGAGCGCCGGGACCTGGACCGCGCACTCGAGGATGCCTTCGAGAGGGCCTCCTCCGCGGTGCTGGTGCTGGGCGAGGCGGGACGCGGGAAGACGTCCCTGCTCGCGCGGAAGGTGGACGCGCTCACGCAGCCGGACGGTCCGGACGTGGTGGTGTTCCTCTCCGGCCGCTCGGCGTGGGCGGGCGAGGCCACCTGGTCCGGGCCGCGGCTGTTGTGCCAGGCGGTGCTGCGGCAGGCGGGCATCGCTGCAGGTTCGTTCAACGATCTCCCCGAGCTGTTTCTTCACCTCCACACCGCCGAGGCCGCCCCGCCGCAGCACCGCGTGTGGCTGGTGTTCGACGGGCTGGACGAGGCCGCCCGCTTCCCCGAGTTGGTGCGGGCCGTGGACGAGCTCCTGCCGAAGCTGTCCGTGTTCCCCTGGGTGCGCCTGCTCATGTCCTGCCGCACCGGCGAGTACGCGGCGCTCGAGCGGCGCGGGCGCGTCTTCACCCACCAGCGCCACCTCCACCCCTTCCTGGATGCACGCGAGGGCGTGGAGAAGCCGTGGCTCGGACTCCGCCCGTTCGACCGCGTGGAGGCCGCCGCCGCCTGGCAGCGCTTCGCGCAGGCGAATCCCTCCCGTGCGTGGGGGGCCTCGTGGGTGGAGCTGCCCGAGTGGGCGCGGGAGCTCGCCGCCCACCCGCTCCACGTGCGGCTCCTCCATGACACCTTCGCGGGCGTCTCGGAGCTGCCGCCCTCGCTCGACGAGGCGGGGCTGCTGCACCGGTGGACCGAGCGGCTGTGCGCCGGCATCCCCGCGGCGCGTGGCTCGCTCGAGCGGCTGGCCCAGGTGATGTTCGAGCGGGCGCGGCCGGTCTTGCCGGTGGAGCGCGCGGACGAGTGGCTCTCGGAGCCGTACGAGCGCGGGGGGCTTCGTCCCGTGGACCGCGTGGCGCGGCTGGACCCGTTGGAAGGGTGGGTGTCCGCCTCGCCCGTGCTGCGCCCCGCGCACGAGGGCGTGGGCGGCGAGCGGCAACTGGCCGGTTACGCCTTCGCCCACGCGCGGCTGTGCGAGCAGGTGCTGCTCGCGGACCTCCTGCGGAAGGCCGCTCCCCGGCAGGAGCTGGACCACGAGGACCTCGCGCGCGAGGCGGAGTACGCCGCGTTCCACCCAGGGTTCTACGACTACCAGGAGGCGCTCAAGTCCGTGGTGGTGCGCGCTGCGCGCGAGGGCAAGGTGCCCGTCCTCGCCAACCTGCTCGCCCTGCCGCAGGACGCGGTGCGCCACCGCTGGGTGGAGACGGCGCTGCGCACGCTCGGCACCGCCTGGGGCCCTTCGCGCGAGGGACGTGAAGGGCCGCGTGCCTCGCTCGCGGCGCTGTCCGCGGCCGCTCGCCGGGGACCCCGCTCGCGCGAGCGCTTCCTCTCGGTCACGGGCGTGGCCACCTGGCTGGAGGAGCGGGGACACCGCTGGGGCGCCGTCGCCGTCTCGGCCGCCCGGCTCGAGTGCCACCCGGAGGACGCCGAGCGGGCGCTCGCGCACTCGGGGTTGCTCGCCCGCGTGGGCTCCGTGGAGAAGCGCGCGGGCCGGGTGGCAGAGGCGCGCCACTGCTACGAGGCCTCGCTGCAGCTGCGGCGGCGGATTGCCGGCGCTGCCCCGGACCGGCTCGAGTACCAGAACAGCCTCTCCAGCGCGCTCGCCCGCATGGCCGCGCTGGAGGAAGGCGAGGGGCGCGAGGAGCAGGCGCGTTCGTTGTACGCGGAAGGGCTGGAGATCGACCGGAAGCTCCTGCTCACCGAGCCCGCGCGCGAAGATCTTATCAGCAACGTGTCCGTGGGGCTCACGAGCGTGGCGGACCTCGACGAGCGCGCCGGGCGCCGCGACCAGGCGCGCGCGCTGTACCTCGAGGCGCTCTCCCTGGACCGCGCGCTGCTCGCCGCCCTGCCGGGAGACCCGGAGCGCCGGGCGAACCTCTCGAGCCGCCTCGCGCGACTGGGCGGCGTGGAGGAGGCCTCGGGGAACGCGGAGGCGGCGCGGGGCCACTACCGCGAGTCGCTCGCGCTCAGGCGCCAGTTGGCGGAGGCCCACGCCGGGGATCCCCGCTGGGCGGACAGCCTGCTGCGCGCGTTGGACCGGCTCGGTCGGCTCGAGGAAGGGCAGGGACGGTTGGACGAGGCCCGCGCGTGGGACGAGGAGGCGCTGAAGCTCGAGCGCACCCTCGCCACGGGGGATGCCTCGCGGCTTGCGTCGCTCTCCAGCACGCTCGGCCGGCTGGGGAACCTGGAGCTCGCGTCCGGCCGCTACGCGCAGGCGCGCGCGCACTACGAGGAGTCGCTCGCGCTGCGCAGGCGGCTCGTGGCGGAGGCGCCGGGCGAGGCGGCGCGCGCGAGCAGCCTGTCGCGCGCCCTGGACCGTCTCGGGGTGCTCGAGGAATCCGTGGGCCAGCTCGCCGAGGCGCAGCGCTGCTACGAGGAGGCGCTCGCCGTGGACCGCCGCCTGTCCGAGGCGTCGCCCCTGGACGCGGAGCTGACGCTCGGGCTCGCCGTGTCGCTCCTGCGGCTGTCCAAGTTCCGGTTGGCCCGCGGTGGCAAGCCCACCGAGGAGCTGGTCGAGGCCGTGGCGCTCGCGCGGAGGTCCCGCGCCAGCTTCCCCGCGGACGCGCAGGCGGCGGAGCTGCTCGGAGACGCGCTCTGCTCACTGGCCCGCTGCCGCACCGGCCCGGACGCCGCGCCCCACTGGTCGGAAGGGCTCGCGCTGCTGCGGCAGGCGGTGGCGGGGACGGCCCGCACCCCGGAGTTCGTGGCGGACCTCAAGGAGGCGCTCACGCACTACGCCCAGGCGCGCCCCGCGGACGAGGCCACCGCGCTGCGCGCCGAGGCAGCGGGGCTCCGGGCGTAGGGGGGCCGCAGGCGTCGATCGACCCGAGGCGCACGTCGCCCGATGACCCGGTCACCGCGGGGCCCGGCCCGGCCACCCCGCACGCACGTCAGAGCGGCAGCCCCAGCGCCCATGCCACGGCGGCGGCAGCCGCCGCCGCCGAGAGCGGCACGGACAGGTTGTCGTCCACGCGCAGGCTGAAGAGTTCGGCGAGCGCACCCGCTGCGGCGCCCGAGAGCGCGAGCAGCCCCGCGGCAGGGACGGCGTGCGGGTAGCCGAGCCAGAGGGCCAGGAACGCCGCCGCCGTCGCCACCGCCACGAAGGACAGCGTCCCCTCCAGCGTGCGCCCGTGCACCAACCGCACGCGGCCGAAGCGCCGGCCCAGCACCGCCGCTGCCGGGTCCCCGAAGCCGAGCACCGCCACGCCCACCGTGCACAGGAGCTTCGAGTGCGTCAGCGCCAGCACCAGCAGCGCGGTCGCGTACCAGGTGGCGGAGTTCACCCGGTGGTGCTCGTGCGGGTGCGCGAGCGGGCCGAAGACGCGGAACAGCATCCGCTTCAGCGTGGGGCTGGTCCGGTTGGCGAGTTCCGAACCCCACCCGAACGTCGCCCAGGCCACGGCGAAGGCCAGCACCGCCCACGTGGGCAGCAGCTGGATGGACACCAGCCCCACCAGCGCGGAGCCCGCGTGGAAGAGGTTGCGGCCATAGTTGGTGGGACGAAGGCTCGGGACGTGGATGTCCTCGGCGCGCAGGCTGCGGGCGAGCTCGAGGTAGCCCGGCAGCACGCGCTGCTTGAACGCGAGCCACCGCGCCCGGAGCTCCGGGGCCGGCCCGTCCAGCGCAGAGAGCTCCGCGCGCAGCGTGGACGCGAGCGCCGAGAAGTGTCCGCGCCGCGCCTCCATCCGACGCTGCAGCTCCTGCAACTGCGCGCGCAGGCGGCCCGCCTTGCCGTCCTCCCAGCGCGCCGGGTCGATGTCGCTGAGCAGCCCGTGGAGCTGCACCGCCAGGTCACGCGCCTCCAGGAGTTCGGCCGTCATGCACCGCACTGAAGGCGCACACGCGCCTCGGCACAAGGGCCCACCGTCTCCTTCGTGACACGGCCGTGACGAAGCGCCGGCCGCAGGTCAGCCGAACCACAGCGCCCGCTGCGACTGGGCCTGGGCCTGGAACCACGCCATGCCACACGGGAAGGGCGTTCCCCCGAGGGACGCGACCTGCCGTGCAAGGGCCTCTCCCGGCGCCCCGTAGGTGATGGTCGCCACGCACGCCCCGTCCAACCGGAGACCCTCGGGAGGGGCGAGCTCCTCCGGCCAGGTCCAGATGCATGCCCCGGACAGCCGCGCGCCCGCGAGCGCCTCCCTCCGGTGGAAGTGGAGGGCCACGCCGCGCCGCCGGGCCGCCTCCTCGAGCGCAGGTCCCACCCCTCCACGTCCCAGCACGTGCACCTCGCGTGACACGAGCGCGTCCAGGGTGACGAGCGCCCCGTCCACGTCCGTGTTGGCCCCTGCCCAGCCCTCCCCGTCGCGGTACACGGTGTTGATGGCGCCCGGCAGCCCCACGGCCTTTGCCGCGACCTGCTTGAAGGGACGGGTCACCGCGAAGCCCCGGTACCAGGGCCGGAGCGCCCCGAGCAGCGTGGCGACGTCCGCGTCCGGCGGGAGCTCCACCCGGTCGAACGGCGCCGGGTGTGACTCCGGGGAGCGGGAGTGGGTGATGTGCGTGCCGAGGATTCCCAGTCGCAGCGCGCCGCGCGGCGCGGCCTCCGCGCGCACGGCGTCCGCCAGCAGCCGCTGCCCCGGGGCCGCCGCCCACGTGGACTCGAGGGCGAGGTAGTCCAGCGCGTTGTGCTCCGCGAGCACCGCCCGGAAGGGCAGCGCGAGCGCACCGGTGGCGAGCACCGTGGCGCCCGGGCCGAGCCCCGCCTGCAGCGCGAGCAGCCGTGCCCCGCCCCGGGGATCGCCCAGCGGCTCCACGTGCTTGCGCAGCGCGCCGGGCTCCACGTCCCGCCAGGCGGACCGGGCCACCTCGAGCGGGAGCGGCTGCTCGGCGTGCAGGGAGCGGAGCAGTTTCTCCACCGGCACCGGCGCGGGCTCACCCACCGGCACGTCCACGAGCGTCGCTGTCTCGCACCAGGTGCGCGCGAGCGGCCGGCCCCTCTGGGACGCGAGGACGGGCGTGACCGCGGCGAGCGCGCGCACGTCCACGTCGGCGTCTGCGTGGAGATCGTTTCGCAGCTCCACGAGCTCCGCCCCGCCCCTCGCCGCGCGCGTGCAGAAGGCCAACTGTTCACCGGGTGGGAGTCCCGGTGGCAGCGTGACGACGCGGCGGGCGTGAGAACGGGGAGACATGGGCGCGCGGGATGTTATGCCTGCTTCCGGGATGAACACCTTCGGAACCTTGTTCCGCCTCACCACCTTCGGCGAGAGCCACGGCCCGGCGCTCGGGGCCGTGGTGGACGGTTGCCCGGCCGGCGTGCCGCTCGCGGTGGAGCAGCTCCAGGCCGCGCTGGACCGCCGGCGCCCCGGGCAGTCCGCGCTCACCTCCGCCCGCGCCGAGCCGGACCGGGTGGAGCTGCTCTCCGGCGTCTTCGAGGGCAAGACGCTCGGCACGCCCATCGCTGCCATGGTCCGCAACCAGGACGCGCGCCCGGGAGACTACGAGCGGCTGCGCACCGAGGACCGTCCGGGCCACGCCGACGCCGCCTGGAAGGCGCGCTTCCACCACCGCGACCACCGCGGTGGCGGACGAACCAGCGCACGGGAGACGCTCTCGCGCGTGCTCGGCGGCGCGGTGGCGGAGGCCCTGCTGGCCCGCGAGCTGCCGCAGGTGCGCGTGGTGGGCTGGGTCTCCCAGGTGGGCGGCGTGAAGGCCGCTCACCCGGCCGCGGGCCTCTCCCGTGCGCAGGTGGATGCCCACCCCACGCGCTGCCCGGATGCCGGGGCCGCCGCGCGCATCGAGGCGGACATCCTCGCGGCGAGGTCCGCGGGTGACTCGCTCGGCGGCACCGTGGACGTGCGCGTGGAGGGGCTCCCGGTGGGGCTGGGCGAGCCCGTCTTCGGCAAGCTCAAGGCGCAGCTCGCCGCCGCGCTCGGGAGCGTCAACGCCGTCTCCGGCGTCACGTGGGGCGCCCCGGACTTCGAGTCCAGCGTGGCGCTCCCCGGCAGCGCGTTCCACGCGCGGAAGGACGTCTACGGCGGCATCCAGGGCGGGCTGTCCAACGGCGAGCCGGTGCTGCTGCGCGCCTGGTTCAAGCCCGTCTCCACGCTCGCGGACCACGCGCGCGCCGGGCGGCACGATCCCTGTGTCCTCCCGCGCGCCGTGCCGGTGCTCGAGGCGATGGTGTCCCTCGTGCTCGCGGACGCGTGGCTCCACGTCCTCGCCCACCCGCACCGCCCATGAACGCCCCCGGCGCCTTCCAACCTCCCTCGGACGCGTGGGGCCCCTTCGAGTCCCTCTGCCGTGGCTTGCCGTCCCGGAGCTTCGTGCTGGCGGACGCCCGCGTGCTGCGGCTCCACCCCGGCGCCCTCCGCGCGCTGCAGCGCCGTGCGCCGCTCGGGCTGCTCGCGGTCAAGGCGGGCGAGGGTGCAAAATCGTTCAAGGTGTTGGAGCGGGTCCTCCGCGCCATGGGGCCGCTGCCGCGCAGCGGCACGCTGCTCGCACTCGGTGGGGGCACGGTGGGAGACCTCGCCGCGGTGGCGGCACACCTCCACCGGCGCGGCGTGCGGCTGCTCCACGTGCCCACCACCGTGCTCGCCGCGGTGGACAGCTCGCTCGGCGGGAAGGGGGCGCTCAACCTCGCGGGGGCCAAGAACGCGGTGGGGGTGTTCCACAACGCGGACGCGACGTGGCTGTGCCCGGAGTTCTTCGCCACGCTCAGCGAGGCACAGCGGCGCGAGGGGCGCATCGAGGGCTGGAAGATGGCGCTCACGCTCTCGGCCGAGACCTGGGGCGCGTGGTGCGCGGCCCCCCCGGACGACGGGGCGGCGGTACGCGAGGGGAGGGCGCTCAAGGCGGCGGTGTGCGGGGAGGATCCCTACGAGCGCACCGGCCGCAGGCAGGTGCTCAACTTCGGCCACACCTTCGGCCACGTGCTCGAGTCCCTCTCCCGGCACCGGCTGCGCCACGGCGAGGCGGTGGGCCTGGGCATGCTCTGCGCGCTGGACGTGGGGCGCGCGCTCGGCGTCACGCCGGCCCGCACCGCGGCGGAGGTGGAGCGGGTGCTGCACGACGTCGCCGGCGTCCGGACGCGGGCGGAGCTGGGCCGCTGGGCGGGGTCGCTGGCCGCGGTGCGCAAGCTGCTCTCCGCGGACAAGAAGGCGGAGTCCCCGGGCGAGGTGAGGATGGTGCTGCTCGAGCGGCCGGGCGCCACCCGCACGGTCGTGGTGCCGGCGGCCGCGTGGCAGGGACTGCATGGTGCGTGGAGGCGGGGCGTCCGGCCCTGACGCGCGCGTGGACGTGACGGTCACCCCCGGCCCGCTGCGGCCCGTCCGCCTGGTCCCGCCGCGCTCCAAGTCGGATGCGCAGCGCTCGCTCGTGCTCGCGCACGTCCTCGGCGAGCCGGGGCTGGCGGCGTTCCTCGGCAGCGGGCCCACGGCTGCAGGGACGGCGGGCGGTGCGGACGCCCGCTTCCCCGCGGGTGAGCCACGGCGCGGACCTCCGCGCCCCGGGCGTGGCACGGCCGGGGCGGACGGCGCGACGGGCGCCGGGGCCGGTGGGCTCGAGGCGCTGCTCTCGGCGCAGAGGACGGGCGGCGGCGCGCCCCGTGCGCACCCCACGGACGTGCACGTCGTGGCCGCAGGGCTCGCGGCGCTCGCGCACGCGGCGCGCACGGGGGAGGTGGTGGACATCGACTGCCGCGACGGCGGTGCGCCGTTCCGCCTCCTGCTCGGCCAGGCGGCTGTAATTCCATCCGTGCGCGTCCGCTTCACCGGGACGCCCCGGCTCGGCGAACGCCCGCACGGTCCGCTGCTCGAGTCCCTCCGCACCGCGCTCTCGGGGGCGGGCCTGCAGCTCGTCCCGGGCGCGCCCTGGCCCCTGTCCGTGACGGGGGCCTCGGGCCTCGCCCCCGGGCCCTGCTTCCGGGTGGACGCGGCGCAGAGCAGCCAGTTCCCGAGCAGCCTCCTGCTCGCCGCTGCCTCCCTCCACCTGCGCGAGCGGCGCCCGTGGTCCGTGGAGCTCGTCGGTCCACCGGCGAGCGGCGGCTACCTGGCGCTCACCGTGGACTGGCTCCGCCGCTGCGGCTTCGAGCTCTCGGAGGGGGCCGGCCGCTTCACGGTGCTCGGCCACTCTGCGCCCCGCCGCTGGCCCACCGTCCCCGGCGACTGGTCTTCGCTCGGCTACCTGCTGCTGCTCGCGTGGGCGAGCGGCGGCCGCGCGGCAGACGTGGACGTTCTTGCAGCCCACCCGGACCGCGCGGTGCTGCGCATCCTGTCGGACGTCGGGCTGTCGGTGGACGTCTCCAGCGAAGGGGAGGCAGCGGTCAGCGGCACGCCGCGCTCCGGGTTGAGCGCGGACGGGGACGAGTGCCCGGATCTCCTGCCCACGCTCGCGGCGCTCGCCTGCGTCTTGCCTGCCCCCTCTGTCCTCACCCGCGTCTCCATCCTCCGCGCCAAGGAGAGCGACCGGCTCTCGGCGGTCTGCGACCTGGTGGAGGCGGCCGGCGGACGCACGCACCTCGAGGGAGAGCGGCTGGAGATCCATCCCCCGCGGGCCGTCCGACCCTTCACCTTCGACGCGCGCGGGGACCACCGGCTGGCGCTCTCCGCGTCCGTGCTGGCCGTGCTCGGGCGGGTGCCCGTCCGGCTCCTCCACGCGCACGGCGTCGACAAGAGCTTCCCCGGTTTCTTCGAACAGCTGGAGGCGCTGGGCTGCGACGTCCGTTGAGTCGCCGCGGCCCAGCGCCCGTCGCTCACGGCGTCAGGGCTTCTGGTCCTGGTACCGCTGGTCCATGGGCGAGCTGCCCATCCCGCTCGGCGGCGTGGCGGTGGAGTCCTCCGGCTTCGTCGGGTCCACGCTGCCCGAGCCGCCCGTGCCCGCGCCGCCCACGCCCGTCTCTCCCGGCACGCGGGCCGGGAAGACGCGCAGCGCCTCCATGCGCCAGTCCTTGCCCATCTTCCGGGCCACCACCACCGCGTGGAGGTGCGGAGGCACCTCCAGGCCCGCGGGCGCGTCCACCCCGGTGAGGACCCCGCTCACGTCCACGAGGGCCAGGTCCTTCCCGAGCTCCCGGATGGAGGTGGCCGTCAGCTGCAGCCGCGCGTTGGCCATCATTCCCGCGTGCTCCTCCTGCAGGTGCTCCCGGATGGACTGCTTCCCGGTCGCCGCCACGCCCTGGAGATCCAGGTACGTGGCCTCCGGCGCGAAGTAGCTCGCCAGCGTCCGGACGTCGTGCGCGTTGAACGCCGTCTCGAAGTCCCGCGTCTGCTGGCGGAGTGACTCCTGCACCTTCTCCGGCGCCTTCGAAGTGAAGCTGCGCTGCTCGCGGTTCTGCGCCGCGCGCACCTTCGGCTCCTGCTCCATGCCCGGCGGGGGCTGCTGCTGGGCTCCCGCCGCGAGCGGCAGGGCCGAGAGGGCCGCCGCGCACCACCATGCTCTCCGCTTCATCACGTCCACCTTTCCGGCGCGGGCGGTGCGTCCGCCCGGTGCCGTGACAAGGGGTGGACACGGCGCGGCCGCGGGACGGAGGTGGAAGCGGCGCACCGCCTGCCTTCCCGGTCGTGCTTCTGCCGGTCACCCCCAAGCCCCCTGCGCGCCGCGCCGGGCGCATCACCTTCCACGTGGGAAAGGGGGTCGTTCACATGACGGTGGTGGGGTTCATCATCCTGTTGGTGGTGGCATTCGTGGCCGGTGCGCTCGGGGAGGCCATCGCGGGACGCAAGGTCCCGGGCGGGTGGTTCGGGTCCGTGGTGGCAGGCCTGGTGGGTGCGTGGCTGGGCGCGCGCATCCTGCACTTCGGGCCGGTGCTCGGCGGGGTGGAGGTCATCCCCGCCATCATCGGCGCGGGGCTCTTCGTCCTCTTCCTGAGACTTGTGCTCGGGGCAGGCAGGCGGGTGCAGGCCTGACCTCCGGGGGTCGCCGCCGCGCGCATCGTTCCTACCCTTTGGCGCGAGGTGGGTGAGGGGAAGTCCAACCGGCAGCACGGGCAAGGAGGAATGGGAATGAAGCGTCTCACGACGAGGATGGTGGTGGTGGCGGGCGTGACGGTGGCGACGCTGGGCTTCGGTGCCTGCAAGTCGGCCACGGAGCGCCAGGGCCGGGGCGGCAGCAACGTGGACACCCAGCAGGGGACCGGCGGCGCCGGCACCTACGGCGGCACCGGCGGGAGCGAGCCGTCGTTCGGCACCGGCATGGGGGCGGACGCCGGCACGGGGGGAACCGGCGGCTTCGGGATGGACGCCGGGACGGGCGGCAGCGGGGGCTTCGGCCCGGATGCCGGCATCGGCGGCGGTTCCGACTTCGGCACCGGGACCGGGACCGGCGGAGCGGGCAGCGGCTCGGACCTGGGGACGAGCCCGGGCACCGGCGGCAGCGGTTCGGGCGGGGACCGCTAGCCTTTTCGCCGCGCGGCGTTCCGCGGGCGCACCCCGGTCCTCGCTGCGAGGCCGGGCGTGCGTCCGTGCAAGGGGGTTCAACCTCAGTGTGCCTTCGCCGGTGCAGGCTTGACCAGGTCCAGCCACAGCCCGGCGCCCACCCAGCCGGAGGACAGTCCCCGGTCCAGGTTCAGCGGCTCGTCCCAGCCTGCAATGACGTACAACGGCGCGTAGAGCGTCCAGGCCGCCTCGACCCGGACGTGCGGGCGGAGGTTGCCCCGGCCGAAGTCCCAGGCGTCCACGCCCAGGCGCAGCCTGTCCTCGAAGAGGAACGCGTCCAGCCCCGCGCCGAGCCGTGACTCGGTGAGCCCGGCGCGGACGCCCAGCCCCGGCCAGGGCCGCATGCCCAGCTGCGCGGAGAAGGCGAGCGGCCCCTGGTAGCTGCGCACCAGGTTGCCCTGGTCGTCCGGGTGCTCGGACTGGAGCCCGAAGGGCTCGCCCACCGCCTCGAGCCGGAGGAAGCCGTTGCCCCGCGGCTGCACCTGGAGCTGCAGGAAGCCCTTCGCCTGGTTGCGCCCGGCGAGCCAGTCTCCCCGGAGCCCGAGGGACACGCGCGTCTGCTCGAGTGCGCTCACCGCGGACGACAGCTGCCCCATCCCCTCCTGCAGCGAGCGCACCCCGTCGCCGAGGTCTCCCCCGTCCCCCGCCACGAGCTCGCCGAGCGTCCCCTCGCCGCGCTGGACGCGCCCGGTGATGTCCTCCAGGTTGGCAGCCGTGGCGTTCAGCCGGCCCACGAGCGTGGCCACCTCTCCGCGCCCGCTGCCGCCCGTGCCCTCGGGGGCCCCCACGCGGTTGGCCGCGAGGAAGCCATCCAGCCGGTGCACGATGTCCGCCGTGGCGCGCGCGAAGCGCTCCACCGACTTTGCCGTGGCGCGCAGCTCCCCCTGGTTCCGCTCGAGCGCCGTCTCCACCTGCGTCACCACCCCGGACATCCCGCGCAGCGTCTCCTGGATGTCGCGCTCCGCCTCCGGCGTCGCCACCGCCGACTTCACGGAGGACGTCACCTCCTTCACGTCCTGGCCAATGGCCCCCAGCCGCGCGATGACTTCGTCCAGCGTCATGGACACCGAGCCCTCGAGCTCCGTCCCCTGCGCGAGCTCCGCCGCCTCCGCGGGCCCCTGCGAGACGACCAGCTGCTTCTGGCCCAGCAGCCCCACGCTGGAGACGGAGGCCGCCGCCCCTTCCCGGAGCACCACTTCCGGCCGCAGCAGCAGCTCTCCCACCACCGAGTCCCCGTCCAGCCGCAGCTTCACCACGCGCCCCACGCGCACGCCGCGGATGAAGACGGGCGACTTGTCGATGAGCCCCTGCGCGTCCGCCATCCGCACGCGGTAGTGCTTGCCGCGCTCGCCGTCCACCGACTCGCTCTCGATGCGCAGGATGAAGTACCCCGCCAGCACCAACCCCACCACCACCAGCGCCCCCACCTTCGTCGCCGCGTTCACCCCTGCACCTCCTTTCCCCCCGGCACGAGCAGCGGTCCCTCGAGGCTGCCGTGGACGAACTGCTGCACCGCCGGGTGGGGCAGGTCGAAGAAGCGGTCCGCCGGCGCGTCCGCCACCAGCTTCCCGCGGAACAGCAGCACCACCCGGCTCGCCACCGCGCGCGCGCTCGAGAGATCGTGCGTCGTCACCACCGAGGTCGTCTGCAGCCGCCGCCGCAGGTCCACCACCAGCTCGTCCACCACCGTGACCATCACCGGGTCCAGCCCCGCGGTGGGCTCGTCGAACAGCAGGATGTCCGGCTCGAGCGCGATGGCGCGGGCGAACCCCACGCGCCGCCGCATCCCGGTGGACAGCTGCGAGGGCGCCCGCCGCCCCGCGTGCGAGAGGTGCATCAGCTCCAGGCACTCCTCCACGCGCGCCCGGATGCGCCGCTCGTCCCCGTATTTCGCGCGCCGCAGGGGGAAGGCCACGTTTTCAAAAACGTTCAACGAGTCGAACAGTGCCCCGTCCTGGAACGCGAGCCCGAAGCGCTGGCGCAGCCGCACCTGCTCGGTGCGCGGCGAGGCCCAGAAGTCCTGCCCGCCCACGAGCAACTGCCCCGCGTCCGGGCGGCGCAGCCCTATCAGGTGCTTGAGCAGCAGCGTCTTGCCGCCCCCGGACGGCCCGAGCAGCACCAGCGACTCGCCGCGCCGCAGCTGCAGGTCCACGCCGTCCAGCACGCGGCGCCCGTCGAACGCGCGCTGCAGGCCCCGCACCTCCACGAGCGGGCGGTCTCCCCCGTTCACCGTGGCCACGGCGGGCGTCAGAACATCATCCGGCTGAGGAAGAAGTCGGAGACGATGACGCAGACGCTGCCGGTCACCACCGCGTTCGTGGTGGTGCGCCCCACGCCCTCGGCCCCGCCCGTCGTCTGGTAGCCGCGCGCGCACGCCACCAGGGTGAAGAGGAAGCCGAACACCGCTGCCTTGATGAGCCCGGAGGTGAGATCGTTCAGCTCCAGCACGCGCCAGGTGCTCTGGTCGTAGTCGTCCGGGTTGGCCCCCAGGAGGTTCACCGCCACCACGCGTCCGCCGAGGATGGCCAGCGCGTCCGCCACCATCACCAGCACCGGCATCATCGTCACCCCGGCCAGCACCCGCGGCACGAAGAGGTACTGGATGGGCTCGGTGGCCATGGCCACGAGCGCCTCCACCTGCTCCGTCACCTGCATGGTGCCTATCTCCGCCGCGATGGCGCTCCCGCTGCGCCCCGTCACCATGAGCGCGGTGAGCACCGGGGCCAGCTCGCGCATCACGGACAGCGCCACGAGCGTCCCCACGAAGGACGTGGCCCCGAAGCGCTGGAAGCCCTGGTACGTCTGCAGCGTCATCACCGCGCCGGTGAACGTGGCCGTGACGAACACCACGGGCACGGACTGCACGCCCAGCCGCCACATCTGCCGCACCACCTCGCGCCCGTCCCACGGCGGACGCACCGCCCACGAGAGCGTGGAGGCCATCAGCCCCGCCAGCGCCCCCAGGTCTCCGCAGAACCGGAGGACCGCCCCGCCTACCCGTTCGAACATCTGCATGGAGGGCTCGCCTCCCTGCACGGCCTGCGCCCGGGCTGCCCGCGCGCGGTCGCGGCCTTGCGACGTCCGGTGCCAAACCTCCCGGCCCCGGGCTGAACCCGTTACTGCGTTACTTCAGCACCGCGATGGTCTGCTGGTTCAGCGCGAGCAGCCGCCCGTCCACGCCCCACAGCTCCCGGAACTCCACCATGTACCCGTCCTGCACCAGCGGGGCCCGGCTGCGGAAGAACACGGGCGCGTCCGCGGGCAGCCCGTCCAGCGTGCCCACCAGCTGCAGCGTGAAGGCCAGCGTGGCCATGGGGCGGATGCCGTCCAGCGAGGTGTAGAGGGCGGGCCACCACGCATCCACGCACCCGGCCAGCAGCGCGGCATCCCGCGCAGCCCCCGGCGACTTGGGGAAAATCCACCCGTGCGTCTCGGGAGGGAGCTGCCCGGAGAGCGGCAGCGGCCCATCCGTTCGGAAGGTGAACCACTGGGCGAACACGGGCCCCAGCGGAGGCTCCACCGGCAGCGGCTCCAGCGCGGCGAAGTCGGAGAGCGCTGGGGGCGTCACCCACCGCGCGTCGGGCAGCAGCGGCCGCGCCTTGCCGAACGCCCCCACCGCGTGCGCCTGGACCTCGCCGCCCTGCACCACGCGGCAGGCCGCCGTGGTGACGCCGGTGCCCGTCCGCAGCACGTCCACCTCCAGCTCCGCCTCGCCGGGCAGGGTGGGGCCGCACAGCTCCGCCGTCAGCGAGCGCAGCGGCCGGTCCGGGCTGCCGGCCTCGGCCTCGAGCGCCCGCACCACCGCCCCCACCACCAGCCCGCCGAACGCGCCGCGCCCCTGCTGCCACCCGTCCGTCACCTCCCAGCGGCGCCGGCCGGGGGCCACGCGGGTCGAACTCACGAGCACGTCGAAGGGGAGGTCCGGGGTTCGCATCAGGGGTCAGGGCCTACCGCGGCGCGGGGCGGGCGGGAAGGTGTCAGGTGGAAAGGGCGGAATGATCCGGCCGGGGGGAGGCTGGGGTAGGCTCCCCCGCGCCATGTCCCCTGTCCTTCGATCCGTCGCCCGGCCGTTCGCCCTGGTGCTCCTGCTGCTCTCCGCCTGCGGGCGGGAGAAGGTCATCGCCTCCGCCTGCCGCGAGGACTCGGACTGCCAGGAGGGCTACCTCTGCGAGGCCTACCGCTGCGTGCCCGCACAGACCAAGGCCTGCGAAGTCGTCATCGACGGCAACCCCGTCCTGCAGCCGGACCCCTACTCGGCCAACTTCGGGGACGTGGACGTGCCGGACTCGGTCCTCAACCTGAAGCTGCACAACATCGGCAACTGCACGCTCACGCTCTTCGAGATGGGGCTGGAGAAGGGGAGCGCCTCGCCCTTCACCTGCGAGGCCTGCGGCGGCAACTTCCCCGTGGAGATTTTCCCCGGCCGCAGCTGGGACGTGAAGCTCGGCTTCCGCGCCAAGTCCGTGGGCGCGGTGGTGGACAGCCTGAAGATCCTCTCGGACGACCGCGAGTTCGGGGACCTCAAGGTCCCCGTCCGCGCCAACTTCATCGGCATCCCGGATGTGCGCGTGGCCCCCAACCCCGTGGACTTCGGGTTCGTGGCCCAGGGCGCCATGAAGCCGAAGACGCTGAAGCTCACCAACAACGGCACCGGGACCGCGAAGGTGACCGTCGAGTCGATCGCGCTGGATCCTCCCTCCACCGAGGACTTCGAGCTGGTGGGCCTGCCGGAGCTCCCGCTCACGCTCTCGCCCGTGGGCACGGACGAGACGGCCATCCACGCGTTCGAGCTCCGGTACCACCCGCGCACCAGCGCCCAGCACCAGGTGGAGCTGGTGGTCACCAGCGACAAGGGGCTCGTGCGGGTGCCGCTCTCGGGCAGCGCGCTCGGGCCGCCGAAGCTCGTCCTGAGCCCCACCTCCATCGACCTCGGCAACGTCCCCCTCGGCACCACCAACGCCCTGCCGCTCACGCTCGCCAACGAGGGCGGCTCGCCGCTCCAGGTGACGTACGCGTGGGGGGGACCTGCGCCCACCACGGATCTCTTCGCCTCTCCCCTGGTGCTCCCCGCGGTGGAGCCGGGCAAGTACACCACCCTCAACGTGGCCTTCACCGCCACCGCCCCCGGCCCCGTGAGCGGCCTGCTCATCCTCTCCACGAACGATCCGCAGAAGCCCTCCGTCACCGTGCAGGTGACCGCGGTGGGCGTCCCCGGACCGGGCCCGCAGGTGGTGAAGGTGGAGATGGTCTACGACAACGGCTCCGACTCCGCGTTCGACTCGGACCTGCGCAACGTGGACCTCACGCTCGAGCACCCCTACGGGTACGTCTGCAACAAGCAGAACCCCAACCCCACCAACTGGGGCAACTTCGGCAGCCCCACGTGGATCTCCTTCGCCCCCAAGGAGGAGCCCGAGCGCATCGTGCTCGCCGGGGCCCAGCAGGACGGCACCTGGCGCGTGATGCTCAGCTACCAGGAGGACTGCTCGTCGCTCCCCACGGAGCTCACCGCGG
>JBDLRJ010000287.1:0-2622 GCA_039800145.1 Pseudomonadota bacterium | reverse complement strand
GCCGAGGCGCTCTCCACGCTCGACTTCGGCGGAAAGCTGCGCGCCTTCCGCCCCAACGGCGTGCGCACGCGCTACTTCTACCGCGACGTCATCGACGTGCTGGAAGCGGCCGGCCGCTTCGTGGACGTGGTGGTGCTGCCGAAGGTGTACGGCGAAGAGGACGTGCTGTTCGCCGACCGGCTCATCACCCAGGTCGAAGAGGCGTGCGGGCTCGAGCCCGGCCGCATCCGGCTGGAGGTGCTCGTCGAGTCTGCGCGCGCGGTGCTCCACGCGGAGGCCATTGCCGCGTGCAGTCCGCGGATGGACTCGCTCATCTTCGGCGTGGCCGACTACGCGGGGGACGTGGGGGCGCGCACCTTCAAGGGCAACCCCGGCCAGCTGTTCCACTATCCGCGGTCACACCTGGTGGCGGCGGCGCGCGCGGCGGGCATCGCGGCCATCGACGCGGTGACGGTGCAGTTCAGGGATCTCGGTCAGGTGAGCGCGGACGCGGAGGACGGCGCCGCGCTGGGCTTCGACGGCAAGTGGGCCATCCACCCCAGCCACCTGGGCCCCATCCACGCCGCCTACACGCCCACCCGGCAGGAGCTCGAGCGGAGCCTCGCGGTGCTGGATGCCTATGCCCGCGCGGACCGCGAGCAGGGGCGCGGGGCCATCGTGCTGGGGGACGAGATGATCGACGCGGCGTCGCTCCGCGTGGAGTGGAAGAAGGTGGCGGTGGCCCGCAAGGCAGGTCTGCTGGACGCAAGTGGCCGCCTGCTGCCGGAGGCCTCGTCGCCCGGTCCCGTTCCGTCCGCGGGGTGAGAGCGCTATACCGCGCCCCCCATGTCAGCATTCCGCCCCTTCCGCGGCTTCCGTCCCCCGGCGGAACTCGCCCGGACCCTCGCTGCCCCCGAGCTGGACGCCTCGCTCGTCCGCGGCTGGCGCGCCGACGGTCGCCTCGCCCAGGAGGCGGAGCCCACTTTCTACGTCTACCAACTCCGCCAGGCGGGCCACGAGCAGCGAGGCATCGTGGGGGCCGCGTCGGTGGAGGGGCTGGACCGCCGGCGCATCCGCCGGTTGGAGCTCCCGCGCGAGGCGGCGGAGGAGGCCGAGTCGCTGCGGCACGAAGAGGCCGGCGCGGGCCGCGCGCTGGTGACGCTGACCTACTCGGCCTCTCCGCAGGTGGAGGAGTTCCTCGAGAGCGTCACCCGCTTCGAGCCCGAGGCGGACTTCATCAGCCAGGCCGGCGCCCAGCACACCTTCTGGGTGGCGCGCGGCGAGGCGGTGGGCCGGCTCACGCGCGCCATGGACGAGGTGCCGTTCTTCTACGTGGTGGACCGGCCCGAGTTCGCCGGGGCCGCGTCCCGCGTGCAGAAGCGCCGCCGCGGGCGCAGGAGCGTGGGCGCCCACGACTGGTTCCTCGCCCACGCGGTGCCGGACGCGCAGCTGCGGCTCCAGCCCGTGCACCGCGTGGCGCTCGCCCTCAACGGGATGCTGCCGGCCACCTTCCTCGAGAAGCTGGCGTGGGCCTTCCACGTGGATGGGCTCGCGGGGCCCGGCCATCCTGCGCCCGGCAGCTTCCACCTGTACGTGGACGGCCGCTGGTACCGGCTCGAGCCGCGCGAGGAGGTGCTGCCCTCGGCGGTGTCCGCGCGCGTGGACGCCGCGCTGCTGCAGAAGCTGGTGGTGGGGCCGCTGCTCGGCATCCGCGACCCGCTCGACAGCCCGCTGCTCGAGTCCTGGCCCGGGACGGTGGAGCCGCAGTCGCTGCAGCGGAAGGTGGACGAGGGGGCCGCGCGCGCCGTGTTCCTGCTCCCGCCCCCCACCATCCAGGGCCTGCTCGCGGCGGCGGACGCCGGCCACGTGCTGCCGCCGGGAAGCTTCCAGGTGGACCCGCTGCCGCTCGCAGGTCTCGTCCTCCACGGTCTCGACTGACACCCGACGGAAGGAGTCACCCCATGCGCGTCATCAACTTCAACGCGGGCCCCGCCGCGCTGCCGCTGCCGGTGTTGGAGCGCGCGCGGGAAGAGCTCCTGGATTTCGCAGGCAGCGGCATGTCCATCCTCGAGATGAGCCACCGCGGCCCCGAGTACGACGCGGTGCACGAGGAGGCGCTCGAGCGGCTGCGGCGCCTGCTCGCCTTGCCCGAGAGCCACGACATCCTCTTCATGCAGGGCGGCGCGTCCCTGCAGTTCGCGCTCGTCCCGCTCAACTTCCTGCCGGCCGGGGTGTCCGCGGACTACGTGGTCACCGGCGCTTGGGGCGAGAAGGCGCTGAAGGAGGCCCTGGCCGTGGGGCGTGCGCGGGCCGCGGTCTCCACGAAGGAGGGCGGCGCCTTCCGCCGGCTCCCGCGGGAGGACGAATACGCGTGGGAGGGCTCGGCCGCCTACGTGCACCTGACGTCCAACGAGACGATCGACGGCGTGCAGTTCAGCGACTTCCCGGACACGGGGAACGTGCCCGCCGTCTGTGACATGTCCTCCGACTTCCTCTGGCGGAAGGTGGACCTCTCCCGCTTCTCGCTCGTCTACGCGGGGGCGCAGAAGAACGTGGGCCCCTCCGGGCTCGCGGTGGTGGTCGCGGACAAGGCCTTCCTCGCGCGCGGGAAGAAGGAACTCCCCACCATCCTGCGCTACGCCA
>JBDLRJ010000286.1:0-4394 GCA_039800145.1 Pseudomonadota bacterium | reverse complement strand
CATCACCGCAGCTGCGCAACCCGGTGCACAGGGCGAGGTTGCACTCGGCCTCGGGATCGGTGCCCGCGGAGAAGGCGGTGCAGGTGCCGAACTGGCCCGGCACGTTGCAGGCCTCGCAGGCCCCGTCGCACGCGGACCCGCAGCAGGCCCCGTCCACGCACTCCCCGGTCACACACTCCGCGTCGCCGCTGCAGGCCTCGCCCTGGGGACGGAGCGGGACGCACGTGCCGTTGAAGCACCATGCCCCCGCCTTGCACTCGCTGTCCTGGGTGCACCCGGCAAAACAGCCGGAGAGGCCGCTGCACAGCCCCAGCCCGCACTCGCCGGCGGGATCCGTCTCACCCGGGATGGGCGTGCAGGCGCCCTCGCTCCCCTGGAGGTGGCAGGCCTCGCACGCGCCGTCGCAGCCACGGTCGCAGCACACCCCGTCCACGCAGTGGCCGGAGGCGCACTGGAACGCCCCCGCGCAGGCCGATCCCGCGGGGCGCTTC
This sequence comes from Pseudomonadota bacterium, assembly GCA_039800145.1. GTDB lineage: Bacteria > Myxococcota > Myxococcia > Myxococcales > Myxococcaceae > VGRA01. The sequence goes on along the minus strand of JBDLRJ010000286.1, from coordinate 3,903 downwards.
GCGGTGCAGGTCCCGCCCTCGCACCAGGCGGCCTCCTTGCAGTCGAGATCCGACACACAGGCGTACGGGCTCTGGGGCGCCGCGTCGCCGCGGATGCAGCCCGCGTCCAGCCCGGCGCAGGTGGCGAGGCCGCACTCGGCAGCCGGGTCCGTCCGCGCTGCGACCGGGACGCAGGCGCCCTCGGAGCCCGCGAGGTGGCAGGCCTCGCAGGTCCCGCCACAGCGGGAAGCGCAGCAGACGCCGTCCACGCACGCGCCCGAGAGGCACTGCCGGTCCCTGGCGCACCCCAGGCCCGTGGCCCGGGCCCCGGTGCAGGCACCGGCCTCGCACGCGTACCCCGCCACGCAGTCCACGTCCGAGCCACACCCCGTGGCACAGCCCCCGCCCACGGCGCACAGGTAGGGGGCGCACGCCGCCGCCCCCGTGCCCTGGCCGAACGCGGTGCAGCGCCCCTCGTTCCCCGGCGTGTTGCACGCCTCGCAGGCCCCCCCGCACTCGCCGTCACAGCACACGCCGTCCACGCACAGGCCGGAGGCGCACGACCGCCCCTCGGAGCACGGACTTCCGTCCTGCCGGAGCGGCACGCAGGCCGGCGGGTCGCAGAAGTTGCCCGGCTTGCAGTCCGTGTCCCCGGCGCACTGCGGGAGGCAGCCGCTCCCGCCGCTGCACCACGTCGGGCCACAGGCGAACTCCGGGTCCGTCCCCACCGTGGCCGCGGTGCAGACCCCCTCGGTCCCGGCAGCATCACAGCGCTCGCACGGCCCGGTGCACGCCCGCTCGCAACACACCCCGTCCACGCAGTGCCCCGTGGTGCAGGTGGAGGCCGCCGCACAGGGCGCCCCGTCGGCCAGCCGCGCCGCGCACGTCCCCTGGAGGCACGTCGACGCCGGCTTGCACTCGAGGGGGCCGTCACACCGGGTGCTGCACGCGCGCGCCCCGTCGCACAGGCCGTGGCCGCACTCGCCCACCACGTCCGTGCCCCGCGGCACGGGCACGCAGCGGCCTGCCTGGCCCGCGAGGTTGCAGGCCTCGCACGTCGCGCTGCACGCGGACTCGCAGCACACCCCGTCCACGCAGTGGCCGGCGCTGCACTCCGTGTCCCGCGTGCAGGGGGCCCCGGACGTCCGCGTCTCGAGGCACGTCCCCGAGGCGCAGTAACTGCCGGGCTTGCACTCCCCGTCCCCGGCACAGGCGGCGCGGCACGCGGGAGAACCATCACAGTAGGTCCGGCCGCACTCGGACTGGGGGTCCGTGCCCGGCGCGTACAGCGTGCACGTCCCCTCGAGCCCCGCTGCGTTGCAGGCCTGGCAGGGGCCGTCGCACGCGGTGCCACAGCAGACCCCGTCCACGCAGTGGCTGGAGGCGCACTCGGCTGCGCGGATGCAGGGGCTCCCCGCAGGCAGCGCGGCGGCGCAGCCCGAGCGGGCGCAGTACGCGCCGGCGGCACAGGACGCGTCCCGGGTGCACGCGGCCGGGCATTCCCCCGAGCTTCCGTCACACGTGTAGGCGCCGCACGCCGGGACGCCCGTGCTGCCGGCGGGCGCGGGCACGCAGGTGCCTTCCTGGCCCGAGAGGTTGCAGAGCTCGCACGGCCCCGAGCAGGCGCGCTGGCAGCACACCCCGTCTTCGCAGGCCCCGGAGGCGCATCCCGCTGCGTCCACGCAGGGGCTTCCCGTGGGGAGGCCCGCGCGGCACTGCCCCCCGGCACACGCGGCCCCCACGGCACAGTCCGCGTCCGAAACACAGGCGCCGAGGCAGCCGGCAGGGCCACACACGTAGGCGCCGCACACGCCCTCGGCCGTTCCAGCCGCCAGCGGGGTGCATGTCCCCTCCTGCCCCTCGCCCGCGCACGTCTCGCACTGCCCCTCGCAGGCGCGGTCGCAGCAGCGCCCATCCACGCAGTGGCCGGACGCACACTCACCGTTCTTCTCGCACGGGAGGCCCACCGGGTGGAGCGGCTCACAACCGCCATCCACGGGTGTCCCGCCGTCCAAACACCCGGTGACGCAGGTGCCGGCGACGCAGACGGACGGGCCCGGACAGGAGATCCCCACGCATTCCGTGGTGAGGCACTCGGAGTCCACGCAGACCTGCCCGCTCGGACACACCGCGCCGCCGCAATCCGCGGGCAGGCACACCCCGTTGGCGCACAGGTTCCCGGACGGGCAGGCAACCCCCACGCAGTCGGTCGCCGTGCACCGGCCCTCCGCGCACACCTGCCGCTCGGGACAGATCGCGTCGTTGCAGGCCCTGGGGAGACAGTTCCCCCGCGCACAGAGCGAATCTCCCGGGCACTGCACGTCCACGCAGAAGACGTCGGTGCAGGTGCTGGAGAGGCACACTTCCGAGGTGGCGCACTGCTCGGATTCGCAGTTCCTTGGGAGGCAGGCGCCCCGCACGCAGGTGTCGCCCTCCGGGCAGCTGGCGCCGCACCCCTCCGCCCCCCCATCCACCGCCTCGACGTCCCACACCGTCGCCGTGCACCCGCCCAGCAGCAGCAGCGCCGCGGCGAGCGCCAGCCCTCGAGAAGGGCGGCGCCCCGGGAGCGGTACCTCGTAGATCATCCTTGCACCTTAGGCGAGCCGCCGCTCCCGGGCCATGCGTCTTCGAATCCCCCCGGGCGCCGGGCGTGGAATCGAGAGCCCCAGGCAGTCACCTCCTTGACCCCTGCACCGGCGAACGGACAATCTGTGCCACCGAACGCGCAGGCCGCGCCGGGCTGGACGGGGACTGGAGGGTTTCAGCGTTGGGAAGTTCCGATTCGGGCGAGTTGCAGCGGCTGCTGGACGACGGTGTTGTCGAGGAGATCGTCGGCAGGCTCAAGACAGGGAAAGAGGCGGAGGTGTGGCTCGTCAGCCACGCCGGGGAGATCGTCGCCGCCAAGGTCTACAAGGACAGCGCACACCGGAGCTTCCAGAACCGGGCCGGCTACCAGGAGGGACGCCAGGTCCGGAACTCCCGCACGCGCCGGGCCATGGAGAAGGGGAGCAAGTTCGGCCGGGCTGCAGAGGAGGACGCCTGGAAGTCCACCGAGGCCGACGCGCTCTACAAGCTGCACGCGCTCGGTGTCCGGGTGCCCAAGCCCGTCATGTTCTACGAGGGCGTGCTGCTGATGGAGGCAGTCATCGACCCGGAGGGCCACCCCGCCCCCCGGCTGATGGACGCGCCGCTGCCGCCCGAGCAGGCGCTGGCGCTGTACAAGGATCTCCGCTCGCAGGTCATCCGCATGCTCGCGGCGGATCTCATCCACGGGGACCTGTCCCCCTACAACGTGCTGCTGGCCTGGAACGGGCCCACCGTCATCGACTTCCCGCAGGTGGTCTCTGCAGCGGGAAACAGCCGGGCGGAGATGTACTTCAAGCGGGACCTCGACAACCTGCGGCAGTTCTTCGGAGGGCTGGACCGCGCCGTGATGCAGCTCTCCGGGGATTCGCACGAAATCTGGCGCGCGTACACGCGCCGCGAGCTGACGCCGGACTTCGAGCCCACGGGCAAGCCACCTCCGCCTGAGCCACAGAGACAGGGCGCGCACCCGAACGCTCCCGCCGCGGGCGGTCCGCTGAGCGGCCAGCGCCGCGAGTACCGGCCGGGGGACGATCCGCGAAACCGCCGTCCGGGACCGCCACGTGGCGACCATCCCCGCCCCGGATCTCCGGGCGGCCCCCGCGGCCCGGGGCACGACGCGCACGGCCCCTCCGGCGCTCCCGGCGACCACCGCGGAGGCCCCCGCGGACCGCGGCACAACGCAAACGGCCCCTCCGGTGCCCCCGGCGAACACCGCGGCGGCTCCCGCGGTCCGCGGCACGACGCGCACGGCCCCTCCGGAGCCCCCGGCGAACACCGCGGAGGCCCCCGCGGCCCACGGCACGACGCGCACGGCCCCTCCGGCGCTCCCGGCGACCA
>JBDLRJ010000285.1:0-2780 GCA_039800145.1 Pseudomonadota bacterium | reverse complement strand
TGGGGGGCGGGTTCCGGTAGGAGTCCCCCTCGATGACCAGGATGTGGGAGTGGTGCAGGAGCCTGTCCATGGCCGCGCTGGCCAGGAGCGGGTTGCCGAAGAGCGGCGGCCACTCCTCGATGGCCCGGTTCGACGTGATGATGGTGGAGCCCTGCTCGTACCGGCGGCGCACCACCTCGTAGAGGTCCCCAGACTCGTCGGGGTTGAGCCCGCGGAGCCCGAGGTCATCGATGATGAGCACGTCCGGGGCGGTGAAGCGCAGCAGGCGCTTCTCGTAGCTGGCGTCCGCCCTCGAGGCCCGCAGCTGCATGAGCAGTTCGTGCGCGCCGACGTACAGGACGTTGCTCCCCAGCCGGCACGCACGGTGCCCGAGCGCCTGCGCGAGGTGGGACTTCCCCACGCCGGTCGGCCCGATGATGAAGACGTTGTCGTGGCGCTCGACAAAGGCGCACGTGGCCAGCTCGAGCACCTTGGCCTTGGGCACCGAGCCGTTGAAGGCAAAGTCGAAGTCCTCCATCGTCTTCGCGTGCTCGAAGCTGGCGCGGCGCAGCCGCGCCGACAGCTGCTTCGCCTCGCGGCGCTCCACCTCGTCCGCCAGCAGGCGCACCAGAAACTCGCTCATGGCGAGGTTCTCGTCGGTGGCCTGCTTCATCCGCAGGTCCAGTGTCTGCATCACGCCGGACATCCTCAGCTTCTTCAGCAAGCGCATCAGCTCGTCAGTGGGGCTCATCCTTGGGTTTCCATTGTTGGAGGAGCTCGGCGGCGCTCCGTGCAAAGCGGAAGCTCTCTTGTAGAGAGCCGGTGTCCGTGGCCGCCGCCACGGGCAGGGGCTCCAGGTCGAGCCCACGGGTGAGGATGTTCTTGAGCGCCCGGTAGTCGTAGCTGCCGAAGTGGCGCGCCCGGCGGCTGGCCCGCTCGGCGCGCTCGACGGGGTGCCGCTCCAGGTGCATCACGATGGCCTGCACCGGCCGCAGCTGGGACAGCACGTCGTCCGAGTCGAAAATCTCCTTCACGTACTGCGCCGTCTCCGGGCCGATGCGCGCTGCGCGCTCCTCCCACCAGGTGCGGCTCCGGTGCCGCAGCAGCCCGCGGTGTTCCGGCAGGTGCTCGTCCACCGTGCTGCGCAGTTGCGTGCCCCGCCGCGAGTGCGTGGCCACGCGCTCGTCGTTCGCGAAGACGATGACGGTGTCCGACGTCACCTGCAGCCACACCTTGCTGCCGATGTAGCGCCACGGGACGGAGTACAGCCGCCGGTCGTACTCGACGTGGCTGTCCCGGTGGACGGTCGCCTCCTTCCACATCACCGGCTGGTACCGCCTGGCCGGAAGCCACCGGAGGGCGTCCTTCTCCTCGCGCTCGAAGACGTCGAGCGGCCGCCGCCCCGTCGTCCCGTGGATGCGCGTGCCCGCCACCTCGCGCACCCACTGCTGCAGCTTCGGGCGCAGCACGTCGACGTCCACCTCGTCGCGCCCCGCGAAGAAATTCCCCTTCACGTACTTCACCCCTGCCTCCACCTTCCCCTTCTTCTTCGGCTGGTAGATGGGGGCGGGGTCCACCTTGAAGCCGTAGTGGCGCGCCAGCTCCCGGTAGCTGCGGTTGAGCGCCGTCGCGCCGCCCACGCCGAAGGCGGCGCGCACCACCGCGGACTTCAGGTTGTCGGGCACCACCACCTCGGGCACGCCGCCGAGTTCCTCGAAGACCTCCACGTGCAGCTGCAGCCAGGTGGACACCTTCTGGTCGAAGACGAGCCGCGTCACCATGTGCCGGCTGTGCCCGAGCACCAGCACGAAGACGTACGCGTTGCGCATCACCCGGCCCACCGGGTCGTACAGCTTCCCCACCGCGCCGAAGTCCACCTGGGCCACCTGACCAGGCGTGGTGTCGACCGGGATGGCCACGTCCTCCGCGCGTACGCCACGCGCCTTCTTGAGGCGCATGCACACCCGCTTCACCGCCGACAGGCTCGCCCCGGACGCCCGGAAGGACTCGTCCTCCAGGTGCAGCCGGTCGTAGATGCCCTTCGGCCCCAGCCCCCTGCCATGCAAGGCGGTGATGCTCGCCAGCCACTGCTGCAGCGTGGACACCTGCTGCGGAGCCACCTTCACGGGCAGCCGCTCCGTGACTGCCCGCTTGAGCACGTCCAGTTCGGGGAGCTCGTCCGCGGGCCCCTCCAGCAGCCCTGCCTCCACGAGCGCCCGGCGGTACTGCCGCTCCGTGTTCGGGCTCATCGCCAGCAGCCGGGCGATCTCCCTGTCCCCCGTGCCCATCCGGTGCAGCCGCACCAACTCCTGTAGCCGGTCCATCTCGACCCTCTTCCGCATGTGTCCTCCTTCGCGAGGGTCGCGAAGTGGCACATCCGGTGGGTCCGGTCAGGGCTACGGGCTGGTCTAGGGACGGATCACTTTGGCCGAGCCAGGGGCGATCAGTTTGGCCGAACCAGCCACGGTCACTTTGGCCGAACCACGGAGGATCAGTTACGCCGGTCCGTTACAGCTTCCGGACTCGTCGATGAAGACGAGCCGACGTGGGTCCATCAACGCTGCCAACTGCCGCCACGTCACCCGGAGTTCCTGGACGCGAGGAGTGGCCTGCGCCGTGGCGGTCAGCGTCTTTTTTTTAGCGAGACGCCCAGACGACCCAACGCACGCACCATCGACGAGCGGCTGGCCTCCTTGCCGGTCCGCTTCGCCCACTCGTCACGAATCTCCTGGATGGTGGCATCCGGCCGCTCGCGGAGGATGGTGCGGACGAGCGACTCGTCCTCGTGCGCCACCTTGGGG
>JBDLRJ010000284.1:0-2871 GCA_039800145.1 Pseudomonadota bacterium | reverse complement strand
CGTCGAAGCCGCGCGTGGGCGCCCAGCCGAGCTCCGCGCGTGCGCGCGCCGCGTCAATGGCGTACCGCCGGTCATGTCCGGGCCGGTCCGCGACGAAGCGCATGAGGGACTGGGGCTTGTCGAGCAGGCGGAGCAGGGCGTGGACCACCTCGAGGTTGGTGCGCTCGGCGCCCCCGCCCACGTTGTAGACGCGCCCGCGCTGTCCACGCTCGAGGGCCGCGAGCAGCGCCCGGCAATGGTCCTCCACGTGCAGCCAGTCCCGCACCTGCAGCCCGTCCCCGTAGACGGGGAGCGGTTGGTCTGCGAGCGCGTTGGAGATCATCAGCGGGATGAGTTTCTCCGGGAACTGGTACGGCCCGTAGTTATTAGAGCAGCGCGTCACCACCACGTCCATGTCCCACGTGTGGGCCCAGGCGAGCGCCACCAGATCTGCGGACGCCTTGGACGCCGCGTAGGGAGACGAGGGGCGCAGGGGCGACTCCTCGGTGAAGGCCCCGGTGGGGCCGAGCGAGCCGTACACCTCGTCGGTGGACACCATGACGAAGCGGCGAACGCCGGCCGCGCGCGACGCGTCCAGCAGGGACTGGGTCCCCAGCACGTTGGTGCGCAGGAAGGCCTCGGGGCCGAGCAGCGAGCGGTCCACGTGGGACTCCGCCGCCAGGTGCAGCACCGCCTCCACCTGGTGGTCGCGGAGCGCCTGCTCCACCTGCTCCCGGTCTTCCACCCCGCAGCGCACGAAGGCGTGGTGCGCGTCCCCCTCCAGCTCCCGGAGGTTCTCAAGGTTCCCGGCATACGTCAGCTTGTCCAGGGTGATGACGCGCCAGGCCGGCCGCTCGGCGCGGAGGTACTTCACGAGGTTGGAGCCGATGAAGCCGCACCCCCCTGTCACCAGGACGTTCATGGGGCGCGAAGATACACCCGGGCGTTTCCAACGGGAGGCCGCACGCGCTAGATACAACCGCCCGGATGCTCAGGAACCTCAAAGAGCTGTACCAGTACCGCGCGCTGCTGTCGGCGCTCATCGCGCGGGAGCTGAAGGCCCGCTACCGCGGCAGCTCTCTCGGCTTCCTGTGGACCTTCCTCAACCCCACGCTGCTGATGCTGGTCTACGCGCTCATCTTCTCCGTCTACATGCGGCAGAGCATGGAGCGGTACCTGCTGTTCATGTTCGTGGGCCTGCTGCCGTGGATCTGGTTCAGCGGCAGCGTGGGCGGCGGGGCGTCCGCCATCTCGGACCGGCGGGATCTGCTCACCAAGGTGAAGTTCCCGGCGCAGGTGCTCCCGGCCACGGTGGTGCTGACCAACGCCATCAACTACCTGTTCGCGCTGCCGCTGGTGGGGGTGATGATGATCGCCTACGGCATGGCGCCCACGCCGGCGCTGCTGCTGCTGCCGGTGCTCGTGCTGGTGCAGCTGTGCTTCACGCTCGGCTGCACCTACCTGGTCTCGGCCATCAACGTGACGTTCCGGGACATGCAGCACATCGTCTCGAACCTGATGACGCTGTGGTTCTTCCTCACGCCCATCCTGTACCCGGTGACCAACGTGCCGGAGCAGGCAGGCGGCCTGCCGGCGAGGACCCTGGTCCTGTACCTGAACCCCATGTCGGGCATCATCGCGGCGTACCAGGACGTGCTGTACTACCAACGGTTGCCGTCCGCGGGGCCGCTCCTGGTCTCTGCCGTGGTCTCGGCGGTGCTGCTGGTGGTGTCTGCCGCTTACTTCGAATCCCGCCGCGAGGATTTCGCGGAGTTCGCCTGAGGGACGTGCGCCATGGCGGATGAGCAGCTGGCGGTCGAAATCTCCGGGCTGAAGAAGCGCTTCAAGCGGCGCCAGGTGAAGGGCGGCTACACCACGCTCAAAACCGAGCTGGTGGCGTGGCTGCTGGGCCGCAAGGGCGGCACGGTGGAGCGGCGCGAGCTGGAGGTGCTCAAGGGGCTGGAGCTCCGGGTGCCGCGCGGCAAGACGGTGGCCATCATCGGGCAGAACGGTTCCGGCAAGAGCACGTTGCTCAAGGTGCTGACCGGCATCTACGCCCCCACGGAAGGCACGGCGGTGGTGCGCGGGCGCATCTCGGCGCTGCTGGAGCTGGGCGCGGGCTTCCACCCGGACTTCAGCGGCCGGGAAAACATCTTCGTCAACGGGACCATCCTCGGGCTCGGGCGCGCGGAGCTCCGCGAGCGGATGGAGGAGATCATCGCCTTCAGCGAGCTCGGGGACTTCATCGACGAGCCGGTGCGGACCTACAGCTCCGGGATGTACATGCGGCTCGCCTTCTCCGTGGCCACGTTCGTGGACCCGGACGTGCTCATCATCGACGAGATCCTCTCGGTGGGGGACGAGCACTTCGGGCGGAAGAGCCGCGCGAAGATGGAGGAGTTCAAGGAGCGCGGGAAGACCATCCTCCTGGTGACGCACGACCTGGGCACCGTGGAGCGTTGGTGTGATCTCGCCGCCTGGCTGGACGAGGGGCGGATCGCCGCGTTCGGCGAGCCGCGGCACGTGGTGGCGGCGTACCGGCAGAAGGTGGCCGAGCGCGAGCTGGGGGCGCAGGCCCAGGCACAGGTCTCGGAGGTGACGCCCGAGGCGGCGCCACAGGCCACGCCGGACCGGTTCGGCAACCGCACGGTGGCGCTCGAGGGCGTGCGCCTGCTGAACGCGGCCGGTGCGCCCGTGCAGGTGGTGGATCCCGAGGCGCCCTGCGTGCTCGAGATGGACTACGTGGCGGAACAGCCCGTGGAGGACGCGGTGTTCGGCATGGCCCTCTACCGCGAAGACGGCCTGCACCTGTACGGGACCAACACGCTGATTGACGGCGTGGCGCTTCCCGTCCCGCTGCCTCCCGCGGGGACGGTGCGGTTCGTCGTCCCG
>JBDLRJ010000283.1:0-2733 GCA_039800145.1 Pseudomonadota bacterium | reverse complement strand
CGCTCGCCGGTGCGGTGGTGGAGGAGCCCCCGGCCGTCCTGAAGGAAGGCGGCATGTTCCGGGTGGGCTTCCACCCGGAGCTGGACAGGCTCATCCAGCTGACCAGCTCGGGGAAGGACATGCTCCTGTCCATGGAGCAGCGCGAGCGGGAGCGGACGGGGATCCCCTCGCTGAAGGTCCGCTTCAACCGGGTGTTCGGGTACTACATTGAGATCACCCGGGCCAACCTGGACCGCGTGCCGGAGGACTACCAGCGGCGGCAGACCACGGTGAACGCCGAACGGTTCATCACCGAAGAGCTCAAGAAGTACGAGACGGAGGTGCTGACCGCGGAGGAGCGCCGCTTCGCGCTGGAGTTCGAACTCTTCGAAGCGCTCCGCGCCCAGGTGGTGGCGCACGCCGGGGCTCTTCGTGCCGCTGCGGAGGCCGTGGCCACGGCGGACGTCCTCCTCTCCTTTGCGCGGTGTGCCGCGGAGTATGGGTACTGCCGCCCGGAGGTGGAGGACTCGGAGGTGCTGGAGCTGACCGGGGCGCGCCATCCGGTGGTGGAGCGGCTGCTGCAGGGAGATGTCTTCGTTCCCAATGATCTCCGGATGTCCGTGGATCACGGCACGCTGCTCGTGCTCACCGGCCCCAACATGGCGGGCAAGAGCACGGTGATGCGGCAGGTGGCGCTGGCCACCCTGATGGCCCAGGCGGGGAGTTTCGTGCCCGCAGCGCAGGCGCGGGTGGGGGTGTGCGACCGGATCTTCACGCGCGTGGGGGCCTCGGACAACCTGGCGCGCGGGCAATCCACCTTCATGGTGGAGATGACGGAGACGGCCAACATCCTCCACCACGCCACGCGCCGCAGCCTGGTGGTGCTGGACGAGATTGGCCGGGGCACCTCCACCTTCGACGGCGTGTCCATTGCCTGGGCGGTGGCAGAGCACCTCCACGACCGCGTGGGCGCCCGGACGCTCTTTGCCACCCACTACCACGAGCTGACGGATCTCTCGCGGGAGCGGCCGCGGGTCCGCAACCTGAGCATCGCGGTCAAGGAGGTGCAGGGCCGGGTCCTGTTCCTCCGCAAGCTGGTCGCCGGCGGCGCCAACCGGAGCTACGGGATCGAAGTGGCGAGGCTCGCAGGGCTGCCGCCGGAGGTGGTGGGACGGGCGCGGGACATCCTCGTTAACCTGGAGTCCGGGGAGCTGGATGACGCGGGGAGGCCACGGCTCAGCCGGAGAAAGGGGCCGGCCCCCGCGCGGCAACAGCTCGGGCTGTTCGTGGCCGAGTCCGCCGCGCCGCCGCCGGCAGAAGCCGCCGTCGTCTCGGAGTTGCGGGCGCTCTCGGTGGATGCGCTCACCCCGCTGGAAGCGCTCAACCTCCTGGCGAAGTGGAAGGCGTCGGTCCGAAAGTAGAGAGGTCCCGGATCAGCGGATCCAGCGGCTGGCGAGGAAGGCGCACAGCCCGAGGGCCGCGGCCCACCGGAGGACCCGGTGGAGTCGCTCCTTCCGGCGGCGGGCGAGTGCCGTCACCTGATCGCCGAAAAGGTGCGAACGCTCGAAGGTCGTCCACGCGCCGTCGCCCTCCAGGAGATCCAGGGGGGAGAGCCACCCCTCGTCCAACCAGCTCCGCAGCTGGGCCTCGTCTGCGTAGCCTTCCTCTGCCTGCACCTCGCGCGGGAGCTCCGCCCATGCGTTGAGGGGACTGAAGCGATCCAGCGGGATGCGCCGCTCTCCCTCCCGGCGCGTCATGGCCCGGTAGACGATGTCGCTGTAGAGGGCCGCGTTGAACGACGACGTGAGCTTCCGGAAGCGGAGCACGGGCCTCCTCAGGGGCGGAATTTACCCACCTGCAGTCCAGCGCCGAAATTTTGCTGGAGGGCGGATCCGGTGATCACATCCTGCCACCGTCCTGTTGCACGGGCCCCCTCTCCATGCTCCGCCGCGCGCTCCTCACCGCCTGCCTGTTGCTCGCCCCCGTCTCCGCCGTCGCGAAGACCACGCGCGAGGCGGATCTCGCCTTCCGGGACGCGAAGAGCTCCCACGGTGCGCTGAAGAAGGACACCGCCCGCCGGAAGTTCCGCCACCACTGGCTCAACGTGGCGGACAAGTACGAGGGGGTGGCCCGCGGCCATCCAAAGACGGACCGGGCCCCCGAGGCGCTCTTTGCCGCGGCGCAGATGCTCGAGGAGCTCTCGCGCATCAGCCGCAACCAGGAGGATCTCCTCCGCGCCGCGTCGGACTACCGCAGGGTGGTGGAACTCGCCCCGCGCCATGGGCTCGCGGACGACGCGGCACTGGAGGTGGCGCGCATCCAGGCAGATCTGCTCGGCAGGCCCGAGGATGCCCGCCGTACCGCGGAGCGCGCCCTCAAGCAGCTGCCGTCCGGGGACAAGACGCGGGAGCTCCGCGCGCTGCTGGCGGCCTTGCCGGCGGACAAGCGGCGGAAGACCGGCGGCGGGGACGGGAAGGGCGCGCCGCGCGAGGCGTTGCTCGCCGCCATGGCGCGCATGGGGGCCCAGGAGACTGGACAGACCCCGGGAAGTGCCGTGTCCCCGGCGTCCACCCGTGCCCCCACTGGAGAACCCCGTGCAGTGGATGCGGGGGGCGCGGTCTCGGGACGTGATCCCTCGGCTCACGGTGCAGCATCCGCGGGCCGGGGCGCGCCCGCGGCGGGGATGGGGTCCGAGCGCAACGGGGGGGCCGGGGCGCCGGGCAAGGACAAGGGCGGGACCGAGGCGGGCGGGGC
>JBDLRJ010000282.1:0-12153 GCA_039800145.1 Pseudomonadota bacterium | reverse complement strand
AGCGCTACACCCAGCACCTGATGATGCCGTACATCCAGCAGCTGGATTTCCAGTACGGCCTCACGCAGGTGTTCAGCTACGCGCCGCGGGACGTCTCGCGCCGGAACAACTCAACGGGCGGAGACAGCCCGCTCGGCAACTTCGCGGCGGACAGCATGCGCAAGCGCCGCCGCGTGGACGCGGAGGTGGCGGTCACCAACTCGCTCGGCATCCGCGACAGCATCTACGCGGGCCCCATCACGCAGGAGTCCATGTTCAACGTGTTCCCGTTCGAGAACACCATCAACATCATGTACCTCTCCGGCGCGGAGATGCAGCAGCTCATGGACTTCATCACCGAGCGCTCCGCCGAGCGCGGGTGCCAGTCCCAGGCCCAGGTGAGCGGCGTGCGCTTCACCATGGACTGCGCGCAGGTGCAGCTCAACGATCTCCGGCTCGGCTGCACCACGGCCGCGGACTGCCCCCAGGAGGACCGCGAGGGGCACGCCCCGTGGCAGTGCCTCGAGGACCCCGCCGGCAGCCGCTGCTGGGCCCACCCCGGCACCGACATCTCCATCAACGGCAAGCCGCTGGACGAGTTCGGGACCTACAAGATCGCGGTCAACGACTACATCGCCAAGGGCGGCTCGGGGTTCCAGGTGCTCAAGCGCAACACCACGCGCATCGAGACCGGCATCTCGCTGCGCGACTCGCTCGTGGGCTACATGCAGGGCTTCTGCAACTGCGAGGATCTCCTCGCGGGCAAGGAGTACGCCCCAGACGGGTTCACCCCGTGCGGCAACCTCGTGAACGGCGTGCGCGTGGTGGACGAGCAGGCGCTCGCCTTCTGCCAGGGGGCGAAGGCGTTCGAGGCGCACCTGGCCACGAAGGTGGGGGAATGCACCTGCCGGGAGGCGCTCGCCGGTGACGCCGCGGCGTGCGGACGTGCGGGCGGAGAGCTCACGGACCTGGTGGCCGCCTGCACCGGTCCGTCCGCACCGCCGGGGCCCGCGCTCGCGCGCTGCAGCTGCCTCGAGGCGCTCGGGGGCAACACCACGCAGTGCGGCCACGTCACGCCCAACCTGCGCTCCTTCTGCGAGAACCCCACGCGCGTCTCCGTCACCGTGGGCTTCGACGACGGGCGAATCGGCCGGAGGGTCAAGTGATGCGCCGCCTGCCACTGCTGCTGCTCGCGTTCTGCGCCTGCACCTTCGGCCGCCCGGTGGACCTCGCCGGAGAGGTGGGCAGCTTCACCGTCACCGTCACCGGCGTCTTCGCGCCGGGCACCCGCACCCCGCACCGCGTGGTGTCCGACTGCGCGTCCGCGCACGGAGGCCAGGCGGGTGTTCCCGCGGAGCTTCGCGGCACGCCCACCTGCCCGTACGTCATCCCGCGCGGAGAGGTGGACGTGGAGCTCACCGCCCGCGCCCTCTCCCGCACCGGTGAGCCGCTCGCGCTCGAGACGCCGGTCGCCTTCCGCGCCGTGCCGGGGGATCTCGCCGCCGCCTACAGCTCCCGGTGGGCCCAGATGCGCAACGGCGAGCTCACCGCCACGGTGAAGGCGGCGCACCTGTACGGCGAGGTGCGGTTGTGGGCCGAGGACGCGCGCCCGCAGCTGCTCTACGCGGACGGCGGGCTGCTCACGGACGGGCTGCCGGAGGAACCCGCCCGGCGGAGCTACGCCACCGGGGCCTCGCAGCCGCTGTTCTTCGAGGATCCCACGCTCGCGAAGATCCAGTTCCCAGACGGGTTCGACAACCGGAGCTCCCCGTTCGTGGGGCAGTTCATGACCCTTGGCAGGCGCCCGGAGTCCGGGAGCGTGCAGCTGCAGTCGTGCGACGACCCGGGGCCCGACGGCGCCGCCCAGTCCGTGGATGGCAAGCCGGTGACGCTCGTGGTGACCGGCATGGATCCCGGCGGCTTCTTCGTCACGGACGTCAGCGCCTGCCGCGTGAAGGAGGACGTCTCCCAGGAGTCCCAGGTGCGCGTGCCGGAGCCGGACGGCTACCTGCCCGGCACCTTCGGGTCGCTGTACGTTTACAACTACTCGTACCCGGACGGCCTGTACCAGGGAGATCTCATCTGGTCCGTGTCCGGCGCCGTGCAGGAGTTCACCTCCACCACGCAGCTCGTCTTCCCCGCGTGGAGCATCCGCGAGCGCGTGCACGAGCTGCCCGTCAGCGAGTGGAAGAAGAACCTGGACCTCGTGCCCATCCGGGATCTCACGCTCCGCACCTGCGGCCTGGACGACAAGCCGGAGGCGTTCCTCACGGACACGCTGTGCGGGCACAACCGGCGCAACCTGAAGCTGGAGAGTCTCGAGTCGTCGCTGGTGCGGCTGCGCAACGTGCGCTTCCCCGAGGTGTTCGCGCCCTGCGACCGCAACGGGGACGGCGCGGTGCCCTTCTTCTGCGAGGGGAAGGTGGGCAGCACCTGGGCGTGGCAGGACTGCGACTTCGAGTCCAACGAGCCCGGCCCGGAGGCGGACGAGCTGCAGTGCAACGTGGACTGCGTGACGGGCCAGGGGGCGTATGCCGGCAAGCGGTGCGCGGAACGCACCACCTACGTGGGCTTTGGCCAGTACGTGGTGACGCTCGCACCGCCGGGGCCTGCCGAGGCCGGGCTGGATGCCACGCTCTCCACGAAGGTGGCCTCCGTCACCGTGCCCGCGGGCGGCTCCGCGGCGGTGGCCGGCCCCTGGGCCGCGGGCACGCCCGTGTCCCTCTCCTGCACCGCCGCGGCCACCTGGGCGCTGGGCCCCACCGCCGGCGCGGGGGACGCCGCGCTCGCCGCGAACAGCCCCGTGCTGCTGCACCTGGAAGCGGAGTCCGCCGCCGTGGCCTTCTTCTCCTCCGCGGGCGCCACCTGCACCGTGGGCCGCTCGCCCGAGACGCGCATCAGCCTCGCCACGCGGGACGCCATCCCGGACCTCGAGCCGGACTGTGATCCCAGCGACGCGGACGCGGACAAGGCCGAGCAGTGCCGCTTCACCCGCGGGGCCACCTACGACGTGGTGGGCCACCTCCGGCAGCTGCAGCCGGGGCGCCCCCGCTGGGCCGTGCTCCCCCGCGACGCCGACGATCTCTGCTGCCACCCGGGGCCGGGACTCTCCTGCCCCCGCCCGCTGAAGGCCTGCCCCACCGGGGCGGCCCCCAACCCGTAGAGCTTCCCCGGAGAAGACGCTTTGAAACGCACTGCCGCCACCGTCACCGCGCTTGCCCTCCTGGGCTCGGCCCCCGCATCCGCCGGGGACTGGGTCGACACCCGCCTCTCGTTCGCGTTCGCGGACGACAACGTGCTCGCGAAGGAAGGCGAGACGACGCCGAGCAGCCCCAACGCCCGCTTCGGCGCCGGGCAACAGAACAACCAGTTCTACGACAACGTCAACACGCGCTTCTCCGGCTTCGAGACGCTGTCCAACCTCACCCTTTACAAGAACATCCCGGGCTTCTTCGAGGGGCTCACCACCGAGGCCGCGCTCACGGTCAACATGCTGGAGCGGTCGGACGGCAGCATCGCGCTGCGGGACAACAGCTCCTACGTGCGGCTCGTGTACCGGCCGCAGGGCTGGGGCGAGAAGGACAACATCTCCTTCACCGGCTTCCCGGTTTCCGCGGACCGCTTCCGGCTCGGCTACGCCTTCCGCATCACCTGGGGCGGGACCGGCGCCTTCACCCCGCTCGGCGTCGCCAACGGCGTTCCCGGGGCCAAGCTGCAGATCAACCGCCAGATCGACTCGGACCGCGGCTGGTACGCTTTTGCAGGCGCGAAGACGGCCCTCATCTTCAACAACCTCTCGCGCGAGCTCGCCACCAACTACGCGGGGCTCGCCGGCGCGGGGATCGATCTCCACAAGAACGTCCGCGTGGACGTGAGCGGCGGCTACTTCCAGAAGGGCGTGGTCCCGGAGCTGGCCATCCAGGGCATCGAGGCGCCGGTGAACTCCGCGGGAGCCTCCGCTCAGGTGGTGGTGCACGACGGCATCCCCGTGGGCACCTCCATCGATCTCATCCTGTACAAGAACGACCCGGACCTCTACCAGCGGCTCTTCAAGCCGGAGACGTACGACCCGGGAGGCCCCGTCGCGTGGCAGGTGTCCCTCGAGGCGAGCCACCTGGCCCAGACGCTGGTGAACCCGGACGTGTTCGGCCAGACCCGCGTGCAGACCGCGCAGGCCGCGGCGCTCCAGGCGCGCGTGAAGAAGGACTACCTCCGCGCGCACCTGGTGGGGCTCTACCGCACGCTCTCGTTCATCCAGAACGAGGTGCCGGGCTTCCCGCCGTACCGCGACTTCCCCAACGGCACCACGCTGCAGCCGGAGATGTTCATCGCCGCCGGCGTGGACTACCACTTCCCGAAGATCCACCTCACGCCCGGCTTCATCCTCGGCGTGCAGCAGCCGGCCAGCTTCACCGCGTCCAGCAGCTTCCTCGGCGGAAACAACCCGCCGGACGTCTTCACCGGCAAGCGCACCGTGGTGCTGCGGGACGTGAACCTCGTCTCCATCCTCCCGGAGAACTACACCGCCGAGCCCATCTTCTCGGCCAAGACGACCTTCCGGTGGGATCTCTCCGAGACGGTCGCCGGGATCGGCGAGCTGTACTACACGCGGGACACCAACCGCGTGACGTTCCGGGACGACCAGGCCGGCATCCCGCAGCCCACCTTCGAGAAGCCGGACGCGCTCGGCTTCAACCTGGTGCTGCAGGCGCGCTTCTAACGCCCTACGGCATCAGCCAGCGCGCGGTGCGGATGGCCTCGGGGGCGCTCCCTTCTCCGAGCACCACGCCCACCGTGCCCACCACGTCCCCGGCGGACAGCAGGCCGAGATCCCGGCTGTCCAGGTCCTCCGCGGCCACGTCCCGGCCGGGCGCCACCAACAGCAGCTGCGTGGGCCCCAGGGCAGTGAGCGGCAGCGGCTTCACCCCTTCCCCGCCGTCCGCCACGCGCTGGGCGTTGACGAAGACGCCAGACGTGGTGATCTCCACCGTGTCTCCGCCCACCGCGGCCACGCGCCCCAGCAGCGGCCGCTGCGGCACCTGCAGCAGTCCACCGGCCGCGGGTGCGTTGGCCGGGACCGGCCGCGGGAGCGCCACCAGGGCCCCTTTCCTCGGGGCGGCGGCCGGGCCAGACCGCACCAGCCACACGCCCCCACCGGCCTTCACCTCCGGTGCGAGCACCGGCGTGGCCACGCGCAGCGGCTGGACGTGCTGCCCCTCCAGGCGCGCGCTCACCTGGGCGCCCGCCACGAGGAAGAGCAGCGCGAACGCGCCGTACGTCACCGGGCGCTGCCACGGCCTCGGGGCCTCCACGCGGCCCGCGGCCCAGGCCGCCCACGCGCCGGAGGCAACGCGGGACAGCAGCGGCAGCCCCACGAGCCCGCCGTAGAACAGGGCGAAGGAGAAGCGGAGCTCCACCCAGGCGCGGGTCCACGCCCACCCTGCAAGGACGTTCAAGGAAGCGAACGCGAACGCGGGCAGGGCACGCCCGGTGGTGAGCAGGCCGAGCCCGGGCACGACCAGGCTGAGGGCGAAGGCGCGGAGTCGGAGCACGGCGCGGGGTCTACACCTGGCTGGACGTCATCCGCACCACCTCTTCGAACGAGGTGAGCCCCTGCGCCAACTTCCGGACGGCGGCCTCGCGGAGCGAGCGCATGCCCGCGGCGTTCGCCGCGCGGTACAGGTCCGCGAGCGGCGCGTTCTGGGCAATGAGCTCCCGCAGGTCGTTGGTGACGTGCATCAGCTCGAACACGGCGGTGCGGCCGAGGTAGCCCGTGTGGCGGCAGCGCACGCACCCGGCCCCGCGCATCACCTTCACGCCGTCCGGGAGCAGCGGCAGCGGCACCTGCAGCGCCGCCAGCTCGTCCGCGGACAAGCTGCTGGGCTGCGCACAGTGCGGGCAGATCCGCCGCACGAGGCGCTGGGCCATGATGCCGAGCAGGCACGAGGCGATGAGGAACGGCGCAGCGCCGAGATCCCGCATGCGGCTGATGGCGCCCACCGCGTCGTTGGTGTGCAGCGTGGAGAGCACCAGGTGGCCGGTGAGCGCGGACTGGATGGCGTTGTCCACCGTCTCCCGGTCGCGGATCTCGCCCACCATGATGATGTCCGGGTCCTGGCGGAGGATGTGGCGGAGCGTGTTGGCGAAGTCCAGGTCCAGCTTGGGCTGCACCTGCACCTGGTTGAACGCGTCCCAGACCATTTCGATGGGATCTTCGATGGTGGTGACGTTCACGTCCGGCCCGGCGAGCGCCTTCAGCGCCGAGTAGAGCGTGGTCGTCTTCCCCGAGCCCGTGGGGCCCGTCACCAGGATGAGCCCGTGGGGGTGATCGATCCACCCCTCGAACAGCGGCTTCTCGTCCGGCTCGAACCCCAGCTGCGCCAGGTCCTGCACCAGCGCGTCCGGGTCGAACACGCGGATGACCACCTTCTCGCCGAAGGCGGTGGGAAGCGTGGAGACGCGGAGTTCCACCTCCTTGCCCTCGCGCTCGGTCTTGATGCGGCCATCCTGCGGGCGCCGCTTCTCCGAGATGTCCATGCGCGAGATCATCTTCACGCGGGACACCACGGGCGGGTGCACGTTGGCCGGCAACTGGAAGACCGGGTGCAGCACGCCGTCGATCCGGAAGCGCACCACGGACGAGTCGCGCTTCGGCTCCACGTGGATGTCGCTCGCGCGGTTGTCGAACGCGTAGCGCAGCAGGTAGTCCACCGCCTGGATGATGGGCTTGTCGCCCGCGTCCAGCTCCTGCGTGCCGCTGAGGCTGACGAGCTGCTCGAAGTTGGAGATGGACTGGACCTGCCCCATCTCCGTGGAGGCCTTCGCCAGGGTGCGGCGGAAGCCGTAGATCTCCTGGATGGAGCGGAGGATGTCCGCCTTGGACGCGAGCACCGGCTGCACCGGCATCCCCGCGAGCCGGTGGAGGCTCTCGAACAACTCCCGGTCGAACGGGTTGGCCACCGCCACCACGAGCGTATTGCCCGACTGCTCCAACGTGAGGAGCACGTGCCGCGTGGCGTAGGGGCGCGAGAAGGTCCGGGTGGCAAGCGCCAGGTCCAACCGGAGCGGATCGATCTTCCGGTAGGGAATGCCGGCGGACTTCGCCGCGGCGTCGCTGATGCGGTCCTGGTCCAGGAGCAGCCCGGGCTTGCCGGGAAGCGGGAGCTCCAGCGCGGCGACGATCTCCACCGGCGACACGTCGTACCGGGCCGCCTCCTTGCCGGTGAGCTTGCGTCCCTTCAGCACGCGCGCGCGGGCAATCTGCTCCTTCACCGCGATGTCCTGTGCCTGCTGCGCGGTGATGAGCCCCGCGGTGAGCAGCGCGTCCACCACGAAGGCCACCGTGAAGTCGGCCCGGCTTCTCTGGATAGGGGTCACCGCGCCCAACGTCGCCTCCTCGTGTGACAAGCGAACCACCACGCCGCCGCCACCCAAGCGCCACCCGGCGCCCCGGTGCAGCCGCAGCTCCCCGCACTCCCGCTCCCCGTCCCCGCGTCCCTGCGGCCACCGCCCACCGGGTTCGGGTTGCCCGCGTCCCTGCCGTTGCAGAGCGCGCAGCCGCCGTCCAGCTGGTCCGGGTCCACGCACTCGCCCCCGATGCAGGCCGTGCCCAGCGGGCACTCCTCCTGGAAGGTGCAGGCGGGCACGCACGCCCGTCCCGTGGCGAGCAGCGCACACCGCTGCCCCGACGGGCAGCTGCCCACCTGGCACTCCGGCAGGCACCACGGCGTCCCGTCCACTCCGAGCGGGTGGCATGCCGTGCCCGAGGGACAGCTGCTGCACGCGTCCGCACACGTCTGCGAGCAGATGCCCGCGGTGGCATCTCCCGCCGTGAGCTTCACGCAGACCTGCCCCGTGCCGCAGTCCGCCGTGGCCACGCACGGAGCGCCCACCGAGGAGGCGCCGTTCTGCCGGTTCAAGCACAGCCCGTCACAGGGACGGCAGAGGTACTCCCCCGTCGGCTGTCCGCCGTTGCAGTCCGCGTCCGAGGCGCACGCGCTCAGGCAGAGGGCCGGGTAGCCCTGCGCCACGAACACGCAGGCGTACCCCGCGCGGCAGTCCCCCGTGCCAAGGCGGCACGTCTGGACACACTGCACCATGCCGCCGCCGAAGTCCGCGCAGGTGCTGCCCGCGGGACAGTCCGGCCGGCCGGGGCCACAGGGCTGAGAGCAGGCGCCGTCGTTCCACGCAGGCGCGCCCGAGGGAAGGAACGACTCCTTCTGGCAGAAGCCCAGCGGCGAGCCGCAGTCCGCGTCGTACGCGCAGGGCTTGCCCACCTGGGTGACCGCGTCACCGTAGGAGGGCAGGCACGCGCCGGCGGAGTTGGGGACCAGGTTGGAGGCCTTGCACACCCACGGCGCGGAGCATGGCCCGTTGATGCCGGGCGAGGGATCACACCCGCGCGAGCAGAACGCCGGGCCCGGCGTGCCGTCCGCGCGCGGGGCCTGGATGCAGGTGAGGCCGCCACCGCAGGCCGCCCCGCCCGGCGTGCAGGGCGAGCCCACCGCGCCGGTCTGCGGGTACAGGGCGCACAGCGTCGTGGCGTCCAGCTGCTGGGCCGTGCGCAGCTGCACGCCGGTGTCCAGGGTGGGGAACATCACGGAGCTGTCGTCCCCCGTGTGGCCCAGGCCCAGGCAGTGGCCCACCTCGTGGACCAGGATGCTCTGCAGATCGTACAGCTGTCCCGGCGTGGGCGTGGCGGCGCTGAAGGGGTTGCCCACGCCGTTCGCGTAGATGTCGCACTGGTACACGTTGCCCGCGTAGGTGAGCGGCAGCGCCGCGGCGAGCGCACGCCCGCCGGCGAGCGCGAAGTCGTAATACGGATCGGCCGGATCGTTGGTCCACACCGTGCTCACGTTGAACGCGTCGTACGGATCCCTCGGGTCGGCGATGGCGGGGTTCGCCGTGGCGAGCCCCTTGAACGTGAAGTCGGGCCACGCGCACGCCACGGCCTCCCAGGCCTGGAACGCCGCCTGCGTCGCGGCCTCCGCGGACGACTGCGTCACGCCGCCGGCCCCGGCGGGGAAGCGGCCGTCCACGTAGTACTCGAACGGGTTGTTGGAGGAGTTGGGCAGCAGGTACCCGTTCCACGGGATGTCGGCCCGCGCGGGGGCACTCCATGCCGCCATGCACAGCATCAAGAGCCAGGCGCCCCTCACCGGCCACCTCGCCCAGGCACGAGCTCTTCACGCAGCGCGGCGGCCTCCCGCCAGGTCACGCCTCCACCCAGCGGCTCCACCGCGAGCAGCGCCCCGCGCGCGCGGAGCCGCGCGTCCTTCAGGCCGTACAGGGTGCAGCGCTCAGGGAAGCGGGGATCTCGGCACCGGAGCAGGAAAACCGCCTCTTCGCCGGCCACCAACTCCGCGTCGTCCACGAGCCGCGCGGCCCACTCCCCGTGGCGCCCGCCGAGCTGCAGGAGATCGATCGCCGCGGGCCCCTGGCCCTTCCACTCCTCGAGAACCTCGAGCCGGCTCCAGGTCGTCATGCGCCGGACGTCTCCGCCCGGACCGAGCCGCGTCTCGGTCTTCGCCACGCGCGCGCGGACCACCCGGTCCGCCCCCTCGGCGATCTCCCGCAGCGAGCCCTTCCGCACGGTGGTCGCACCGGCGATGCCCGCCGCGAGCACACCCCAGAGGACCGCGGTCCTCCAACGGCCAGTCATGCGCGCCCCCCTTCCAGCAGCGCCACTGCCTGCTCCACCAGCGCCTCGTCCGCGGCCGCGTCCGCCGCGGGAGGAGAGCTTCCCACCGCGGCCAACGCCTCGCGCGCGGGCCGGCCGGCGGCCAGGGGCCTCACGCGCCCGAGCCACGCGCGCACGGCCTCCGTACCCACCGCCTCCTCGAGCTGCCCCACCGCGGCCGCCGAGGTGAAGACCACCAGGTCCGGGGGCGCCTCGAGGAACCTTCGCCACGGCTGCCCCCCGGCACGCCGCAGCGTCACCACGGAGAGCGGGAGCTCGCAGTCACGCAGCGCCTGGGCCCACTGGGGAGAGGCCGCGTCGTGCACCACCGCCACCGTGTCCGAGCTCCCCGAGGCCGCGAGCACGGCGCGCGCGAGCAGCGCGGGCTCGGGATGCACCACCCGCACGTTCCACCCGGACAGCCGGGCCGTGCGCGCCACCACCTCGCTCGGGCAGGCAAGCGGGAGCCCCCGCCACGCGACCAGGGTGCCCGCCTCGCGCACCGCTGCTTCCAGCTCGCCGAAGGAGGTCACGCCGTCCACCACGCAGAAGGCGGTCCGGAGCGGACGCTCGGCGAGGGCGCGGAGGCCGTCCCGCGCGGGATCCTCGCCGGGCGTCGGCGGCTCCGCGCAGACCTCCGCCCCCTCCTCTTCCAGCAGGAACGACAGGGCCTCCCGCTCGCGGGGCCCGCACGTCAGCCACACCGTGCGCCGCTCGAGCCGCTGCACGGCGTTCACTTGAGGTTCCCGAGCAGGAACTCCGCGAGCAGGTCAGCCTCGGTCTTGTTCTTCGGCCGGGCCTCCGCGGGAGGACGGGCCGTCGGCGTGGCGGGTGAGGCAGGCCGGGGCGGGAGCGTCGCCACGGAGGCCTCCGTCACGAAGCCGGGCGTCACCTCGTACGCGGCCTCCCCGAGGACCACCGAGTCCGAGAGGACCTCGGCCCCGAGCCCCCGCAGCTGCTCGGCCGTCTTGACGCGATCCAACAGCTGCGCCGCGTCCTCCCCGGCCACCAGCGCCTTGAAGTGGTACGCAGTCCCGAGCCCGAACGAGCGCCCTTCACCCGGCACCACCAACCGGTCCGACTGCACGTCCGCGCGGCCGGCGAGGATCCAGTCCTCGAGCTTCTGTTGGGAAATGAAGTAGCGAGCCACGGGCGCGACCTTAACACCGCCCCGGCCCCGCGCATTGCAGCGGTGCGGTCCGGGGGATTATGAGAGCCCCCCCGGGCATCCCGGCAACCCCTTCGCAGGAGGAGACACGTCCATGGCTGGCGCAGACGTCATCAACGTGGGAGACGCGGACTTCAAGAACCAGGTGCTGGAGTCCTCCACGCCCGTCGTCGTGGACTTCTGGGCCACGTGGTGTGCCCCCTGCAAGGCCATCGCGCCGGTCGTGGACGAGCTGGCCACCCAGTACAAGGGCAAGGTCAAGGTCGCCAAGGTGAACATCGACGACCACCAGGAGACGGCGCAGGCGTACGGCATCCGCTCCATCCCCACCCTGCTCGTCTTCAAGGGCGGCCGCGTGGTGGAGCAGCTCGTGGGCGCCCAGGACGCGCGCAAGCGGATCGAGGCTGCCATGCAGAAGGCGCTCGGGGCCTGATGGCCGCGCGCCGCAAGCCCGCCCCCGGAGGTCCCGTGCCCCCGGCCTCCCTCCACGCGTGGGGGGAGCTGCTCGGGGAGGCCATTGGCCGTGGGATGGCGCGCGGGTTCCATGCCGGGCTGTCCCAGCTCGGGCTCACGCAGCCCGGCGCGCTCTTCGGACCCCGGCGCCGCGGCCGCCCACCGAAGGCCATCGTGGGGCCGGTGCCGGAAGACCGCCGCTGCACGGTCGAGGGGTGTCCCCGCCCGGCCCGCAGCCGCGGCCTGTGCGGGGCGCACTACCAGGCCGAGCGCCGCGCGGCCACGGCCGCTCCCCGCCGCCGCGGCGGGCGTTGACGCGCCCCTTCGCTTTTCCCGCTTCCGCTTCCCACCGGATTCCTTCAGCATGCCGCCCCGCGCGCGCATGCTTGGAACCTTCCTCAAGCCGGACGTCGAAGAGCTGATCGCCCAGAAGGACTGGGGCTCGCTGCGCGACGTGCTGCTGGATCTCGATCCGCCGGACACCGCCGAGATCCTCGAGGACCTCCCGCCCGAGGACAGCGGCATCCTCTTCCGCCTGCTGCCACGAGACCGCGCGGCGACCGTCTTCGAGTACCTGCCGCTGGATCAGCAGTCCGAGCTCGTCTCTACGCTGGGCACCGAGCAGTTGATGAACGTGCTCAACGAGATGGCGCCGGACGACCGCACGCGCCTCTTCGAGGAGCTCCCCGCGGAGGTGACGCGCCGCGCGCTCGCCACGCTGAACCCGGAGGAGATGAAGGTGGCCCGGCAGCTGCTGGGCTACCCGGAGAAGACCGCGGGGCGCTACATGACCCCGGACTACCTCTCGGTCAGGCCGGAGATGACCGCCGCCCAGGCGCTCGACTGCATCCGGCAGAACGCGAAGAAGTCCGAG
>JBDLRJ010000281.1:0-3586 GCA_039800145.1 Pseudomonadota bacterium | reverse complement strand
GCTCCACCTTCTCCAGGTAGGTGCCCAGCTTCTGCTGGTACACCACGCGGCCCAGCTTCTCCACGCGGCTGGAGAGCGGCAGCTTGCGGTCCTCATCAAAGAAGAACCGGCCGTCGGTCAGCCGCGCGCGCAGCACGCGCTCGTACCCGCGGAGCGACAGCGCCTCGTCCTTCACCGGCGTGTTGGACACGGCGATGAAGCGGGGCATCAGCTTCCCGTCGGTCCCCTTCAAGGAAAAGTAGCGCTGGTGGCTCTTCATCTCCTGGACGAGGACTTCCGGGGGCAGGTCCAGGTGCCGCGCCTCAAAGTTGCCCACGACCGGATTGGGCAGCTCCACCAGGTTCACCACCTGGTCCACGAGCGCCTCGTCCTGGATCAGCGTCCCGCCCGCGCGCTTTGCCGCCGCGTGCAGGCGCTCCACCAGCAGCGCACGCCGCGCCGCCACGTCCGGCATCACGTTCGCCGCGGAGAGCGCGGGCAGGTACTCCGCCGGAGAGGCCAGGGTGATCGCCGCGGGCGAGAGGAACCGGTGGCCCACCGTGGTGCGACCGCTCTTCACGTCGCCAAAGGTGACCGGGATCACTTCTTCGCCGAACAGCGCCACGATCCAGTGCAGCGGACGCGCGAAGCTCGCCTCCACGTCCCCCCAGCGCATGCTCTTGGGGAAGCCGAGCCTGTGCACCACGTCGTGCAGCGCGTTCCCGAGGATGGCCTGCGCGGTGCGGCCCTTCTCCTCGACCTCCGCCGCCAGGTACTCCCCCTTCGGCGTGGCCACGCGCTTGAGCTGGTCCACGCGCAGCCCCAGGCCCTCGGCGAACTTCTCGGCCGCCTTCGTGGGCTTGCCGTCCTTGTCGAACACCGCGCGCACCGGCGGGCCGAGCGCGTCCCTGCGCACGTCCTCCGTCCGCTCCTGCAGCCCGGCCACGTGCACCGCCAGGCGCCGCGGCGTGCCGTAGGTCTTCACCTCGCCGTGCGAGAGCCCCGCGGCGCCCAGCTGCTCCACGAGCATCCGCTGCAGGTCCGCCAGCGCCGGCACCACGAAGCGCGCCGGGAGCTCCTCCGCGCCCAACTCCAAAAGCAGATCCCTCGCCACGGCCTACCCCTCCGCCTTCTTCTCGTTGAACGTCACGGTCTTCCAGTGGTCCGACGCCGGCTTCCCTTCCAGCAGCGCCGGCTGCTCGCCCACCGTCCAGTTCGTCTTGAGCAGCGGGTAGCCCAGCGCCTCGCGCACGCGCAGGTAGCCCTCCGCGCACAGCCGCGCGTTGTCGCGCACGCGCTTGATGAACGCCGCCCGCTCGGTCACGGAGATGGCCCCGCGCGCATCCAGGAGGTTGAAGCTGTGGCTGCACTTGAGCGCGTAGTCGTACGCGGGGAGCGGCAGCCCGCGCTCGATGAGCCGCTTGCACTCCTTCTCGTAGGCGTCGAACAGCGCGAAGAGCATCTGGGGATCGCTCTCCTGCAGCGCGTACCGGCTCATCTCCACCTCGTTCGGGTGGAACACCTCGCGGTACTTCACGCCCTTCACCCACTCGATGTCGAACACGTTCTCCACGTTCTGCAGGTACATGCAGATGCGCTCGAGCCCGTAGGTGAGCTCCGCCGCCACCGGCTTGCAGTCGAACCCGCCGCACTGCTGGAAGTAGGTGAACTGGGTGATCTCCATCCCGTCGCACCACACCTCCCAGCCCAGCCCCCAGGCCCCGAGCGTGGGCGACTCCCAGTCGTCCTCCACGAAGCGGATGTCGTGCTCGAGCGGGTTGATGCCGAACGCGCGGATGGAGTCCAGGTACAGCTCCTGCGTGTTCTTGGGCGCAGGCTTGAGGATCACCTGGAACTGGTGGTGCTGGAACAGCCGGTTGGGGTTCTCGCCGAAGCGCCCGTCCGCCGGGCGCCGGGACGGCTGCACGTAGGCCACGTTCCAGGGCTCCGGCCCCAGCGCACGCAGGAAGGTGGAGGGGCTCATGGTGCCCGCGCCCACCTCGAGATCGTAGGGCTGGGCAATGATGCAGCCGAGCTTCGCCCAGTGGTTCTGGAGCGAGAGGATCAGGTCCTGGAAGTACATGGGGCAGGCCTTTTCCTTTGCACCGCGCGGCGCGTCAAGCGCCGAAGGGATCAAGGGGCCTGCTCGTCCCGCGTGGCCAGCACCGCGTAGGGCGCGAAGCGTTGAAGCCTGCACGTCGCGCGCTCGTACCGGGCGTTCGCCACGTTCAGCAGCCGGTAGCCCCGCCCGTCTACCTCCACCCTCGGTCCAACCCCCGGCGCCACCGTCCCGCCGTCCACCGCCGCGAAGCGCGTCTCCTGCTGCAGCTCCCGCCCGCAGTCCGTGGGCGTGCACCCCACCACGTCGCCGTCCACCTGGACGGCGAACGGCGCCGTCCGGTCCGCGGTGAGGACCGGCTTCCCCTCCGCCGCGTCCGCCGCGAGCAGCAGCCGGCCCTCCGCGTCCCGGATGACGATCCCCCGCTGCGAGCCGCCCGCGGTGGGCGTGAGATCCCTCACCCACACGGCCACCGTCTCTCCCAGCGTAAAGGGGACCGCGTAGCCCACCGGCAGCCCCACGCGCACACGCCCCGGCAGGGTGCCCCCCGCAGGTCCCGGGCGCAGCAGCGACAGCTGCAGGATGCCGCTGTCGTAGCGCACCGCCCCCACGGTCCCCACGCCCTCCCAGGTGATCCCTTCCGCGTCCTGCGCCACGGAGAAGAACCCCTGGTCCTCGGGCTCGTCCACCGCGAGCCGCCACGTGGCCCCCAGCACGGGGAAGTCATTCGCGGGACAGCCCACGCTGCAGCGGCCCCCGAGGCACAGCTCTCCCTCGCCCTTGCACTCGGCGTGCGCCTGGCACGGCGCGCCGGCGAGCGGCTCGAACACCAGCTCCCCGTCCTCGGGCCGGAACTCCTTCTCCACGCAGGTGACGCCCTCCTGCGGCAACACCCCCAGCACCGGTACGCCGGCGTCCACGGTCCGCAACGCCGGCACGTTCTCCGCGTAGCAGAAGCGCGCGCGGAACCGCTCACCCGGCGGCGCGTTCTCTCCGTACAGGCAGGACGGCCCCTGCAGCAGCCCGCAGCTCGC
The DNA here is from genome assembly GCA_039800145.1 of Pseudomonadota bacterium. Taxonomy (GTDB): domain Bacteria; phylum Myxococcota; class Myxococcia; order Myxococcales; family Myxococcaceae; genus VGRA01. Next base: position 514 of record JBDLRJ010000281.1, on the reverse strand, counting down.
CGCCCCCTCCACCTGGACCACCCCGCTCCAGGTCCGCTCGAGTTCGGCCCCTTCCGCCACCTTCAGGATGAGCGGGGTACGCGCCGAGTCCGTGCAGTCGCATCCGCCGCACACGAACTCGCACGCCTGGCACTCGCACGCCGGCGACTCCACGAAGGACGTCCAACCGTTGAACGTGGAGCGCTGCAGTTCCACCCCGAGCCGGCCGTCCGTGACGTCCACGTGCAGCGGGACATCTCCCCGGTTGCGCACCACGATGCGCACGGGCGTGGGCGTGGCGGGGGCGCAGGTGCACCCTCCCACCCCGGCAAGGAGGAGCAACGCCAGCACCACGGGGATACGCGAGTTCATGGCCACGCCTGCACGCTACCAGATGCCCGCTTGCCCTCCCGCCTGTCGCGCGCTTGCCTGTCCGCCGGGATGCCGTCAGAGTCCGGTCCATCGTGCGTCCCGTCTGCCTCCTCGCCTCGCTGTGCGCCTGCGTCCTGGCCTCGGCGTGCGGGGACGGCGGCGG
>JBDLRJ010000280.1:0-25944 GCA_039800145.1 Pseudomonadota bacterium | reverse complement strand
AAGCTGGACGCGCTCGGCGCGGCCGCGTTCGAGCTCTTCAAGCTGTGTGATCTCGGTGACTTCGTGGCCGCCGCGGGCCCGGTGTTCCGGAGCAAGACGGGCGAGCTGACGCTGTCCGCCATGCGCTTCGTCCCCCTCACCAAGTCCTACCGCCCGCTGCCCGAGAAGTGGCACGGGCTCGTGGACGTGGAGCAGCGGTACCGGCAGCGGTACCTGGACCTGGTCTCCAACCCCGGCGTGAAGGAGGCCTTCGTCAAGCGGACGAAGCTGGTGCAGTTCATCCGCCGGTTCCTCGACGGGCGGGACTTCATGGAGGTGGAGACCCCCATGATGCACCCGCTGGTGTCCGGGGCGGCGGCCCGCCCGTTCACCACGCACCACAACGCGCTGGACATCGACCTCTACATGCGGATCGCGCCGGAGCTGTACCTCAAGCGCCTCGTCGTGGGCGGCTTCGAGCGCGTGTACGAGATCAACCGGAACTTCCGCAACGAGGGCATCAGCACCCGGCACAACCCGGAGTTCACGATGCTCGAGTTCTACCAGGCGTACGCCACGTACGAAGACCTGATGGATCTCACCGAGGAGATGCTCTCCGAGGCGGCGCTGGCGGTGGCAGGTAGTACGAAGTTGCAGTACGGCGAGCACGCGCTCGACTTCGGCCGCGGGTGGAAGCGCATCCCCATGAGCGAGGCCATCCGCGGGGCGGTGAAGGGGCTGTCGGACAAGGACATGTCGGACCCGGACCGGCTGCGGCACGAGCTGCTCCGCGGCCACCACGCCGAGTCGGAGCGGCGCGCCATCGAGGCCATGCACCACGGGGAGCTCGTGGGCGCGCTCTTCGAGGCGCACGTGGAGGGCACGCTGGTGCACCCCACGTTCATCACGCACTTCCCCACGGCGGTCAGCCCGCTCGCCCGCCGCAACGACGCCAACCCGGACACCACGGACCGCTTCGAGCTCTTCGTGGCGGGGCGTGAGATCGCCAACGCCTTCAGCGAGCTCAACGATCCGGTGGACCAGGCCGGCCGCTTCCGCGCGCAGCTGGACGCGAAGACGCGCGGGCAGGACGAGACCATGGACTACGACGCGGACTACATCCGCGCGCTCGAGCACGGCATGCCGCCCACGGCGGGAGAGGGCATCGGCATCGACCGGCTCGCCATGCTGTTCACCAACGCGGCCTCCATCCGTGACGTCATCCTCTTCCCGCTCCTGAAGCCGCAGGGCCGGCCCCAGGGCGCATGAGCGGGATGCCCCACCGACGCACGGTCTACGCGCGCGGACCGCTCGCGGCCGCGGTCGCCTGCGCGCTGCTGGGCGTGGGCCTGTTCGGGTTCCACCTCTCGCAGCGGGGCCTCCTCGCGGTCGGCCTCCCCGCGCTGCTGCTCGGCGGCATCGGGTGGGGCACGCCGCGGCTGCTGGCCGGCCTGGTGGCGGGAATGCTCTCCGGGGGCGCCGCTGCCGGCGCGGACGGCGCGCTCTGGCTGGCCATGGCGGCGTGGGGGGCGGCCGCGGGGCTGCTCGCGTTCGGGGTGCGCGCGGACGGCTCGCCCGCCGCAGAACCCTCGGCCGCGGCGGGGGCAAGGCTCCACCCGCGGCTCGGTGGGTACCGCGACTTCCACTGGAGCACGCTGGGAGCGTACGGCGGCGGCATCCTCGGCGCGGAGCTGCTGCTGGTGCTGCTGCAGACCTGGTGCGCCGGCGCGGTCAGCCTCACCGGCGCCACGGTGGAGGACGGGGGGCCGCTCGCGCTCTCGCCGCTCGGCGCCTTCGCCGTCTCCGGGACGGCCGCGGTGCTCGTGGCCTTCGTCGCGGGGTTCCTCGGGGCGGTGCGCAGCAAGCGGCTGTCCATCCCCGAGCTCACCGTCGGCCTCATCTACTTCGGCCTGCCCGTGCCCGTGGCGCTCACGCTGGTGAGCCTGGTGCCGGACCTGGGCGTGATGTTCGGCTACCGGCTGCGCGAGGTGCTGTACCTGGCCTCCCTCATCGGCCGGCCGGAGGCTTCCTTCTGGTTGGCCTACGCGGGGCTGGTGCTGGTGATGGTGCTCGGCATCACCGCGGGCTTCGTGGTGACGGGCAGCGGGCGCGTGGAGCTGCGTGCGGGGACCGAGCTGTTCATCGCCGGGCGGCACGTCAACGTGTTCCGCTGGCGGCTGCTCGTGGGCGTGCTGGCGGTGTTGCTGTTCGGGATCGTCCCGCCGCTGCTGCTCTACGCCATCCTCCGCGCCGCGGAGGACGCGGTGGAGCGAACGCGCATCCGCAAGCTCGGCGAGCAGGATCCGCTCGCCGCCTCCGAGGCGCTCCACGCGTGGAAGCTGCGCGAGCAGTCCCCCACCGCCATGATGACCTCGCTGTCCGTGGGCGGCGTGGGCGTGGGCGTGATGGCGCTCGTCATCGTGCTGTCGGTGATGAGCGGCTTCGAGCAGGATCTCCAGAAGAAGATCCTCGGCACCAACGCCCACGCGGTGGTGATGAAGTACTCGGAGGACTTCGGCGAGTACGCCGAGACGGCGAAGAAGGTGGCCTCGGTGGCCGGCGTGACGGGCGTCACGCCGTTCATCCTCAACGAGGTGATGATCTCCTCGGAGGGCAACATCGCCGGGACCATCATCAAGGGGATCGACCCGGCCAGCATCGGCACCGTCTCGGATCTCCCGGAGAACATCCAGCCCGGCGGGAAGCTCGAGTGGCTGGCGAACCCCTCTGCCGCCTCCAATCCGCGCTTGTCGCCGAAAGGCGGGGCCGCGCTGGACGAGCGCCCCGCGGGAGAGGGGACGGAGAAGGATCCGCTGGAGGGGGATCCCATCGTCCAGCTGCAGCGGTCGCCGGGCACGGAGAAGCCGGTCGTGCTGCCGGGGATCCTCGTGGGGCGCGAGCTCGCGTCCTCGCTGAAGGTGGTGGTGGGGGACCGCGTGAACGTGGTCTCCCCGCTCGGGGGAGAACTCGGCCCGCAGGGGCCCATGCCGAAGAGCCGGCCGTTCCGCGTGGTCGGCATCTTCTACTCCGGCATGTACGAGTACGACTCCAAGATGGTCTACATCCGCCTGGAGGACGCGCAGTCGTTCTTCAACGTGAAGGGCGTGACGGGCCTCGAGCTGAAGGTCGCGGACATCGACGACGCGCGGAACATCTCCAAGGCGGTGCTCGGGGCGCTCGAGGGCTACCCGTACCGGACGAAGGACTGGGGCGAGATGAACAAGAACCTCTTCTCCGCGCTGCGCCTGGAGAAGCTGGTGATGGGGCTCATCCTGAGCATCATCGTGGTGGTGGCCGCGGGGCTCATCGTGGCCACCGTCATCATGCTGGTGCTGGAGAAGCGGAAGGAGATCGCCGTGCTGAAGGCGCTGGGCGTGCCGGACGGCGGCATCGTGAAGATCTTCCTGGCGGAGGGGCTGCAGATCGGCGTGGCGGGCTCGCTGCTCGGGCTCGTGTCCGGGCTCGCGTGGTGCCTGTTCATCGACCGGGTGAAGATCTCGCTGGACCCGGAGGTCTATTACATCCCCGCGCTGCCCGTGAAAATCGAGCCGCTGCAGACCGCCATCCCGGTGGTGATAGCGGTGCTCGTCACCTTCCTCGCCTCCGTGTACCCGGCGCTGAAGGCCTCCCGCGTGGAGCCCGTGGAGGGGCTCAAGTCCGAGTAAGCCATGGCCCTCCTCTCCATCCGGGACGTCTGGAAGAGTTACTTCCTCCACGGGAAGCGGATCGACGTGCTGCGCGGCGTGTCGCTGGACATCGAGCAGGGGGAGCTGGTCTCGCTCGTGGGCGCGTCCGGCGCCGGCAAGAGCACCTTCCTCCACGTGCTGGGGACGCTGGATGCGCCCGCCGCGGGGACGGTGACGTTCCGCGGGGAAGACGTGCTCTCCATGAACGACGCGCAGCTGGCGGAATTCCGGAACCGCACCATCGGCTTCGTGTTCCAGAGCCACTTCCTGCTCCCGGAGTTCACCGCGCTGGAGAACGTGGCGATGCCCGCGCTGGTGCAGCGCAGGGACCGCGCGGCCTCGCTGGAGCGGGCGCGGGGGCTGCTCGAGCGGGTGGGGCTCGGGGCGCGCGTGGACCACCGGCCCGGGGAACTGTCGGGCGGTGAAGCGCAGCGGGTGGCGCTCGCGCGCGCGCTGGTCCTGGAACCGCAGCTGCTGCTCGCGGACGAGCCCACGGGGAACCTGGACCCGGCCACGGGCGAGGGGATCCACGCGCTGCTCCGCGAGGTGAACCGCGACCTCGGCGTCACCGCGGTGGTGGTGACCCACAACGAGCAGCTCGCGCAGTCCATGCCGCGGCGGCTCCGCCTCCAGTCCGGACAGGTGACCGCGGCCTGACACCCACCGGGGGTGCAGCGGGCGTTTCCCATTGTCCGCGGGCCCTTCGGTTCCGTAAGGTCCGCCGGTTTCTCCCGCCCCCCGGCCTCTCTTGATCTTCCGGCAACCCGCCCAGCCCTTCCGAGCCGTCGCGCTGCTCTGCGCGGTGCTCTGCTGCGCGGGTGCGTGGGCCCAGTCGGCCGAGCCCATGGACAGGCTGGAGGGCATGTCCGAGGGGGAGCCCGCCGAGGCCGCGGACGCACCCACGAAGGCGCCCGAGGCGGACGCCCCCGCGGAGGCGACCGGCGACAAGGTCCTGGACGTGCGCGTGGAGGGCAACCGCCGTGTGGAAGCGGAGGCCATCAAGCGCGCGCTGCGCACGCGCGTGGGCGCCCCGTTCGAGCGCGCCCGCACCCCGGATGATCTCCGCGCGCTCTGGGCGCTCGGGTACTTCAGCGACGTGCAGCTGCTCGTGCAGCGCATCCCCCGCGGGGTCGTCTACGTGGTCCGCGTGGAGGAGCGCCCGGCCCTCCGCGAGATCAAGCTCGAGGGGAACGAGGAGCTCAGCAAGGACGACTTCAAGGAAGCCCTCGACCTGAAGCCCTTCTCCATCCTGGACACCGAGGCCGTGCGCCGGGTGCAGAAGAAGATCCAGGAGAAGTACGTCGACAAGGGCTACTTCCTCGCGGAGGTGACGTACCGGCTGGACAAGGTGGCGGGGGCCAACGAGGTCGACGTGGTCTACGTCGTCCGCGAGAACAGCAAGGTGATGGTGAAGGAGATCCGCCTGCTGGGGGTGGAGAAGGCGCCGCTCGAGGAGATCAAGGGTGCCATGGCCACCCGGGAGGGCGGCTACCTCTCCTTCATCACCAGCGAGGGCACCTACCGCGAGGAGCTGTTCCAGCGGGACCTCGCCATGATCCAGGCCGCCTACTACGACCGCGGCTTCATCAACGTGAAGGTGGACAAGCCGCAGGTCTCCATCAGCGCGGACAAGCGGTACATCTACATCACGCTGAAGGTGGAGGAGGGCGAGCCGTACCGCATCGGCAAGCTGGACTTCACCGGGGACCTGCTCGTCCCGAGGGAGGAGCTCGCCGCGCTGATGGGCTCCGCGCCGGGGGAGCTGTTCAACCGCAGCAAGCTCAGCAAGGACATCCTGGCGCTCACGGAGTCCTACTACGACCGCGGCTATGCCTACGCCAACGTGAGCCCGCTCACCGCGGTGAACGCGGAAGCGCGCACCATCGATCTCACCTTCGAGCTCAGCCAGGGCCGGCAGGTGACGGTGGAGCGGATCGAGCTGCTCGGCAACACCAAGACGCGGGACAAGGTCATCCGCCGCGAGCTGCGCGTGTACGAGGGAGAGCTCTTCAGCGGCACCGGCATGCGCCGCAGCAAGCAGCGCGTCACGGCGCTCGGCTTCTTCGAGTCCGTGGAGCTCACGCACAAGCCCGGCCGGGACGACGGCCACGTGGTGGTGCAGGTGGAGGTGAAGGAGAAGGCCACCGGCACGTTCCAGCTGGGCCTGGGCTTCTCCAACGTGGAGAACTTCGTCTTCACCGCGCAGGTCCAGCAGCAGAACGCCCTCGGCTGGGGCCAGAGCGTCAGCGCCTCCGTGCAGTGGTCCTCGCTGCGGCAGCTGCTGCAGTTCAGCTACTTCGATCCGTACTTCCTCGACACGCACTACATCCTGAGCGCGGACCTCTACCGGCAGCAGGCCGACTACCTGGGCTTCCTCCGCAACGCCACCGGCGGCACCGCCAACGTGGGCTACCGGTTCGACCAGGTCAGCCCGCTGCTCGAGGACGTGGCGGTGAACCTCGCCTACACGCGCGAGTTCGTGCAGGTGGAGGCCGGGCGGAACTTCCAGGACGCCGACCTGCCGCTCGCCAACCGGTTCCGCTCCGGCACCACCTCGTCCGTGCGCTTCTCCGTGAGCTGGGACAAGCGGGACAACCGGCTCTTCCCCACGGCGGGCCATTTCCAGTTCGCCTCCGTGGAGGTGGCCCCGTCCTTCCTCGGGTCCGAGTTCCAGTTCGCGCGCTACACGGCCTTCAGCCGCTTCTACCGGCCGCTCCCGTTCGGGCTCATCTTCAAGACGAACGCCACGTTCGGGTACATCCAGCCGCTGTCCCAGAACAACCCGCTCCCCATCTCGGAGCTCTACTACCTGGGCGGGATCAACACGGTACGCGGCTACTTCCTGCGCAGCATCTCGCCCACCATCCTCGTGGGGAGCAGCAGCCGCCCGGACGCCGGCGTCACCAACTTCCCGGTGGGCGGCAACAAGCAGGTCATCCTCAACGCGGAGCTCGAGCTCCCCATCTTCGAGAAGGTGGGCATCCGCGGCGTGGTCTTCTACGACGCGGGGAACTCGTTCGGCGAGAACGAGGGGCTCTTCCGGGACGGCCAGGACCGCCTCCCGTTTGGCCTGTTCCAGTCCGTGGGCTTCGGCTTCCGGTGGTTCAGCCCCATCGGGCCGCTCCGCTTCGAGTGGGGCATCCCGCTGAATAAGCGGCCCGAGGACCAGTCCATCCTGTTCGAGTTCACAATCGGCAACTTCTTCTGATAACCAGCCCGCCTCGTGTGACCGAGGAGAAACCCTTCATGTCCCTGCGCCCGCTCGCCGCCCTCGCCGTTGCCCTGCTCATGGGCCTTCCCGCCACTGCCCGTGCCGAGTTCAAGGCCGGCTACGTGGACCTGCAGCGCGCGCTGCTCGAGGTGGACGAGGGGCGCGCCGCCAAGTCCCGGCTCCAGAAGTCGCTCGAGGAGAAGCAAAAGGAGATCGACCGCGAGCAGGACGCCCTCCGCAAGGAGAAGGAGACCCTGGACAAGCAGGCGTCTGCCATGAGCGAGGAGACCCGGATCCAGAAGGCCACCGAGCTCCAGAAGAAGATCTTCGACCTCAGCCAGAAGTGGGAGAAGGGCCGCGCGGACATGGCCAACAAGGAGCGCACGGAGCTGCAGGCCATCTTCGGGAAGATGGATCCCATCATCGCGCAGATCGCCCAGCGCGAGGGGCTCACCATGGTGTTCGAGAAGAGCGACTCGGGGCTCGTGTGGGCCCCTGCCTCGCTGGATCTCACCAACGAGCTCGTGCGCCTGTACAACGCCCAGCACACCGGCAAGGGCGGCGGCAAGTCCGACGCGCCGAAGGGCAAGAAGTAGCAGGGCGCACGTCCATGACGTCCGTGCGTCCGCAGGCCCGGTCTCTGGGGGAGCTCGCCGCCCACGTCGGGGGCGAGCTGCTCGGAGATCCTTCCGTGCCCATCACGGGGATCTCGGGCCTCCCGGACGCGGCGCCCGGCGAGCTGTCGTTCTTCGCCAGCGCGCGCTACCGCGACGCCTATCTCCAGACGAAGGCCTCCGCCGTGCTCGTGGGCCGGGACGAGCCGGCCCGCGGTGACCGGGCGCTCGTGCGCGTGGACCAGCCGCACCTGGCGTTCGCGCGGGTGAGCCAGCTGTTCCATCCCGCGCGGCAGCACGCCGCCGGCATCCGGCCCGGCGCCTTCGTCCACCCGGATGCGCGCGTGGATCCGCTCGCGGCGGTGATGCCGGGGGCCACGGTGGAGGCCCGCGGGCAGGTGGGGCCGGGCACCGTGCTCTACCCCGGCGCCTACGTGGGGGAGGGGGCCTCGGTGGGGGCAGGCTGCACGCTCTTCCCCAACGCCGCCGTGCTCGAGCGCTGCGTGGTGGGCAACCGCTGCATCCTGCACGCGGGGTGCGTGGTGGGCGCGGACGGGTTCGGCTTCGCGCTGGATCTCTCCGTCCCCGAGCACGTGAAGATCCCCCAGGTCGGCACCGTGCGCGTGGAGGACGACGTGGAACTCGGCGCCTGCACCACGGTGGACCGCGCCACCACGGGCGAGACCGTGATCGGGCGGGGGACGAAGATCGACAACCTGGTGCAGGTGGCCCACAACGTCCGCGTGGGGCCGCTCTCGCTCATCTGCGCGCAGGTGGGGATCGCCGGCTCGGCGGAACTCGGCACGGGCGTGGTGCTCGGCGGCCAGGTGGGCGTGGCCGGTCACCTCCGCGTGGGAGACCTCGTCAAGGTGGGCGGACAGTCCGGCGTCACCCAGTCCGTGGAGGACGGCGCGGTCGTCTCGGGCACGCCCGCGGTCCCCCACGGCGAGTGGCTCCGCGCCGCCGTCCTGTTCAAGCAGCTCCCGGAGCTGGTCCGCGAGGTGCGGACGCTCAAGAAGAAACTCGAAGCACTCGAAGCCCAGGAGGGGTGACCGTGGACATCTTGGAGATCCAGAAGCTCCTGCCGCACCGTTACCCGTTCCTGCTGGTGGACCGCGTGACGGAGGTCGTGCCGGAGGTGAAGCTCACGGCCTGGAAGAACGTGACCATCAACGAGCCGTTCTTCAACGGCCACTTCCCCGGCCAGCCGGTCATGCCCGGCGTGCTCATCCTCGAGGCGCTCGCGCAGGCCTCCGCCATCCTCGCCTACAAGAGCGAGGGGTTCGATCCCGAGCAGAAGCTCAGCTTCCTCATGGCCATCGACGGGGCGAAGTTCCGCAAGCCCGTGGTGCCGGGGGACCGCCTCCAGCTGTCCGTGGAGGTCATCAAGCACAAGGGCGCCATCTGGAAGCAGCGCGGCACCGCGTACGTGGAGGGGCAGAAGGTGGCGGAGGCGGAGTTCCTCGCCACCGTCGTGGACAAGGCGAAGTCGCCGGTGGTGGAGGGCTGATGTCGAACATCCATCCCACCGCCCTCGTCTCCCCCGGCGCCGAGCTGGACAGCTCCGTGACCGTGGGGCCCTACGCCGTCATCGGGCCGCGCGTGAAGATGGGCCCCGGTTGCACCGTGGGGCCGCACGCCGTCATCGAGGGGGACACCACGCTCGGGGCGCGCAACCGCATCTTCCAGTTCGCCTCGGTCGGGGCCGTCCCACAGGATCTCAAGTACGCGGGCGAGCCCACGCAGCTGGTGATGGGGGACGACAACCTCGTCCGCGAGTTCACCACCCTCCACATCGGCACCGTCCAGGGCGGCGGCATCACCCGCATCGGCAACCGCAACCTCTTCATGGCCTACAGCCACGTGGCCCACGACTGCGTGGTGGGCAACGGCTGCATCCTCGCCAACTCCGCGGCCATGGCCGGGCACGTCCAGCTGTCGGACCACGTCCACCTGAGCGCGCTGTGCGCCATCCACCAGTTCACGCGGATCGGCCGGCACGCCTTCATCTCCGGCGGCGCCATGGTCACCATGGACGTCCCGCCGTACTGCACCGCGCAGGGAGACCGCGCGGAGCTCGCCGGGCTGAACTCGGTGGGGCTGCAGCGCGCCGGTTACACCGAGGACCAGGTCCGCCGCATCAAGGAGGCCTACAAGCTGCTGTTCCGCAGCAAGCTGGGGCTCAACGAGGCCGTGGCCCGGGTGAAGGCCGAGCACGGGGGCCACGCGGAGATCGACGAGCTGCTCACCTTCATCGAGGGCAGCAAGCGCGGCCTCACCCGCTGACATGGGCAGCGGCGGAGGGCGCATCGGGCTGGTGGCGGGCAACGGGCGCTTCCCGCTGCTCTTCGCCGAGGCGGCGCGCAAGGCCGGGCTCGAAGTCGTGGCCGCCGCGCACCGCGGCGAAGCGGACCCCGCGCTCGAGCAGGCCGTGCACGCCTTCACCTGGGTGCAGCTCGGGCAGGTGGACCGCATCCTGTCCCACTTCCGGCGCCACGGCGTGGAGCGCGCGGTGATGGCCGGCGGCATCGGCCGGGTGAAGGCCTTCACGCAGGTGCGGCCCGACCTGGGCGCGCTGCGCATCATCGCGGGACTGCGGAGCTTCCGGGACGACGCGCTGCTGCGCGCCGTGGCCTCCCACTTCGAGCGGGCCGGGGTGGCCATCGTTTCGCCGTCGGAGTTCGTCCCGGAGTTGCTCGCGCCCGAGGGTCACCTGGCGGGCCCCGTGCTCTCCGAGGCGCAGGAGCGGGACGTGAAGCTCGGCGTGGAGGTGGCCACGCTGCTCGGGCAGGCGGACGTGGGCCAGGCGGTGGTGGTGAAGGGGGGGCACGTGCTCGCGCTCGAGGCGGTGGAGGGCACGGACGAGGCCATCCGCCGCGGGGGCCGGTACGGGGGGGCGGGCGCCGTCGTGGTCAAGCTCTGCAAGCCGGGCCAGGACGAGCGGTTCGATCTCCCCGCCGTCGGCACCCGCACGCTGGACACCATGCAGGAGGTGGGGGCCACGGTGCTCGCCGTGGAGGCGGGGCGTACCCTGCTGCTGGACCCGGGCAGCGTGCTCTCCGAGGCCTCGCGCCGCGGGCTGACGGTGTTGGGGGTGGCCCCCCGCGCGGGGTAACCTCCCAGCCCGCCATGCAGCCGTCTGCCCCGTTCCGGGACCGCGAATTCAACGGCACCACGCTGCTCGAGGAGTGGGCGGAGCTCCGCTCGGGGGGGGAGACGCCGCTCTCGGTGGCCTCGGCGGTGCTGTCACTCCGGCAGGCGCGTGCCCCGTCCCGCTCGCCCGCGCCGGACCCGAAGTCCCGCCTGTCCCAGTGGGTGGCCGGGGCGCGCGCCGGCTCCCCCGCGCTGGCCACGCTCGTGGCGCGGTGGATCCCCCGCGTCCGGTCCGAGCTGGACACCGAGGCGTTGCTTGCGCACCTCGAGCGGCTGGCGCTCGTGGGCGAGCTGGTCGACGGCGGGAGGCGCGCGTGAGCGAGCGGTCCCGCACCGAGCCGGACGTCCCGCTGAGGCGGCCGTCCGAGCTGCACCAGGAGCTGCTCGCGCGGGCCCGCGCGGCCGGCCACGGTCCCGCGGCGCTCGGCGCGTTTGCCGAGGCGCTGGGCGGGCTGGACGAGCCCGCGGCCTACGAGGCGGTGATGCTGCGGCCCGGCGTGGCAGCGGCGCTGGACGTGGAGGCCCGCCTGGCCGCGGAGCTGGATCCGTACACCAGTTGGCGGCTCAACCTGGGACAGGCCCCGGACACGGACGCACTGGGCCTGCCCACGCGCGGATCGGTGCGTCCCCGCGTGGTCGTGGGAACGGAGGAGGACCGCGAGGTCTCCATCACCGGGGGCCGGCGCCTGGCCTCGAGGGATCTCGGCGACAGCCCGGCCCCGAGCCGCTCGCACGCCGTCGGGCGCGCGCTCGCGGAGGGGCCCCTCTCTCCCTCGGGCCGGCACGTGGGCCCCGGCGCCGCGGGCGTGCTCGGCGTTCGCCACCGCCGCCTCTCGTGCGGGCCGGACTGTGACGCGGCGCGGCTGGTCTCGCTGCTGGTCACTGCGCTTTCGTCCGGACTGCCGGTGGCGGCACAGCTGTCGGGCGCGGGCGGAAGCTACCGGGCGGTGTTCCTGCAGGCCCGCCCCGCCGGCCGGGGCCACGCGCTGCAGCTCCACGTCCCGTCCACGGGCGAGACCGCGTGGGTGAACGCCCAGGACGTGCGGGACGGGGCCGCGTTGCCCGTGGCGGGTGGCCGGCTGGTGGCGTTGTCCGAGCTGCTCCTCCCGGAGCGGCGGGAGGGAACATGAAGGCGTGGGCGTTGCTGTGGCTCGTGTGCGGTGCGGCCGCGCACGCGGACGTGGTGGAGGTCTCCATGCGGCAGGGCGTGCCGGGCAAGTCGCCGCCCGCGGTCCTGCTGCGCGTGCTCGAGCCCATCCGCGGCTTCCACCTCCGCCTGCAGCGCAACGACGGCGAGTCGGTGGAGCTGAAGGAGAAGGCGAAGGTGGGGCAGGTGCGGACCGTGCCGCTCCCCCAGCCCGACGGCCGCTTCCGCTACGAGGGCACGCTGGAGGTGACCGACCGCGAGGGGGCGCAGCTGTTCATGCCCCTGTCGTTCGACACGGAGCTGTGGGGCCCGCTGCAGCTGCAGCTGGACAAGGCGAAGGACGTGGATCTCGCGGCGCGCTCCCTCCGCTTCCGCCTGAGCCGGCCCGCCGCGCGCGCGCTCGTGGAGGTGTTCACCGAGTCCGGCGAGCGGGCGTGGCAGGGCGAGTTCACCTACGCCGGTGAGCCGGCCGGCACCGCGCTCGAGGCCACGTGGGGCAAGGTGGAGGGCGAGGTGCTCCGCATCTCCATGCGCGCGTTCGACGCCGCCGGGAGCTACGCCTCGGTGGATCTCTTCCCGTACTCCGTCCACGTCCCGCACGACGAGGTGGTGTTCGACTCGGGCAAGGCGGACATCCGCCCGGACCAGGTGCCGCGGCTCGCCGCGCCGCTCGAGGAGCTCAAGCGCCGCGTGGAGCGCGCGAGCCGGTGGGCCCCGGTGCAGCTGTACGTGGTGGGCCACACCGACCGGGTGGGGGATGCCGCGCGCAACCGCACGCTCTCGCTCGCGCGGGCGCGCGCCATCGGGCAGTACTTCCGCGCGAAGGGGGTGCGCGTGCCCATCTTCGTGGAGGGCTTCGGCGAGGAGGTGCCCCGCATCTCCACCCCGGACGAGACGCCCGAGGAGCAGAACCGGCGCGTGGACTACATCCTCTCCGTGGGAGAGCCCGGCTTCACCGCCCTGCCGTTCCCACCGGCCTGGAAGAAGCTCTGAGGCGGCTCACCCCGCGGGCGCGCGCAGCAACGCCACCGCGCCGTCCGCGATGAACTGCACCGCGATGGCGGCCAGCACCAGCCCCATCACGCGCTCGAGCACCGCCACGCCCGAGGCCTTCAGCACCCGGTGCACCAGCGGGGCCGCGGAGAGCACGCCGAAGGCCACGGCGAAGGTGATCAGGATGGAAGGCAGCACCACCGCCACGCCGAGCACCAGCGAGCCGCCCTTGTCCATCAGCACCATCACGGTGGCAATGGCGCCCGGCCCCGCGAGCAGGGGCATGGCCAGCGGCACCAGGGCGATGTCTTCCTTCGCCTCGCCCTCGCGCTGCTCCTCTGCCGAGGTGCGCGTCCCGCTCGGCCGCGCGTTGATCATGTCCAGCGCCGTCACCAGGAGGATCAGCCCCCCGGCCACGCGGAACGCCGGCAGCGTGATGCCGAGCACCTTGAAGAGCACCCCGCCGAAGAGCGCGAAGAAGCCCAGCAGTCCCGCCCCCGCCATGCACGCGCGCAGCGCCGTGGCCCGCGTCCGCTCGGCCGGCTGCCCCGCGGTCATGCCGAGGAACAGCGGCACCACCCCGAAGACGTCCACCACGAAGAAGACGGCGGGGAGCGCCACCAGGAACTGCTCGACCCAGGCGTTCACGCGCCCCGGCCGGACAGCCGCAGCTTCCACACGAGCGTGAGCGCCTCGAGGAAGATCTTCCGGCTCATCTTGGACTGCCCCACGCGCCGGTCCTCGAACACGATGGGCACCTCCTTCACCACGAACCCGCGCTGCAGCGTGCGGTACGTCATCTCGATCTGGAAGCCGTACCCGGAGCCCATCACCGAGTCCAGGGCCAGCGCCTCGAGCACCCGGCGGTGGAAGCACTTGAAGCCGCCGGTGAGATCCTTCACGTCCACCCCGAGGATGGTGCGCGCGTAGAGGGAACCGCCGCGGCTGATGACCTTCCGGCCCGCGCCCCAGTTCACCGTGCCCCCGCCCTCCACGTAGCGGCTCCCCAGCACCAGGTCCACGCCGCCCTGCGCCGTGTCCAGGAAGACCGGCAGGTAGCGCGGGTCGTGGCTGAAGTCCGCGTCCATCTCCAGCACCCACGTGTAGCCCTGCGCGAGCGCCCACTGGAACGCCGCCACGTAGGCCCGCCCCAGCCCCTCCTTCTTCTCGCGGTGCAGCACGCGGATGCGCGGTTCGGCCGCGGCCAGCGCGTCCGCCAGCGCGCCGGTCCCGTCCGGGCTGTTGTCATCCACCACCAGGATGTCCACGCGTGGATCCGCGGCGAGGATGGCCTTCGTGATGGGCTCGAGGTTGTCGCGCTCGTTGTAGGTCGGGAGGCAGATGAGGGCCGGGTTCACGCAACGGCACATACCACCATCCGGCTCACCGCGCGCTGCCGCGGAGCAGCCCGCGCACGGACTCCGCGGCCCGCGCCGCCGCGCCCGGTGGGCCGAGCAGTCCGCGCACCTCGCGCAGGCCCGCGAGCAGGGCCGCCCGCTCGGGCCCCTCCGGCCACAGCTTCTCGAGCTCTGCGCAGATGCGCGCAGGCGTCATCTCCCCCTGGATCAGCTCCGGCACCACGCGCCGCCGCGCGAGCAGGTTCACCAGCGCCACGTGCGCCACGCGCAGCATCAGCCGCCCCACCCAGTAGGTGAGCGGGGAGACGCGGTACACCACCACGAAGGGCCGCTCCATCAGCCCCGCCTCGAGCGCCGCCGTGCCCGAGGCGACGACCGCCGCGTCGGACGCGCCCACCACCTCCGGGGCGCGCCCTTCCACGAGCACCGGCTGCACGCCCCTAGCGGCGAAGGCCGCTTCCACGGCCGCACGGTCCACCGTGGGCGCCACGGGCACGAGCACCTGCAACCCCGGCCGCGCGGCCACCATCCGCTGCGCGGTGCCCACCAGCGCGGGGAGGATGCGGCGAAGCTCGGACGGCCGGCTGCCCGGCAGCAGCGCCAGCGTCGGCACGTCCGGCACGCCGAGCGCCGCGCGGAAGCCGGACGCGGGGCCCGGGGCCGGCACCTGCTCCACCACCGGGTTGCCCACGTAGCGCGCCGCCACGCCGCGCTCCCGGTAGAACGCCTCCTCGAACGGGAGGATGCAGAGCATCTCGTCCACGCGCGCCGCCACCTGGCGCACGCGCCCCTCCCGCCACGCCCACAGCATGGGGCTCACGTAGTAGGCCACGCGCACGCCCTGCGCCTTCAGCTTCTTCGCGAGCCGCAGGTTGAAGTCCGGGATGTCCACCAGCAGCGCCAGCGCAGGCCTGCGCGCGCGCGCCGCCTGCTCCAGCCCCCGCATGACGGCGAGGATGCGCGGCAGCCGCGGGAGCACCTCCGCGATGCCCATGACCGACACCTCGTGCGCCCCGTAGAGCAGCTCAACGCCGGCCGCCTGCAGGTTCTTTCCGCCCATGCCGAAGAAGCGCAGGGTGGGATCCTGCGCACGCAGGGCCCGGACCACGTCGGCCCCGTGCTGGTCTCCGGAGGCTTCACCTGCAACGACGAGGATGTCCGCCATGGAGCCGGGCATGGTACTCATCCCGCCCGGGGGGCGCGACAACACCTTGGAGCCTGGGACGACCCGCACCCGTGAAAGCCATCCTCGTCGTTGAGCACCATGCGGCCACAGCCGAGTCCCTCCGGCAGGCGCTGCTGCGCGCGGGACACGGGGTGCGCTGTGCCCGAACGCCGCACGAGGCGCTCGCGCTCTACGCCTCGGAGCGGCCGGACGCGGTGGTGCTGGCCGCGGATTTCCCGCGGCACGAGGGCAAGTCGCTCGGCGCGCTGCTGCGGGGAATGTCCGAGGGCAGGTCGCTCCCGCTGCTCGCCGTGGACAAGGCGCACCTCGGCCCCTCGCGGGCGGCGGGGGTGCGCGCCGTGCTCGAGTTCCGGCCGGACGGCTACTTCCCGGACGGCTCGCGCACGGATGACATCCTCGCGCGGCTCAAGGCCGCGCTGGGGCGCAGCGCCGGCCCCTCGCAGCCCACCGCCGCCCGTCCCGCGTGGGCGCAGACGCTCGAGCGCCCGCCCGTGCAGGCCACCAGCCTGGAGAAGGACCCGCTCCCGGAGGTGCTGCACGGCCTCTGGCGCCTCCGGCGTGACGGCGTCCTCGTCGTGGCGACGGGAGCCGAGGTGCGGCGCCTCTTCCTCCTCGAGGGGGCTCCCGTCGCGTTCGACACGGACGTTCCCGGCGAGGACTTCGCCTCGCACCTCGAGCGCGCGGGCCTCATGCCCCAGGCGGAGGCGCGCCGCCTCGCGGCCATGCGGGGGCTCGGGCCGTGGAAGCTCGCGCTGCAGCTCGCGGGCGGACCGCTCGGCGCGGAGGCGTTCCAACCCGCGTGGGCCGGTTACGTGCGCGCCATGGCCGCCTCCCTCCTGCGCCTGCGCGGTGGGCAGTGCGCGTTCTACGCGGGCGCCGAGTTCCGGGAGGGGGTGGACCTCGCGCTGCTGCCCGCGCTCGCGCCGGTCCTCGACGGGGCCCGGAGGTTGATGACTGCGCGGGATTTCGCTGCCGCGCTCAAGGGCCTCGGCAAGCGGTACCCGCACCGGACGCCGGAGTTCGCCGGGGATCTCCCCGCGCTCGGCCTGGACGTGGAGGACGTGAAGTTCGCGCTGCAGCTCAACGGCCATGCCACCACGCGGGAGCTGCTCGCCGGAGCCCCGGGAGAGCTGCACCGCCGTTGGAGCCTGCTCTGGTTTCTCCGGCTCACCGGGGACGTGGCCTTCGCCCCGGCGGCGTTCCCGGCCGGGGACGTGGGCGGCCCCCCGGCCCCCGCGGCCCCGCGCAGGCACAAGCAGCTCAAGCCGGAGCTCGCCGCGGAGCTCCGCGAAGGTGCGCTGCAGGTCATCACCGGCAGCTACTTCCACGCGCTGGGGCTCGGCCTCGGCGCGGACACGGCCGAGGTGGAGCGCGCGTACGCGGAGCGCGTCCAGCGCTTCCACCCGGACAGTTACCCGGACCAGGACCTGTCCGGGCTCGAGGATCTCTTCCTCACGGTGCAGGAGCGGCTCGGTGCCGCGCGGCGCGTGCTGGGCAGCCCCGAGAAGCGGCGCGCCTACCTCGCGCACCTGGTCACGCGCTCGGGGCTTCGCACCGCGGAGCCTGTCCCGGAGGCGGAGGTGGAACTCTGGCGAGGCCACGGCGCCATGCTGCGCGGTGACTGGGCCGCCGCGCGCCGTGCGTTTGACCTCGCGCTCGCGCTCAACCCGCGGGAGCCCGCGTACTACCCGCTCGCCGCGTGGGCGACCTGGATGGCGGGGCCGCGCCCGGTGCGCGAGCGGGGCGTGGCGGCGCTCGCACTCTTGAAGAAGGCGCTGGCGTTGGACCCGGAACTGCCGCGCGCCCACCTCGTGGCCGCGGTGGTGGAACTGGAACTCGGCGAGACGGTGCCCGCGCGCGCCCGGCTCGAGCGGCTGCTCCTCTCGCGGCCGGGCTGGGCCCCCGCGCTCGCCGCGTGGGAGGCGCTCTCCCCGTGAGTCCCGGTGCAGGCCTCCGCGCGCTGTGGCCGTGGGCAGCCCCGCACCGCGGGTGGCTCTACGCGGCCCTCGGGTGCATGGCCGTGCTGGGCGCGGCCACCGGCGTGTACGCGTGGATGCTGGGGCCGGCTCTGCGGCTGCTGCTGTCCGGCGGCAGCTCGGGCGTGGGGCTCGCCGCGGAGCTGTTCCCGTTCCTCGCGCAGGTGGACCCGGCGTCCGTGCGCACCTGGCTCCCGCTGTCACTCGTGGGGGTGGGCGCGGTGAAGGGCCTGGCCTACCTCGGGCAATTCTATTCCATGGGGATGTTCGGCCAGCGCGTCGGCGCGGACCTGCGGCGGCGGCTGTTCGTGGCGCTCATCTCCCAGTCCCCGGTCCAGCTCGCGGGGCGCAGGGTAGGGGACCTGCTCGCGCGTTTCGGCGCGGACGTGACCGCCGTGGAGCTGGCGGCCACCTATGCCGTGGGAGGCTGGGCGCGGGATGGCATCCAGGTGGTGGTGCTCGCCGGCGTGGCGGTGGCCTTGAACTGGAAGCTCTCGCTCCTGGCTGCCCTCGCGGTGCCGCTCGCGGCGTGGCCCGCGGTGAGGCTGACGCGCACCCTGTTCCGCCGCACGCGCGAGGGCAACGACCGGCTCGGCGGGCTCGCCGCGCGCGTGCAGGAGGGCGTGGGCGGGGTCCGGACGCTGCAGGCCTTCAACGCGCAGGGCGAGGAGCTCGGCCGCTTCGACCGGGATGCCTCCGCGCAGCTCCGCGCGGCGAGGGCAGCGGGCTGGGCGCGCGGCGGGGCGCCGGGCGTGATGGAGGTGTTGGGTGCCGCCTCCGTCTCCGCGGTGCTGGCCTGGACGGCCACGCGGTCCTCCCTCCCCCCCGAGGAGCTGCTCTCGTTCCTCGCGGCGCTGGTGTTGCTCTACCAACCCGCCAAGCAGCTGGGCCGCGTGGGACAGTTCGCGGTGCAGGCGGTGGCGGCACGCGCCCGGCTCGCCGAGGTGCTGGACGTCCCGCCCCCCGTGGTGTCCGCACGCGGGGCCCCCGTCCCGCCGCGGCTTGCGCGCAGCGTGGAACTGAGGGGCGTGGGCTTCCACCACGGGGACCGCGCCGTGCTCCGGGGGCTCGACCTGGTGCTCGAGGCGGGGCGCACGGTGGCGCTGGTGGGCCCGAGCGGCGCGGGCAAGAGCACCGTCACGCAGCTGCTGCTCCGCTTCGCGGCGCCGGACGCGGGCCAGTTCCTGCTCGACGGCGTGGACGCGGCGTCGCTGGACGTCGACGGCGTGCGCGCCCAGTTCGCGCTCGTCACCCAGGAGCCGCTGCTCTTCGCCGGGACCGTGCGGGACAACCTCCGCGTGGGGCGGCCGGACGCCACGGACGGGGAGCTCGAGGCCGCGGCGCGTGCCGCCCACGCCCACGCGTTCGTACTCGCGCTGCCCAACGGGTATGACACCCGCGTGGGGGAGAGAGGCGTCAACTTGAGCGGTGGACAGCGGCAGCGGCTGTGCCTGGCGCGGGCGCTCGTCTCCGGTGCGCCGGTGCTGGTCCTCGACGAGGCGACCAGCAGCCTGGACCCGGAGAGCGAGGCAGAGGTCCAGCGCGCGCTCGCCGGCCTGCTTCCCGGCCGGACGGCACTGGTCATCGCGCACCGGCTCTCCACGGTCGTGGACGCGGACGTCATCTGCGTCATGGACGAGGGGCGCGTGGTGGAGTCCGGGACGCACGCCGAGCTGCTCGGGCGGGGCGGCGCCTACGCGCGGCTGTGGGCGCTCCAGCACCGGGAGGCGGCGTGAGGCGGCGGGGACGGACGGACGCGGCCCCCCGCTGCGTGACTTTCCCCGCACCCGCGACCGTGCGAAACCCGGCGCATTTCCCGGAGGCGGCATGAAGCAGCTGGCAGCCAAGCTCCTGCGCGCAGTGGGCGGAGCCATCATCCTGGTGCTCGGTTACTCGGGCGTGTTCACGCTCCGGGCCTCCACGACGGAGTACCCGCTGCGCGGTGCGTCTCCCCCGGGACAGATGCGCCAGGTGCGCGGGGCCTGGCACGTCCACTCGACCGCCTCGGACGGGCGCGGGACGGAGGCGGAGATCGCCGCGGCAGCGGCCGAGGCAGGCCTCGCCTTCGTGGTGCTCACGGATCACAACCCCACGTCGCTTCCGCCGCCGCGGTTCGAGTCCGGCGTGCTGCTCCTCTCCGGCGCGGAGCTCTCCACGCCCGTGGGCCACCTCGCGCAGCTGGGCGCGAAGGCCCTTGCCCCGGCCGGTCCGGGAGAGCGCCCTGCGCTCCGCGTCCAGCAGGCAGGCGGCATGACCGTGCTCGCGCACCCCGTCCAGCAGAAGCGCCCCTGGACCGACTGGGACGAAGCAGAGACCGCGGCCGCGGGGCTCGAGCTGTACTCCGCGGACTCCATGTTCCGGGACGCGCAGCGCTCGCCCCTGTCCCTGCTCGTCCCCGCCGTGGGGGCCTTCCTCGCGAAGCCGGCCCACGCCTTCGCCGTGGTGTCCCTGCCCCAGGAAGAGACCACCGCCCGCCTGCTCCAGCTCGCGCGCAGCCGCCCGCGCGTGGCGCTCTGCGCACACGACGCACACGGGCTGCCACCTTACGGGGACGAGTTCCGCGCCCTGTCCATGGTGCTTCCCCCCGCGTTCTCCATGCCGGCGGACCCGGAGGACGCGGCCCGCGCGGTGCGGAGCACGCTGGAGCGGGGCGAGGCCTACTGCGCCTTCACCGCGCTCGGGGGCGCGGACGGCTTTGCGCTCCGCGGGCTCGGCCCTGCCCGCACCGTCCAGCCGGGCGCGCGCGTGCAGGTGCAGTTGCCCCAGCCTGCACCTGCCTCCGTTCGCCTGCAGGTGTGGGGCGAGGCAAGACTGCTCGAGGATGGCCGCACGGTGGAGGCCACCGGGCCGGGAGCATTCCAGGTGGAGGCATGGGCCGAGGGCCCGGGGCTTCTCTCCGGCACGGCCTGGCGCCCCTGGCTGGTGCCCAGCCCGGTCCGCGTCCAGGCGCCCGCGGAGCTCTCCGGGGAGACGCGCTGAGCCGTGCGGCTGCTCTACGTCCTCGCGAGCTACGCGCTCTTCTGGCTCCTCTTTCCGCTGCTCTCGCTGCACCGGAAGACGCGCCACGGACTCCGTCAGCGCCTCGGGCTCTACCGCCCGGACGAGGTCCCCAAGGGCGGCTCTCCGCGCGTGTGGTTGCACGGGGCGAGCGCAGGGGATCTCCTCGCCCTCTCGCCGATGGTGACGTCCCTGCGCGCCCGGTTTCCCGGCTGCAGCATCTTCTTCACCACCACGACCAACACCGGCTACCTCATGGCCACCGGGCGGCTGGGGAAGCTGGTGGATGGCGCCTTCTACTGGCCGTACGATCTCCCCGGCGCCACGTCCCGCGCGGTGCGCGCGCTTCGCCCGGATCTCCTCGTCCTCGAATACACGGAGATATGGCCCCACCTGCTCCGCGCGGCGAAGAAGTCGGGCGCCGCGGTGGTGCTCACCAACGGCCGGTTCTCGCCTGCCCACCTCGGGCGCTACCGCCTGTTCTTCGGGGCCGTGGGCAATCCCCTCGCGGACGTGGACCTGCTGCTCATGCGCGAGGACGAGGAGGCCGAGCGCGCGCTGCAACTGGGGGCGCGGCCGGAGCGCGTGGTCGTTACCGGCAATACCAAGTTCGACGCCCTCATGGCACCGCTCCCAGCCGAGGAGGACCGAGCGCTCGCCCGGGCGCTCGGCATCCGCGAGGGCGAGCGCACCTTCATCGCGGGGAGCACCCACGAAGGAGAGGAGGAGGCGCTGCTGGAGGTGTACCTCCGGCTCAGGCGCGACTTCCCGGACCTTCGCCTCGTGATCGCCCCCCGGTACATCGACCGCGCCGGGCGTGTGAAGGACCTCGCAGAAGCGGCCGGCCTCGGCGTGGGACTGCGCTCGGCCGGTGACGGCCAGCAGCACCCCGTGGTCGTGCTCGACAGCATCGGCGAGCTCGCGCGCGCGTACAGGCTCGCCACGATCGTGTTCGTGGGCGGCTCCTTCACACACCGAGGGGGGCAGAACATCCTCGAGCCGGCAGGCCAGGGGCGCCCCGTGCTGTTCGGGCCGCACATGGAGAACTTCAAGGACAGCGTCCAGGTGTTGGTGGGCCGGGGGGGGATCCAGGTGAATGATCCCCTCCACCTCTACAAGGTGATGTTCGAACTGCTCTCGCGTCCCGAGCAGCTCCAGCAACTCGGCGCCCTCGCCGCCGGCGCGGTGAGCCAGGTCTCCGGCGCGAGCGCTCGGAACGTGGAGCGCATGGCCCAGCTGCTCGAGCGCAGGAAGGACGGCGCGACGTGACGGGGGGCTGGGAGTCCACCTGGTACCCGGAAGACGGGCGGGCGCCGCTCCCGGCGAACCTGCTGGCGCCGCTCTCGTGGCTCTTCGGTGCGGGCGTGGCGGCGCGCGCCGCGCTGTACGGCACCGGCCTGCTGCGCCCCTCGCGGGTGCCCGGGCTCAGCGTGATCTCGGTGGGCAACCTGACGGTGGGCGGTTCAGGCAAGACGCCCGTGGTGCGCTTCCTCGCGGAGACGCTCCGTGCGCGTGGACGGCCCGTGGCGATCCTGTCGCGCGGCTATGGCCGGGCAGGGAACACGCCGCTCCGCGTGGAGCCGCTCCACACCTCGGCGGAAGTCGGGGATGAACCGCTGCTGCTTGCACGCGCGCTGCCGGAAGTGCCGGTGTACGTGGGTGCAGACCGCGTGGCGCTCGCCCGGCGCGCCCGGGACGCGGGCGCAGCGGTGGCGCTGCTCGACGACGGCTTCCAACACCGCGGGCTCGCGCGGGACGTGGACCTGCTCGTCGTGGATGCCATTGCCCCGCTCGGGAACGGACGCCTGCTCCCGGCCGGGCCCCTGCGCGAACCACCTTCTGCAGCACGCCGTGCCACCGGGGTGTGGCTGAGGTGCACCACGCCGGACGCGCCCGTCCCGCCCCCGTTCGCTCACCTGCCGGTCGTCCGGGCACGCCACGTCCCCTGGGATGTCCTCGACGGGGCCGGTGTCCCGGTGCCGCTCGAACACCTGCGCGGGCGCCGCGTCCTCGCGTTCGCGGGGCTCGCGCGTCCGCGCGGCTTCGTCGCTTCGCTCGGCGCCCTGGGCGCGGAGGTGGTGGCCACGCGGCTGTTCCCGGATCACCATGCCTTTCGCCCGGGGGAGCTGCGCGCACTCGCCGCCGAGGCCGTCTCCCTCGGCGCGACGCCCGTCACCACGGAGAAGGATCTCGTCCGCCTGCCCTCGCCGGGGCTCGAGACCTGGACGCTCCGGCAGCGCGTCGAGCTCCTCTCGGGACATGACTGGGTGGAATCCCTCGCACGGGGCGAAGTCGCCGCGACGGCTCCGACGGCGGCACCAGGCACCACGCCCTGAGAGGCCCGAGGCCGCGGGCAACGGGACGCGCCGGCAGCCGGGTGGGCCATGCAGCGCGGGGTTGTCCCGCCTGCTCCGGCCATGGCACAACCGCCCACGCCTTGAAGCCCGCCCAACTCCATCCCTCTCCCGAGCCCTCCCCGCGTACCCTGGTCCACGCGTTCGCCCGTCGGCGTGTCCTGGTGGTCGGCGACTTCGTGGCGGACCACTACATCTACGGCCAGACGGAGCGGGTGAGCCGGGAGGCCCCCGTGCTCGTGGTGCGGTACGAGCAGTCCGAGGTGAAGCTCGGTGGAGGTGCCAACGTGGCGGCCAACCTCGCCGCACTCGGCGCGCGCGTGGAGGCCGTGGGCGTCCTCGGCGGTGACGAGATGGGCCGCGCGCTCCGGGCGGCGTTCCGCTCCGCCCGCATCCGGGTGCGGACGCCTTCCGCGCGCGGGCTCACCACCGAGACGAAGACCCGCATCCTCGCCGGCGGCCTGCACACCTCCCGGCAACAGATGTTGCGGCTCGACCGCACGGTGCAGGGGCCGCTTCCTCCACGCGTGCGCGCGTCGCTCGCCTCGCTCGTCCGCGCCGCGGCGCGCGACGTGGACGCGGTGGTGGTGTCCGACTACGGGGCCGGCGTGCTCGGCGAGGAGACGCGCGGCGTGCTCCGCGCGCTGGCTGCCGAGGGAATGCCCGTGTGCGTCGACTCGCGCTACGCGCTGGGCGCGTACCGGGGATTCACCGTCTGCAAACCCAACGAGCCCGAGCTGCTCGCGCTCACCGGCATCGAGGTCCGGGACGCGTCCTCGCTGGAAGCGGCCATGCGCCGGGCATCGAAGGTTCTCGGGTGCCGCGCGCTCGTGGCCACGCGGGGGCGCCACGGCATGGCCATCTTCGAGGGACGCACGCTCACCCTGCTGCCGGTCCACGGCGCAGAGGAGGCCGTGGACGTCACCGGGGCAGGGGACACGGTCATCGCGGCGCTCGCGCTCGGGCTCGCTGCCGGTGGAACGGTCCTGGACGCCGCGAGGCTCGCGAACGTGGCCGGGGGCAAGGTCGTCATGAAGCCCGGCACTGCCACCGTGACTGCCGCGGAGCTGCTCGGGGAGCTCGCGGCGTGAGCACCGCGTCCAAGGTGCAGTCACTCGCCGAGGTGCAGCGCCGCGTGGAGAGCTGGCGCTCGGAGGGCAGGCGCGTGGCGCTCGCCAACGGTGTCTTCGACCTGCTCCACGTGGGCCACGTCCGGTACCTCGAGGGGGCGCGGGGGCTCGCGGACGCCCTCGTGGTCGCGGTGAACTCGGACGCCTCCACCCGCGCCAACAAGGGGCCCGGGCGCCCGGTCATCCCGGGCACGGAGCGCGCGGAGCTCGTCGCGGCGCTCGCTTGCACGGACGCCGTGCTGCTGTTCGACGACCGGGACGTCCGCGCCGTCCTCCGGGCCCTGCGCCCGGACGTCCACGTGAAGGGCACGGACTACACGCCGGACACCATCCCCGAGCGGGACGAGGTGCTCGCCTACGGGGGGCGCGTGGCCGTGGCGGGAGATCCCAAGGACCACAGCACCACCGACCTGGTCTCGCGGCTGGGCCGCTGACGTCAGGCGAGGCTCGACGGGGCGGGGTTGGCCAGGAGCGGCGTGGCCCACGTCCCGAGTTCTGCGCGCAGCCGTTGAGGCGCCTCTCCGAGGGGCAGCGCGGAGGTCAGGTCCACCATGCGGTGCGGCGCGTGGAGGTGACCCCAGCGCTCGAGGTCCATGTGGAGGAAGAGCCCCAGCGTGGGGGTTCCCACTGCCACCGACAGGTGCATGGGGCCGGTGTTGTTGCACACCGACAGGACGGAGGTGGCCATCAACCAGGCAAGATCGTCCAACGAGGTGGGCGGGGCCCGGAAGGCCATGGGGGCGTGGGCAATCACCTCGCTCGCCAGCGCCTCTTCCCCGGGGCCCCACGTGAGGACGGGCGAGAGCCCCATCTCCGCGAGGCCCTGCACCGCGACGGCGAACAACTCCGGCGGGACGCGCCGGTAGCCGAGCCGGCCGCCCGGGTTCACCACCGCCCTCGGCCCCCGGAACTGCCGGGCCCACGCGAGCACGCCCGCAGAAGGTGTCGGCGGCCGGAAGGACAGGGGGCGCAGGGGCTGTGGCCCGAGCAGCGGGGACAGCAGGTGGAGCCGCTGGGCCACCTCCGAGCGCACGCCGGAGAGCGGATCCACGGCCACGTCCCGCAGTCCGCGCGTGGCGCCCGTGCCGGGGCCGATGACGACCGCCTCGCGCCCCACGAAGCGGGACACCAGGGCGGCCGTCACGGAAGGCTCGGTCCAGTTCGAGCAGTCCACCACCGCGTCGTAGGGGCGCGGGTGGAGAACGCGGACGCCGGGGGCGAGCGGCCCCGCCCACAGCCGCGACCGATCCAGGCCCATCACGCGGACGCCGGAGGGGTGCCCCTCGAGGAGGCGGACGCACTTTTGGTGGACGAGCAGGTCCACCTCCAGGTCCGGGCGCTGCTGCCGGAGCGCGTCCAGGAGCGGAGTGGTCAGCAGCGCCTCGCCCACCCGGTTGTCCACCCGGACGAGGAGCACCCGCCGCGCCCGGTCGAGCCGCGAGGGCGCCAGGGCGGTCGTGGACGGACGCCGGAGCAGCCACCCGGCCACCCGCGCCCCCACGTGGCGACCCTTGATCTCGAGCGGCTTGAGCAACTGCTGGAGCATGGAACAGCGGCACAGTAGTCGCGGCTTGACCCGGTGGGCAAAAGCCCCTTTAAGCCCCGCCCCATGCTCTCCAGCATGACCGGGTTCGGGGTGGGACGGGCTGTCTCGGGCGACGAGGAACTCCTCGTGGAGCTCAAGAGCCTCAACCACAAGTTCTGCGAGGTGAAGGTCCGCCTCCCGCGCGAGCTGTCCACGCTCGAGGCCACCGTCATCAAGCGGATGAAGGACCGGCTCGCGCGTGGCTCCGTGGACGTGTTCGTCCGCCGCACCGCCGTGGGTCGCAGCGCCAGCGTGCCGCAGGTGGACACCGCGCTTGCCCGAGAGTACGCGCGTGCCCTCGCGGAGGTGGCGCGGGCGGCGGGACTCGACGAGCGGCCGAGGCTCCAGGACGTGGCGCTCCAGCCCGGGGTGCTTCGCCTGGAGGAGCGTGGGGTGAACCTCGAACAGGCGGAGCGGGCCCTGGACCTGGCGCTCGGCAATGCGCTGGACGCGCTGGGGGCCATGCGCAAGGTCGAGGGGGCGGCCATCGACGCGGACCTCTCGAGCCGGATTTCGTGGGTGGAGCGCGTGGCAGGGGAGATCCGGGACCTCTCCCCCCGCGTGGTGGAGGACTA
>JBDLRJ010000279.1:0-6689 GCA_039800145.1 Pseudomonadota bacterium | reverse complement strand
AGGACGCCTGGCGCTGGACGTGTGACTCGCAGCTGCCCGTCGTCCAGTGGACCCAGGCGCCCGCGTCACTCGAGCGCACCCCGGAGGCAGTCTTCGCCTGGGTCAGCTCCGAACCGGCGGTCTACCGCTGCGCACTGGACGGCGCCCCCTGGCAGCCCTGCACGTCCCCGCTGGAGCTGCTGGGCCTCGGGGACGGCAAGCACCTCGTCTCGGTGCGCGCGGTGGACGCCACGGGCAACGTGGGGCCGGACGCGTCGTTCGGGTGGATCGTGGACACGGCGCCGCCGGAGACGACTTTGATCCAGGCCCCCGGCAGGCTCGTGGGCGCGCCCCTGGCGGTGTTCTCGCTCGGGTCCGAGCCGGGCGCCGGTTTCGAGTGCAGCCTGGACGCGGAGCCCTTCGTGCCCTGCACCACGCCCGTGGTCCATGCGTCCCTGCAGGATGGACCCCACCTGTTCGCGGCACGCGCGGTGGACGAGGCGGGCAACGTGGATCCCACGCCGGTGGAGGTGACGTGGGAGGTGGATGCCCGCGTGCCGGACACCGAGATCACCTCGGGGCCGTTCGAGGGGGAGCTCGTGGGCGAGGACGTCCCGTTCGCCTTCGCCACCACGCTCGCGGACGCCACCTTCGAGTGCAGCCTGGACTCGTCCCCGTTCTCGCCGTGCGCGGCCAGCTGGATGCTGGAGAGACTGCCCACGGCGCCTCACGTGCTCTCGGTCCGCGCCGTCAGCCGCGCGGGCGTGGTGGATCCCTCGCCGGCCGCGCGCGGCTTCCTCACGGACCCGGATGCGCTCGCCACGCGGAAGCTGCGGGTCAACGGCCCGAACTGCGCATGCGGACAGGCAGATCCCACGTGGGCCTGGTGGAGCCTGTTGGGCCTGGCGGCGATGCTCCGGACGCGTCGGCTGCCCCGTGCCCCCGCAACCTCCGCTGCGCGCGGGCGATAACCGGGAAGCGGGCCTCCCCCGCCCTCCCCCGATGCCCGGCCAACGTCCCCCGCCTGCCTCGTCGAACCTCCGCGCGCTCGCCGCTGCGGCCACGGTCCTGCTGGGCTGTGGAGGGGGCATCCCCCTGGAGAGGCCCACCGGGGGGGCGGACGGGGGCGAGGCCGCGGATCCGGCCGGACAGCCCACCGAGGCCCCGGACGCGGGCGCAGATGCCGGCGCCGAGACCCTGGACGGGGGCGAGGTGCCGGACGCTGGGACTCCACTCCCGCCCATGGTGATGCCGGACTTCATCGTGGGGTACAACGAGGCCTGGTTCGGCCCGTGGTTCGGCACGGGGCTCACGTCCGATTTCGACCCGGGCTACGCGCGGTCCGTCCTGGACGGGATCAAGCTTGGCGGAGGGCGCGTGGTGCGGCTGTTCCTCTTCGAGCTGGGACAGGGGCTCGTGCTCGCCCCCTCCACGCCCCGGACGCAGGGGCTCTCGCCCCAGCTGCTCGCCAACCTCGAGTGGGTGATCGTCGAGGCGCGGCAACGCGGTCTCTGGGTGTACCTCACTGCGCTCGAGTCCAACCACATGGCGGTCTACGCCCCCCTCGCCGACTACTACCCGGCGCTGCTTGCGAACACCGGCGGAGAGGGAGATGCGTTCAACGAGCGGGTGCTCGGTCCACTGCTGGAGATGCTGGACCGCCACGCGGAGAACATCTTCGGCCTGGACATCGCCAACGAGCTGGACGCGGCCAAGAGCGACGGGCTGTGGAGCGGACTCCCACTTGACCCGGTGGGGCCGCGCGCCTTCATCCAGCGTACGCGGGACTTCATCAAGTCGCGCAGCCCCTGGTTGCGCGTGACCGTGACGCTCGGGAAGGGTGGAACGGCACAGTACGATCTTGCGAGCGGCTTCCTCTCCGGACTGGGCCTGGACTTCTACGACGTGCACCTCTACTCGGACAACGGCACCTTCGGCGGGGCCACCGCGCTCTGTGACCGAGCCACGCTGGACGGCGTGCCGCTGTACCTCGGCGAGTTCGGCCAGAAGACGCAGGTGTGGAACGACACCCTCCATTACGCCGCCGCCGCGAACTTCCTCAACGGCGCGAAGGCCGGGTGCTTCAAGGGGGCGCTGGCGTGGCGCTTCGACGCGGCCGAGGCGACCTGGGCCTACCAACTCCCGGACGGCGGTCTTCGTCCCGCTGCGCAGGTCATCCAGGCCTTCAGTGGACCGTGAGCGCCCGGAAAATACAAAGGGCGGTGGTCCGTTTTTGGAACCACCGCCCTTCGAGTGGGCGCACAAGGATTCGAACCTTGGACCCCTGCCGTGTGAAGGCAGTGCTCTACCGCTGAGCTATGCGCCCGTGCTGCGTGAACGTCGGGGCGCTATCTGCCCCACCTCCGCGCCGCCGTCAAGAAGAACGTTCCTTCTTGAGTGACTCCAGCTTGCGGTCCAGGTCCCGGACCCGCCGCTTCAGGCTGGAGAGCTGGCGCGCCACCGCCTTGAAGTCCTCGCGCGGGGCGACGTCCAGGCCGCGGAGCACGTCCTCGAGCCCCTTCACGAGCGTCTCCCGGCCCTGCTGCACGCGCCCCACCGCGGTGGCGATCTGGGTGGCCCGGCGCTCGTCCGAGAGCAGCCGCTCCATGGCCCGCTGGGAGGCGGCCAACGCCCGGTCCTTCAGTTCCTTGCCAACACCCATGGACGGCTCCTCGCCGGGTCAACTCCGGCCGAACATCTTCTTCAAGCTGGACAGGATCCCGGCCTCGGCGGGCGCCGGCGCGGCGGGCGCGTCCTGCTGGCGCCGGGACTGGAGCTCGGACAGGGACTGCTTCACCGCGGAGGGGGTGTCCCGCGTGGACAGCTTCTTCACGTGCGCGTGCTGCCCTTCGCCCACGGTGACGGAGAGGATCCCCTCGGCGTCCACGCGGAGCTCCACCCGGATACCGCCCGCGGGAATGGCCGGGAGCTGGAGCCGTCCGAGGAACTCGTTGTCCCCGGCGCGGGACGACTCTCCCTGGAAGAGCTCCAGGACGGGCGGTTCGCCGCCCGGGGCGCGCGGAGGGGGAAGGCGGAAGCTGCGGCTGCCCGGGATGGGCAGGTTCCGCTCGAGCACCACCTTGAATGCCCCGTTCGGCTGCGCGTACCCAATGGGCATGGACAGCGCGTCCAAGAGCGTGACGGCGTCCAGGGTCCCCAGCGAATCCGCGAAGAGGGCCGCCCCGAGCGCCACGCACTCGTCCGGGTGCACGCCCTTGCGAGGCGGCTTACCGAAGTGGGCGGCGATCCGCTGCTGCACGAGCGGCATCCGGCTCTGCCCTCCCACCAGCAACACCTCGTCGACGTCCGTGCGCTGAAGCCCCTTCTGCGCGAGCACCTCGTCCACGATGGCGAAGGTCCGGTCCACCAGGTCGGACGTGAGCGCGTTGAGCTGGTCCCTCGTCAGCGGGATCCGCAGGTCCACCGGCTTGCCCCGCCGTTCCGCCACGAAGGGCAGCTCCAGCATCACGTTCGGGATCAGGGAGAGGTCCATCTTCGCGGCCTCGGCCGCCCCCTGTACCCGCTGCATGGCCACGGGGTTGGACGAGAGATCGATCCCCTCGAGCTGCTGGAAGACCCGGACCACGTGGTCCACGATCCGCCGGTCGAAGTCCGTGCCGCCGAGGAACGTGTCACCGCCCGTCGCGAGCACCTCGAAGACGTTCTGGTCCAGCTGCAGGACCGACACGTCGAACGTGCCGCCGCCGAGATCGTACACGAGTACCTTCTGGCGAAGCTTCCGGTTGAAGCCGTACGCGAGCGCCGCGGCGGTGGGCTCGTTGAGGATGCGCTTCACCTCCAGCCCGGCCAGCGCCCCGGCACGCTTCACCGCGTTGCGCTGGTTGTCGTTGTACCAGGCGGGCACGGTGATCACCGCCTCGGTGATCGGGCCACCGAGGTACAGCTCCGAGACCTTCTTCGCGTGCGCGAGCACGTGGCTGGAGATCTCGGGGAGCGACAACACGCGGTCCCCGAGCTTCACCGCCGCGGCGCCCTCCTCGCCGGGGACGATCTCGTACGGGAAATAGCCGCGCAGTTCCTCCACTGCCGTGGACTCGTACGGGCGGCCGATGAGCCGCTTGGCGCCGAAGACCGTGTTGCGCGGGTTGGTCACCGCCTGGTCCCGGGCCGGCCCCCCCACGAGCACGTCACCGCTCGCAGACACCGCCACGGTGGAGGGGATCACCAGGTTGCCACGCTCCGAGGGGACCACCTTGGGAATGCGGTTGCGCACGTAGGCCACCACCGTGTTGGTGGTCCCGAGGTCGATCCCGATGATGCGTGCCTTCTCCGCCATGGACGTTTCGACAGTCTGCTCCAGCCCCTTGGGGCTTGTCACAGCCTATGTCGCAGAGAGGACCCACCGGTCGTACGGGCCCGTGGGGCCGTCCGGAAGTTCGGTGATGAAGCGGCTCGCGTGCCGGAGCGAGCGCCCGCTGCCGGGGCTCCCGGAGGTGAGCGGGTAGCAGACGTAGAGTTCATCCTTCGCGCGCGTCAGCGCCACGTAGAACAGGCGGCGCTCCTCCTCCTCCTCCGCGGCCGTTCGCGCGGCGTGCACCAGGGGGAACTGGCCGTCCACGGCACCCACCACGAACACCCCGCGCCACTCGAGCCCCTTCGCCTGGTGCACGGTGCTCAGGGTGAGCGCCTCGTCCGGCGGTTCACCGTCCACCACGTCCTCGCCCTGCAACTCGCCCGCGAGCGAGAGCTCCGACAGGAAGCTGCGGAGATCTCCGTAGCGCGCTGCGTACTCGGCGAGGTGCTCCAGGTCCTCGGCGCGGCGCTCGGCGGCCGGGAAGCGGGCGTCGAGCTGCTCGCGGTACCCGCCCGCGAGCACGCGGGAAATCAGCTCTCCCGGTGCACCCGCCCCCGCGGCCAGCAGCGAGGCGAAGATCTCCCGCGCGCGCTCTGCCCCGCCGAGTGCCCGCCGGGGAAACCCCTCCCGCCACGCGCCCGAGAGGAACGCCTGGAGCGGATCCACTTCCGCCTCCACGCGCCCCCACAGCTGCCCCGCCGCGGCCCCTCCCACGCCGGGCCAGAGCCGGACGCAGCGCTTGAAGGACAGCTCGTCCCTCGGGTTGTTCACGAGGCGAAGGTGAGACACCACGTCCTTCACGTGCGCCTGCTCGAAGAAGCGCACGCCCGAGCGCACGAGGTACGGGATGCCGCGCCGGCCGAGCTCCAGCTGCAGCTCCAGCGAGTGCGAGTGGGCCCGGTACAACACCGCCATCTCGCCGAGCGGGATTCCCTCGTCCCGGAGCTCCAACACCCGCTGCGCCACGAAGGAGGCCTGCTCGTCGTCCGTGGCAGCTGCCACCACCACGGGCCGAGCCCCGGCCGGGCGCGCCGGCACGAGCTCCCGCGGGTACTGGTCCCGGTTGCACGACAGCGAGGCGTTGGCGAGCGCCAGCACCTCCGGGGTGGAGCGGTAGTTGCGCGTCAGCGTGAAGACGCGGCAGCCGGCGTGCCTCGCAGGGAAGTCCCGGATGTTCGCGAAGTGCGCGCCGCGGAAGCCGTAGATGCACTGCGCGTCGTCACCCACCACCGTGACGTTCCCACCTTCACCCGCGAGCAGGTCCACCAACTCCCCCTGCAGGCGGTTGGTGTCCTGGAACTCGTCCACGAAGACCGCGCGGAACCGCTCGCGCAGCGCGCCGCGGATGACCGGCTGCTCCGCGAGCAGCTGGCGGAAGAAGACCAGGAGATCGTCGAAGTCCAGCAGCTGCATCCGGCGTTTCCGCGCGCCGAAGGCCCCCAGCACGCGCCCGAGCAGCTCCGCGTCCGGCAGGAACGCCGGGCGCCGCTCGGCGAGCAGCACCTCGAGCGGGTGGCCCGTGTTCGCCGACAGCGACGAGAGCTCTACCAGAAGCTCCGGCCGCGGCAGCCGCCGCTCCGAGCGTCCCCCCGTCACCTCCGCGAGCGCCTCGCCCATGACCGTCGTGGCGTCCTCGCGGTCCAGCAACGCGAAGTCCGGGGAGATCCCCACCGAGGCGCCGTGCGAACGCAACAGCACGTGCGCCACGTGGTGGAAGGTGCCGCCGAGCAGCCGGCGTGGATCCGCGAGCCCCTGCGTGAGCGCCTCCACGCGGCGCACCATCTCCCGCGCTGCCTTGTTGGTGAAGGTGAGGAGCAGCATGGCCTCCAGCGGCGTGCCCTGCTCCAGCGTCCGCGCCAGCCGGTAGATGAGCGTCCGCGTCTTGCCCGTGCCCGCACCGGCGATCACGAGGCAGGGCCCCGCGGGCGCCTCCACCGCGGCGAGCTGCTCTGCGTTCAGTTCGCGGGCGTAGTCGATCCGGAACCGCGGCGCGGAGGCCGGGCGCTGCAACACGTACGAGCGGGTGGCCATGGGAGGACCGTCCTACACCCTCGTCCCGACAGGTGAAAGCCCGTTCAGTCTCCTGCTGCAGCCCGGACAGAGGGCTCGGGGTCGCGCAGCTGGGCGAGCCGTTGGACCGCTGCGGCCTGGGGGTGTTTCGCCCGGACGAGCGCGGCGAGTGCCTCTCGCCGCTCCTCGCGCCCACGCTCGAGCCGCTCCGTCACCGCCAGGTCGCGGCACAGGCGCGCCCCCGGCTGCTCGCCCCGGAACCGGAGCTCCGCGTCCTTGAGGCGCGCCTCGGCGAGCCGCGCCACCTCGTCTGCCTGTACGGAGAACTGGAGCACGTCCTCGGGAAACTCGGTCTTTCCCGTCCTCGCCCACGCGAGCGCCTCCC
>JBDLRJ010000278.1:0-4007 GCA_039800145.1 Pseudomonadota bacterium | reverse complement strand
CCCTCCGCGGCGAACCGCTCCACGTCGTCCGGGTGCTGGTGCCCGGCGCGCTCACCTCGGGGCTCCTGTGAGCGTCCTCGTCTTCGCCGGGCCCACGCTGGGGGCCGAGGAGGTACAGGCGCTCTTGCCGTGCGAGGTCCGTCCGCCCGCGAGGCAGGGAGACATCTTCCGCGCGCTGATCGATCAGCCCGAGGTGCTGGTGCTGGTCGACGGCGTGTTCGAGGGCGTGCCCTCCGTGTGGCACCACGAGCTGCGCGCGGCGCTCGCCCAGGGGGTGGCCGTGTTCGGCGCCTCCAGCATGGGCGCGCTGCGCGCGGCGGAGCTGCACGGGCTCGGCATGCGCGGGGTGGGGAAGATCTTCGAGGCCTACCGGGACGGGGCGCTCGTGGACGACGCGGAGGTGGCGCTTCTCCACGCGGGGCCCGAGCACGGCCACCGTCCACTCACCGTTCCGCTGGTGCAGGTGCGGGCAGCTGCGGCGGAGGCTGCCCGGCGCGGGGTTCTCACGGAGCGGAGGGCGCGTGCCCTCGTACGGGCAGCGGAACGCATCCACTACCAGTCGCGCACCTGGCGCGCGGTGTTGGATGCACCCAGGCTCTCCGCTGCCGAGCGCTCCGCGTGGGACGATCTTGCGAAGGCCGGTCTCCCCGATCCCAAGGCGGAGGACGCGCGCGCCTGCCTGCGGGAGGTGGCCCGGTGGATGCGCCGACCGGTCCCGGCCCGGGTCGAGGACGCGACGTCGAGCGGGGCAGGGCTCTCGGCGCTGGTGCGCGCACGGAGACTCCGGGGAGACGTCTGCCGCTGGGGGGACGCGGAGGTGCCCGGTTCGGCCGCGCTCGAGTTCCTTCGGCAGCGCGCGGACGCGGAGGCAGTCCGCGAGGCCGGGCTCCGGAGGAAGTTGCTCGTGGCCTTCGGCCGTGCCTTCGGTGTGACGGTGGACGACGAGGCCGTGCAGGCCGCGCTCGGGGGCTGGTTCGAAGCGCTGGACGTGTCCGAGCAAGATCGCCCCGCGTTCCTCCAGGCCTGTGGGTTGGACGCGGCCGGTGCGTGGGCGCTCGCGTCGGAGGTGGCCGTGGAGACGCGCGTGCTCGCCCTCGCGCGACACCTCGTGGCGGACGGTCCTTCGGACGACGAGGCGCTCGCGGCGGAGGCGCGCCTGTCCGGGTTGTGGGCGGACGCGGTCCAGAGACTGGCCGAGGGGGCGAGCGCCCCGGTGCACGACGGCGCCCCGGCCGACCCCGGCCCGAAGCCGCGCAGGCGTGGCCGGCGGTGAACACCCTCCAGTCCTGAACCTGGACAAGGGAGGGGACATGGGACGACTGCAGCGGTGGGTGGTGGGGGGCGTGTTGGCCGCGGGGACGCTGGTGGGGGGGGCTGGGCTGGCGCAGGAGGACGTGTCGGGGCGCGGTGAGCCCGCGGGCTTCGAGCTCGAGCCGGAGTCCACCGCGACCGAGCCCGGACGGCGCGTGGAGACGCAGACGGTGAAGGTGGAGACGGACCGGCAGAAGAAGACGCGCGGGTACGTGCTGCTCGGCGGCGGCCTGGACATCTACACGGGCGGTCTCGGGAACAACCTGCGCAACGCCCCGGCGCTCGGCGTGACGGCCGGTGTGACCCGGAAGAACCTGGGGCTCGAGGCGAGCTACAGCGGCGGCGTCGTGGAGGGGCAGGCCGGCGAGTTCGGCGCGGGTCCCGGCACCGACGCCGTGCGGAGCAGCGGGCAGTTGGCGTTGACGGCCGGCCTGATGAACACGCGCGTGCAGCCGTTCGCGCTCGCGGGCGTGGGCGTGGACTTCTACAACGTGCGGGAGGTGAACCAGGTCCAGGGGTGGCGGGATGACTCGGCCTTCAACATCCCCACGGGCGTGGGCGTGCGCTTCAACGCCACGAAGGCCATCAACGTGGACGCGCGCATGACGTACAACTTCCTGCAGGGCGAGGAGTTCGTGCCGGGCGGCGCGACCGGTAACCGCATCCAGGGGCTGCTCAGCGCGGGCGGCCGCTTCTAGGAGGCGCGGGCACGCAGCCGGAAGAGGGTCGTCACCTCGGCCCTCCGCGCAGCGTGGAGCGGGTCGCCCTCGTCGGCGGCCCGCTTGTGCGTGGGGCGCGCGTCGTGGCGTGCCACGAGCGAGAGTTCACCTTCCCCCCACCACCGCTCGAGCGCCCCCGGCTCCCGCAGCCCGAGGCGCTCGGCGAGATCCGACAGGATGAGCCAGGCCTCGCCGCCGGGCGCGAGGTGGGCCGTGACGCTCCCCAGGAAGCGCCGGAGGAGCGCGTGGTCTTCGTCGTACAGCGCGCGCTCGATGGCACTCGTGGGAGAGAGCGGCAGCCAGGGCGGGTTGAAGACGACGAGGTCCGCGGTGCCGCCGGGGAAGAGATCCGCCTGCTGCGCGCGAAAGGCGCGCTGCACGCCGAAGCGCGCGGCGTTCTCGTTCGCGCAGGCGACGGCGCTCGTCTCGAGATCCGTGGCGACCACGTCGCGTGCCCCGCGCCGGGCGAGCAGGATTCCCAGCACACCCGTGCCCGTGCCCACGTCCAACACGCGGAGGCCGTCGGGCCTGGGCGCGGCCGCGACGAGCTCCACGTACTCCTGCCGCACCGGGCCGAAGACGCCGTAGTGCGGGTGGATGTTTCCGCCGAGCGCGGGGACGGGGATGCCCTTCTTCTGCCACTCCCAGCTGCCCAGCACGCCGAGCAGCTCGCGCAGGGGCACCGTGCGCGCACCGGCCTCCGCTCCCCAGGCCGCGCGGCAGGCCTCCGCCACGTCCGGGGCGCGGGCGCACTGCAGGCGGAGTTGGTCGTCCAGCTCCACGAGGACGCGCGAGAGCAGCGTCGCCTCCCGCCCCTTCGCGGCCCGCTCGGCGAGGAAGCGGTCCCGCAGGCTCGCTCCCGGACGGGGGCGGGGGACGGACCTCTCCAGCCGTCGCCCGAGCGCCGAGAGCAGCTGCCGCGCGTTCCGGTAGTCCCCGCGGTAGAGGAGTTGCTCGCCGCGCTTGAGCCGTGAGAGCGCCTGGTCCGCGGGGAGCCGGTCGTCCACCGGGACGGGACTGCCTGCGGGAACTCGGGGATGGCGAACGCTCACGGGGAAAGGGTACAAGCGACGGCGCCATGCGCACTGCCTTTCTTTCGCTCGCTGCCCTGCTGACGCTCGCCTCCTGTGCCCACCGCCCGTACTACCGGGACCTCGTCGCGCTCGCGCCGGGGGAGAAGGAGCTCTCGCTGGTCCTCGTGGATGGCTCCGGTGACCCGCTCCCGAACGTCCCGGTCGCGGTGGGGCTGTGGGGCGAGAAGGTGCGCGTGAAGACGGACGCGCAGGGGCGCTTCAAGCTGCCGGTGAGCGCGGGGCTCCAGAAGGACAACGCCGTGGTGGTGATCTCCCTGCCGGGGACCCTGGACCGGTACGAGATCCGCCGAGACGTTCCCGCGGTGAGCGCGCCCGCGGAGGCGAGCGTCGAGGCACCGGTTGCCCCGTCCGCCGCTGCCCCGGTCGCCGCCCCGCTGGGCGCCGAGCCCGCCCCTGCCGCGCCGGCCGCCCCCGCACCTGCCGGGGAGCCGGTGCCGGCCGGTGGCATGGGCCGCTGACGCCCGCAGGTTGAGGTCCAGAGCCGCATGGACCCGTCGCCCCTCCGCGTCGTCTCGTACAACGTCCGTTACTTCGGGCATGCGCTGCGGGGGCTCGCCTCCACGCGGTACTCCAAGCAGGCCATCGCGCTGCGCCTGTCCGAGCTCTCTCCGCTCGCGGATGTCATCTGCCTGCAGGAGGTGGAGACGCGCTCGCTGCGCAGCCAGGCGGCGCTGTCCGAGGTGGAGCGACCGCACGAGACGCAGCTCGAGGACTTCATGGCGGAGTTCGAGACCGTCTTCGCCGCGCTGGGGCGTGAGTTCCCGTACGAGGCCTTCTACTTCCGGGCGCACGAGTACGCGCTGACGCGGGAGCTGCCGCTGTACACGACGGGGCTCGCGGTGCTCGTGCGCTCGGACAGGCTCGAGGTGGAGGGGCACAACAG